>JACRPU010000107.1 GCA_016223025.1 Nitrosomonadales bacterium | reverse complement strand
CAAGGCACTTTGAGTGCGTTCGAATGATAGAGCCCCGACCAGCGGATTCCATCAGGGGCAGCGGCTAGATGCCGCAAACAGAGCCCGGATATATGGCTGCAATCTTTATCTATTTCTGTCAAAACCGAGTGAAAGCTATTGCAGTTCCGGGGGCGTCCATATATGGCTAGTAGTTCTATCAGTAACGTGTCGCGGGATGTGAGGGAACGATCATGGCGCAGACGATTCATCATTCGAGGTGGCCTGCGCCATGATCGTTATGAGTATTTGATAAGGATTTGCCATGTACGATTTGTTTTACAGCTCCAAAGAAACTCCCGCCTCCATCAAGAACCAGGGGAATATCCTGTTGGGCGAAGGAAAGTTTCCAGAAGCCGAACGCATGTATCGCAAAGCCATTGCGCTCGATCCCGGCTTCATGCCCGCCCACTACAACCTCGGCAATACGCTGAGAATTCAGGGTCGCTTCGAGGAGGCGCTGGCCTCCTACGAGGCCGCGCTCGGGCTTGCGCCGGATGACTATGAAATATACATGAACAAGGGTGTCACGCTGATTGATCTGGGGCGTGCGGAGGATGCGTTGCAGGCTTTCGGTCGCGCCAGCAAACTGATGCCGGCTGCCGCAGAACCGCTGGTGAACATGGGGCTCGCCTATGAGCGGCTGTGGCAGATGGAGCAATCGCCGGCATCAGGCTATCAATCCGGAGAAACCGATCCGGCCAAACCCGGCGGATCGGGTTCGGCGCCCCACGCACAAAGCAGGCTCGATGCGGCAATCGAACTCTATAATAAAGCGCTTGCCATCAAACCGGATATCGCCGTGGCACACAATAATCTGGGGTACGCGCTACTGTCGCAAGGCAAGCCGGATGCGGCGGTGGAGAGCTTCCGTCGCGCTCTTGCGCTCAACCCGGATATTACCGATGCGCACTACAACCTGGGGAATGCCTTCAGGGGTCTCGGGCGGTTCGAAGAGGCGGAAGCCAGCTACCGCAAGGCTCTGAGCATCAACCCCGACCACGCGAAAGCGCTCGGCAGCCTCGGCGACCTGCTCTCGGAGCGCGGGCAGCCGCAATGAGGCCGCAGGCCGGGTTCAGAAATGGCCAGTCAGGCTGCCAGCATCACATGGTATGGCAGGTCGTGCAGAGCGCGCTGCCGGTATTTTTGAAGCGGAGATATTTCGGGGGGTGGAGGAGTACGGGCGGCCCATCGCCATGCTCCATGTGACAGGTGGCGCATTCGATCACCATCATGGCGGCAATCGAATCGAATAATTGCACCTCGTCCATATCGGGTATGCCATTATGGTTTCTGTCGAAAAACGTGACATCAACATCCTGCCCGTCCGGCACCGTGAAGCCCTGCGCGCCGGCGGGAAAGGGAATGCCGATACGGTGATGGATTTCTGGGTTGTCGTACATCGCGCTGAAATCCGCCGCCCCCGGAGCCCCGCCGGGAGCGTGGCAGGAACGGCAGTCCACGGCTTGCGCGTTGCTGTGAGGGGAAGCAACAAAGAGCATGGGCGCCAGGAGCGCAACTGAAAATCTCCTTAATAATTCAATCATGGTTGCCACCTCCCCAAACCGCCCGTCAACTCATACCCAGTCTTTGGGCACCAGGAATTTTTCATACAATTCCGCTTCTGCCGTTCCCTGCTCCGGTTGCCAATTGTAGCGCCATTTTACCAGCGGCGGCATGGACAGCAGGATGGATTCGGTGCGACCGCCGCTTTGCAGCCCGAAAATCGTCCCGCGATCTATCACCAGGTTGAATTCGACATAGCGCCCGCGCCGGTAGAGCTGGAAATCGCGCTCCCGCTCGCCGTAGGGCGTATCCTTGCGGCGTTCGAGAACCGGCGCATAAGCGGGCAGAAAATGGTTGGCCACACTTTGCTGGATGGCGAAACAGGTATCGAAGTCCGGTTCGCTCAAGTCGTCGAAGAAAATGCCCCCGGAGCCGCGCGGCTCGTTGCGGTGCTTGAGAAAAAAATATTCGTCGCACCATTTCTTGAACTTCGGGTGGAAGTGCGCGCCGAACGGCGCCAGCGAGTTTTTGCAGGTCTGGTGGAAATGCACCGCGTCTTCGTTAAAGCCGTAATAAGGCGTCAGGTCCATGCCGCCGCCGAACCAGAACGCGGTTTTCCCGCCGGGCTTATTCGCCATGAACATGCGCACGTTCATGTGCGTGGCAGGCGCGTAGGGATTACGCGGATGCAGCACCAGCGACACGCCCATCGCTTCCCACCTGCTTCCGGCCAGTTCCGGGCGGTGCGCGGTGGCGGAGGGCGGCAGCCTGTCGCCCATCACATGCGAGAACGCCACGCCGCCGCGCTCCAGCACGTTGCCGCCCTCTAGGATGCAGCAGCATCCGCCTCCGCCTTCCGGGCGATCCCAACTGTCGCGGATGAACTTCATCCCGTCAATTTGTTCCATCCGGGCGACGATCGTGTCCTGTAACCCGATCAAGAATTTTCTGACTGCGGTGCTATCCATGGATTCTCCGGTTGCAGATCACGCGCGAACGACTTTACCGCCCATCCACGCGCGTATCGTGGAAGGTTTCCTGCGTTTGCCTGTCCGCCCGCGCAGCACCCGCACCCGCTCGCCGAAAAGCCTGCTGCATTGTGCATACGTCCGTGCCGGCCGCTGACCGCTGCGGTTGGCGCTGGTGGAAACCAGGGCCGTGCCGAGCGCATCGCACAAGGCGGCGGCCCCGGCGTGCGCGGTAATGCGCACCGCCAGGGTTTCGTGCGCGCCGCGCAACCAGCGCGGGCAGCTTGGCCTGGCGGGCACGAGGTAGGTGATGCCGCGCGCGCCATCACGCCGCAGCATGTCCTGCTGGTCTGCCGCGAGGGGGAACAGGTAAGGCGCAAGCTGCGCGAACTTGCCGGCGATGAGAATCAGCCCCTTGCCCTGCGGGCGGCCTTTGAGCTTCAGCAACCGCAGCACCGCGCGGCGGTTGCGCGGGTCGCAGCCCAGGCCGTAGCAGGATTCGGTGGGATAAGCGATCAGCCCGCCGCGCCTCACGTGCGCGGCAATACCGCCAGATAGCCCGGCGCCGCAGCCCAATTAAGAATTTGCCCGTGGCGGCAACATGCGCAACAGGGTGTTATCTTTCTGCACCCGGTGGTGCCAGATTGCCGCCGCAACGTGCGCGACGATCAGGACAATCATGATGTTGCCCAATGTTTCATGCACTTCCTTGAGCACTTTGGAAAAATCCTTATCCACCCCAACAAATCCCGGCAGTTGCATACCGAGCAGCGCGACGGCTTTGTCGTCCGCCTGCTGCATGACGATACCGAGGATGGGAAGCGCGATCATGGCGAGGTACAGCGCCAGATGCGCGAGCTTGGCCACGATATGCTGCCAGAGCGGCGGCGCAGGGACAATCGGCGGCACCTTGCCGGTAAATATCACGGCCAGGCGCACCCAGATCAGCAGCAGCACGGTTACACCGATCTGAAAATGCACTGTCATCATGGCGGCGCGCGGGCCGCTCCCTTTGGGGAAGAATTCGTGCAACTCCACAACGACAAGGCTCAGAATAATCAGCGCGGCCATGCCCCAGTGCAGCAGGCGGGCGATGGTGCCGTAGTGCGTGGATGAATTGTGCAACATGTTTTTTCTTTCCTCAACGTTATGGTTCAGGGTTTAAGTCTGACTCAGCCCAAGCCCGGAGAGCCTGAGCCAGATAGGGATATAACCCGCGTGAATTGCCCCATTACCATGCAAGGGCGAAGGAAGGCGTTTTGAAAATGCTGTATGTAGTTCCTGTCAATGCGTGACGCGCGTTTCGCCACCGCTCCCCAATACGCGCACCCGGTCGCCTGGCTGAAACTGCTCCTTGCCACCCTGCACCACGGAAATCAAACGCCCGTTTTCCAGCCTTACCGTTATTTCCATTCCTTCCTCGCGGGTAAAACCTTCTTCGGCTGCCGCGCCCACCACGCCGCCCGCCACCGCGCCCAGAACGGCGCCGATCGAACTGCCCTTGCCCTGCCCGGTAGAGCTGCCGGCAATGCCGCCGACAATAGCGCCCGCCCCGGTGCCGATCCCGCTCTTGGTGCCTTCAATCTTGATCGGGCGAGAGCCTTCCACCACGCCCATCTGGACATTCTGTACCCGCCGCGCTTCGTCGCGCGTGTAGGTATCGCCGGATTTGCTGCTGGCGCAACCAGCGACGGCAACAACCAGGCCCAACATGAGTATTATCTTGGACTGTTTCATGGTGATGCCTCCTCGAATCAATTCAAACCACATCAAATCCGGCATCTTCGACCGCAGCCTTGAGCTGGCCGGGTCCAGCCTGGGCCGGACTGTAGACTATCCTGGCGCGCTTTTGTTCCAGAGAGACTTCCACGCTGGTTACGCCGGGGACTTTTTGCAGCACGCCCGTCACGTTTTTCACGCAACCGTTGCAGGTCATGCCGTGAATGTCGAGTTGCAGGGTTTCCGTTTGGGCCATTTGTCATTCTCCGTTACGCTTGCCATTATAAGGCTGCCGACGCTTGAGCAACAGGTCGTTGCGCATCAGGGTGGTGTCGGCCGCCCCGATGGCGATGCCGCTTTTCGCGGGCAGATGTGGAGGAGGGCCTTTCGGCTTCCTTCCATCATCGGCAGTGCATGTTGTTTTGCGAGTTATTGCCTATTGAACCCGGATAATCCCGCTTACCCCGATTCGCCTTTCGGCGATATTCCTGTTAACAGCGATTCCCGCACACAACTTCCCGATGCTCTTCGCGCCATTCACTGCCACCTCGTGTGACATTTGACAGCCACAAGCCAATTCCATCTCAACGGAATCCTGCTCAACGGAATCCTGCCCCCACAAGAGCAGCCTCTACCCAAGCGAAACCGATACGCTCCTGCTCAAGCCGCAAGGCGGGTGCAATGCGGTTGAAGCGCAAATCATCATATAGCGCCGATTCCTCTGGCCGCAGGCGTTCCAGTTCACGTGCTGTCGGACTATCCTCTCCTCCCCAGAATGCCTGGTGTTCCAGCAAGGTCGCGCGATCCATCAGCAAGGAATGCACCGCCGGAAGCTTGCTTCTCAATTGATCCAGTATTGCAAAGCCGTGGGTGTCGATGTCGCCCCAATAAAAAATCTCCCTGCTTTGCAGCCATTCGGCTTGGGCAAGATGGTCGAAGCCATAGCCTGATCCAAACAACACCAAGCTGTCTGGTACTTCGGGAAAGGCGAGGAAATTGATCTCGTTCTCTGCAATGAACACCCTCTTCACCGCCAGTGCGAGCCGGGCGAATTCATCGCTTATCACGGTGATGTCGGACAGCCCTTGTATGCACAACTTCTGATCCAGGAAGCGGAAGCGTATCTGCACCGGTTTGGGCTTGAAACCATAGCGCAACGCGAAACCGTTTGCGCCGGCAAATTGAGTGTCAATTGCCTCTGGTGGAAGTACGATATCCAGCATTTCGCCGAGCAGGCTCCTGTGGCTCTCGATGAACTTGGTATCAACACCCTGAACGTCTATCTGGCGCAGGTAAACGCCGGAACGGGGATGGCGCACTATCCAATCCAGCACGGCAATCAGTCGCGGCCAGTTTTCGGCATGGTCTAACACCGCCAGCGGACGCTTTCTTAGCCACGGGACAAGCGCCGGATAGATTCCAGAAATGGTTGCGGCCAGTTCACGGAATTTGGCCGCATCGCGCAGCTTGCCGATCAGCGCCAGGCCATCCTGCTCGCTTTCAACAATCGCGGCTACAGGGACACGGTTGCGTCCCAGTTGCCGGTGGTTGAATTCGCGCCACTCCAACTGAAAACCGGCTGCCGCAGTTAATTCTGCAACCCACTGCCGCGCCAATTCGAAATATTCGGAAAGTGCTTTGGTGTTGGGTTTTTTCAGTGGGATTCGCATGGGGAAGACTGGCTCACCTCCCAGCATTGCGGCCAGAATATGGCAATTATCCCACTCGCGGCGCACCCGGTTGCGGATGTCGTCAGGTGTGGACCAGTCGCTCATGCCCGCCTCGCATCCCGCTCGGCGCGGTACTCTTCGATGGTGAGATTGCGCAATTGCGAATCCTGCCCCTTTTCGTTGTGGACAAAGCCGACGCTGGCGACGAAGGGTTCGATGATGTGGATCTTCTGCAAGGGTGTGACGATCAGCAGTTGCAGGTTGAGCCGCTTGAACAGCTCCAGGCCGAAGCGCGCCGACTCATCCGAACCCCGCCCGAAGGCTTCGTCGATGACCACAAAACGGAAACTGCGCGAGCGTGCAGCGCCCCACTCCAGGCCGAATTGATAAGCCAGGCTGGCCGCGAGGATGGTGTAGGCCAGCTTCTCTTTCTGCCCGCCGGATTTTCCGCCGGAGTCGGTATAGTGTTCATGCTCGCTGTTATTTTCGCGCCAGCGTTCGGAGGCAGAGAATACGAACCATTGGCGCACGTCGGTGACTTTGCGCATCCAGCGCCGGTCGGGTTCCGTGCTGCCTTCGCGCCCGCGAAAGCGCTCGATGATCCCCTTCACTTGCAGGAATTTCGCCTCTGAATATTGCGCGTCTTCCGAACCGGTCAGCGCGCCCTCGGTGCAGGTTTTCAACTCTTGCTGAAAATCGCGCAGCTCCATATCCGCGCTGATCTGCGCTTCCAGCAAGATGTAGCGGTTCGGGTTGTAGTCGATCTGCGCGAGCGAGGCGTTGATGCGTTCGATGCGCTCGCGGATGGTTTCCCGTTCGCGCGCAAGTTGCGACTGGAAGTTGGCAATTTCGCGGATGGTGTTTTCGTTGAGCAATTCCTTGAAACGCGCCTCGAAGCGCGGCAGGTCGTCGGCCTGAAGTTGTTGCAACATGGTGCGATATTCGTGGGCCGCATCCACGCTGGCATCCGCGTCTTTTGTCTCCAGCGGATATTTGTTGCGGTACTCCTGCATGGTCTTGACGATTTTCTCTTGCAGATATTTGAGTTTTTTGTCTTCCCCATCGATCTTTTTTTGCAACCATTCACGCATGTCATGCTCGCGGTTGTCGCAAGACTCCACAGTTAACGTGTGTTCGCCCAACGCTTCGGTGCGCAGTTCGCCAAGCTGGATGAAACGTTTTTCCCGTTGGCCTGCATCAAGCGCAGCGACAGACATTTGGCATTCGACGAGCAATGCATCCGCCTGTTCCCGCTTCTCTTCATTGCGGGCAAGTTCCTTGTTGCGCTCGCCCAAATCGCTTTCCGTCTGCCCAAGTTTTTCCTCCAGCGCCTTGAGCTGGATGCCCAATGTTTGCAGCTTATCGGATGCGGCTTCCAGCGTTTTCTTTTCGGCCTCAAGCTCCGCAATGGCGAGTGCAACAGGCTGCCAGTCAAGCTCGCTGAAATCGGTGTATTCCCCAATCTGCGCCAGCCATTGCAGGCGGTCGGCCAGCGCGTTTCGCTCTTCCTGCGCTTTGCCGATAATATCGGCAAGTGATTGCATCCGCCCTTCCAGCCCCTTGGCCTGTTTTTCAAAAGCAGCGATTTTGTTTTCATTGCTCCAGCCCAGAACATAGCGGCTGCGGTCATCGAGACGGTGGCGGTCATCTTTTTCGTGGCGATCCGCACCGGCCTTGACTTGCCCGGCGCGGGTAATCGCCTGGCGTTCGCGGCGGAATTGCTCCAGCGTCGCGCAACAGGCATAGTCGAAGCGGCGCGCCAGTTCGTCTTCCAGCCAGCCATAAAAAGGCGAATCGGGCTTGACCGCGAGCTTGCGCGCCAGCGAATCGGGGTGCAGGAAAGGGTGATCATCAGCCTTAGGTTCGCGTACGCGGTAATAAACCAGCCGCCCCTTCAAATGGGTTTGCTCCACCCAGGCAGCCACCTCGGTGTAATGTTTATCCGGCGCCAACAACGAAACGCCGAAGTTATGCAACAACCGTTCGGCGGCGCCTTCCCACGCGGCATCTTCGGCGCGCACCTGGATCAACTCCCCGGCAAATGGCATGGCTTCCTCCGCCACATCGAGCGCCGCGCAAAGCATGCGCCGGATGGCGATTTGCGCCTCGGGAATATTGCTGCGCCGCTTTCTGAGGGAGACGAGTTCTGCTGCTATGGTTTCGTGTTCCTGCTTGAGGCCGCGCAGGTCGACGCCCGCTTCGGTCTGCTTGTTTTGCAGTTCCGCATCGCGCGCCTGAGACGTTTCGCGCAACTCGGCGAGGCGGTGGCGATTGCCGACGAAGCCATCCACATCGCTTGCGGAAATAATCTCCAGCCGTTGCGCCAACTCCGCATAACGCTCCGCGCGCGCCAGCTTTCTGGTTTTCTCTTGCTGCTTGCTGCGAATATCATCCGCGATACGCTCGATGCGGTCGCCGCCGTTTTCCGCGATGGCGCGCTTGATGTCGTCGCGCTCGCCCTGCTGTGTGCTGCGGGCATTGCTCAGTGCCTGAATTTTGCCATCGAGCCGCTCTGCTTCTTCTTTCAAGTTGAGCAGCCGTTTTTCCAGCAGCTCGGCCTTGAGCGAAGAAAAATAAGGTTTCAGCGCCTCGCGGCAATTCCGCCATTCGCCGATTTGCGCCGTCAACTCATCGAAGCGCGCGCAATCGGCAACCAGCGGCGACAGGCGCGCGACTTGATCCTTGGTCTTGAGCACCGCTTCATGCGCGCGATTCAGGTCGTCAAAATGATGGATCAGCGCCGCGATGCGCGACTCCACATCGAAGGCTTCCAGCATGTGCTCGCGCACAAAATCGGTGAGGCTGCCCACCGACTTCATCGACACCGTCTGGTGGAACAACTCCAGCGCCTGCTCGTTTTCGATGCCGAAGCGGCGGCGGAAAGCCGCCGCATATGACGGAAAAGTTTCAAACAACCCAACGCCGGGCATGGCGCGCAAACGCTTCTTCAGGCCGCTGATATCCGTGCCGAATCCGGTGAAATCGGCGGCGATGGACATACCACGGTCAGCCACCAGATAAAAACGCTCTGGCTGCCCCTGGGTGTTTTTTGCCCAGAAGAAAATCTGCGCCAGCGTAACGCTGAGCCCGAAGCCCTCGTTCTGGAATTCGCCAAGAATCACCGAATAGTCGTTGTGATCGCGCAATGCCACCGGCTTGGCGGATGCGCCCGATTCGCTACGCTCTGATTTGTAATGCCCCAGCACATAGGAGCGCAACGTCCTCTCCTTGAATTCCGCGCCCGCCGCCTTGTTGTAAGCAACGCGGCTGGCAGGCACCAGCAGCGTCGTTACCGCATCCACCAGCGTGGATTTGCCCGAGCCGATGTCGCCGGTGAGCAATGCGTTATCGCCCCCCGCATGCAGCGCCCGCACCTTGCCGTTGAAAGTGCCCCAGTTGTACACCTCCAGGCGATGCAGGCGAAAGCCGCTACGCTCTTCCTTGCTGGAGAAATCCAGCATTCCGCTTTCGGCTGCCACGGTGTTCATGCCTGCTCACCGCTTCCCAGCACATTGATGCAATACGTTGCCAGGCGCTGGTCGAATTCGGCCAGCCACTGCGCATCGACAAAGGCTTTCAGGATGCGGCGCACTTCGATGAGATGAGTCTGCCCGCGCATGCGGCGCGCAAAACCCAGCTCGATGATCTTGTTCAGGTGGGTGTCGATCTGATCCACGATGCGCGCCTCGTTCACCCCGGCGGGCAGGAACAACCTCACCATGTCGACCACTTCATCGCGCGAAAGAATGAGCCGCGTATCCTCGCCGCCCGCATCAAACTCGGCCAACTTCTTGCGCAGCAAAGCGAGCAGCAAACTCACCGGAAATGACAAAGGCCGCTTCGCCACCAGGCGCGGCAACGCCTCCCCCTCCTCGGGCGCAGGCCGGGATTTCAGCCAGGCATAACCTTCCGCCTCGTCCAGCACCAACTCCAGCCCCAGCACCGCCAGATAATCGCGCACCCTGGCCTGCAAGCCGAGCAACGCCTGCCAGATAGCCGCATCGGTATCCTGATACACGACGCCTTTCATCAAAGCGATCAACACGCGGGAAAATGCCTGGCCTTCGGCTTCGTCGTTATGCATTTATTTCACTCACTTCTGGCTGATTGGCATCGGAGTCATTTTGCCACAAGCCTATAGCTAGTGTAGTGTTGCATTCTTGATGGAACTTATATTTATCATGCATCTCCAATCCTTCGTGTTGTGAACCGGAGAGCGTAAATGCGAGTAGCTGTCGAGATTGTGCTGACGAAAGATCAAAAGAAAGATTTAACGAAATT
>JACRPU010000111.1 GCA_016223025.1 Nitrosomonadales bacterium | reverse complement strand
CATCCTTCATACGCTTCCTCGAATCTCATCTTCCGTATCTCCTGTAGCACTTTTGTCGGCTTCATATCGCCCTCCTCGGGCAATAGGACAACCGGACAGATTGCGTGCTACAAAACCGGACAGATCAAAAACTCGCAACATTGTGGTGTCGTTGTGGTTGAGCGCGGGCCGGGCTGGTGCTACAATGCGCGCCCCGTTTGTCCGGGGCCTGCAACGGCGATGGCAAACGGCAATTTCACGCTCGTCCATGTTGGGGTGCCCGCGAGGGTCAGGCTGGCGAGTGGAAGATCGGGGTTTGCCCGCAAACATCACGCCAGTGGGTGTGGTAGGTGGTCAGGCTCTTAACCCTTGACACTATGGAGTAATCATGGCTGCAACTATGCGTCAAATGCTGGAAGCGGGCGTCCATTTCGGACATCAGACCCGTTACTGGAATCCCCGGATGGCCCCTTTCATTTTCGGCCATCGCAATAAAATCCACATCATCAATCTGGAAAAAACCGTTGTCATGTACAACGATGCCTTGAGGTTTGCGGGCAAGCTGGCCGCCAACAAAGGCACGATTCTGTTCGTTGCGACCAAGCGCCAGGCGCGCGAGATCATCAAGGAAGAGGCGGCGCGCGCGGGCTGCCCTTACGTGGATCAACGCTGGCTGGGCGGCATGCTGACCAACTTCAAGACGGTGCAGCAATCCATCAAACGCCTGCGCGACCTGGAAACGCTGATGCAGGATGGCGCCGCCATGGGAAAGATTTCCAAGAAGGAAAGCCTGATGATGCAGCGCGAACTGGAAAAGCTGGAGCGCAGCCTGGGCGGCATCAAGGATATGCAGGGCTTGCCGTCCGCGATTTTCGTCATTGACGTGGGTTATCAGAAGGGCGCCATCGTGGAAGCGCAGAAACTGGGCATTCCGGTGATCGGCGTGGTGGACACCAACCACAGCCCTCTCGGCGTGGATTACGTCATTCCCGGCAACGACGATTCCAGCCAGGCGATACGCCTGTATGCGCGCGGCATGGCCGATGCGGTGCTGGAAGGGCGCGCGCAGGCGCTCAACGAGGTGGTGGCGCAAGCCGAAGAGCAGGCGGCTTGATTTAGCTGGTAGCTTGCAGCTTGTAGCCAACCCCAGATTTGCTACAAGCTACCGGCTACAAGCTAAAAAGGGCGCAAGCCCTTTTTTTGTAAGTTTTGAATTTCGAGGAGCAGGGAAATGGCGGAAATTACCGCAGGCATGGTGAAAGAGCTGCGCGAGGCGACTGGCCTCGGCATGATGGAATGCAAAAAGGCGCTGGCGGAAACCGGCGGCGACTTCAAGGCTGCCGAGGAACTGTTGCGCATCAAGAGCGGCGCCAAGGCGAGCAAAGCGGCTTCGCGCGTGACCGCCGAAGGTGTGATTGGCAGCTTTATCGGCGCGGACGGCAAAACCGGAGCGCTGGTGGAAGTGAACTGCGAAACCGATTTCGTGGCGAAAAACGAAGACCTGCTGGCGTTTGCCAGAAATGCGGCGCAGGCGGTGGCGCAAAACAATCCTGCCGACATTGCGGCATTGTCCGCCATCGCGCTGCCCGGCGGTGGAACCGTGGAAGAGGCGCGCAAGGCTTTGGTCATGAAGCTGGGCGAAAATATCACCGTGCGCCGTTTCGCGCGGCAAGCGCCGGCTGCGGGCAAACTGTCTTCCTACCTGCACGGCAACAAAATCGGCGTGCTGGTGAGCTATGCCGGCGGGGATGACGCTCTGGGCAAGGATCTGGCGATGCACATCGCGGCCAGCAAGCCGAAGGCGATGGACGCTTCCGGCGTGAATGCCGGGGAGGTTGCCACCGAGCGCCGCATCGCAACCGAGAAGGCGCGCGAGGCAGGCAAGCCGGAAGCCATGCTGGACAAGATCGCCGAGGGTTCGGTGCAGAAATTCCTCAAGGAGGTGACGCTGCTCGGCCAGGTGTTTGTCAAGGCCGAGGACGGCAAGCAGACCATCGAGCAACTGCTGAAGAGCAAGGGCGCTTCCGTGGCTGACTTCCGGTTGTTTGTGGTGGGTGAGGGTATCGAGAAAAAGGTCGAGGATTACGCCGCCGAAGTGGCGGCTGCCGCTGCTGCCGCCGCGAAAGGGTAACCAGATGGCCGCGCCCTACAAACGCATCCTGCTCAAACTTTCCGGCGAGGCCCTGATGGGCGGCGACAGTTACGGCATCAACCGCGCCGTGATCGAGCGCATCGTCGCCGAGATCGGAGAGGTGGTGGCGCTGGGCGTGCAGGTGGCGGTGGTGATCGGCGGCGGCAACATTTTTCGCGGCATCGCGCCCGCCGCAGAAGGCATGGATCGCGCCACCGCCGACTACATGGGCATGCTGGCCACGGTGATGAACGCCATGGCCTTGCAGGATGCCATGAAGCGCCGGGGGCTGGAATGCCGCGTGCAGTCCGCGCTCAACCTGGAACAGGTGGCCGAGCCGTTCATACGCGGCAAAGCTCTGCGTTATCTGGAAGAGGGCAAGGTCGTGATATTCGGTGCCGGCACCGGCAACCCGTTTTTCACCACCGACACCGCCGCAGCTTTGCGCGGCGTGGAAATGGGCGCGGAGGTGGTCATCAAGGCGACCAAGGTGGATGGCGTGTACACCGCCGACCCGAACCGGGATGCAACCGCCACCCGTTACCGGGAGCTGGGCTTCGACGAGGCGATCGCCAGAAACCTCAAGGTGATGGATGCAACCGCGCTGACCCTCTGCCGCGACCAGGGCCTGCCCATCATCGTGTTCAGCATTTTCAAGCATGGCGCGCTCAAGCGCGTGGTGATGCGGGAGGACGAAGGGACGCTGGTGCATTGCAACTGATGGGGGGGGAAAAGCGATGATTTCTGATGTCAAAATAAATACCGAGCAGAAAATGAACAAGACGCTGGAAGCGCTCAAGGCGGATTTCGCCAAGGTGCGCACCGGCAGGGCGCATACCGGGATACTGGATCATGTGATGGTGGATTACTACGGCAACCCCGCGCCGATCACCCAAGTGGCGAACGTGACCCTGATTGATGCCCGCACGATAGGCGTGCAGCCGTGGGAAAAAAACATGGTCGCGCCGGTGGAGAAAGCGATCCGCGATGCCGATCTGGGGCTGAATCCGGCGACCAACGGCGGCGTGATCCGCGTGCCGATGCCGATGCTGACCGAAGAGCGCCGCCGCGACCTGACCAAAGTGGTGCGCGGCGAGGCGGAAAACGCCAAGGTGGCGGTGCGCAATGTGCGCCGCGATTCCAACGAGCACCTCAAGAAACTGCTCAAGGATAAAAAAATCGGCGAGGACGAAGAGCGCCGGGCGCAGGAAGATGTGCAGAAACTGACCGACCGTTTTGTCGCCGAAATAGACAAGGCGCTGCAAGTCAAAGAAGCCGATCTGATGGCGGTTTAGCTTGTAGCCTGTAGCTCGTAGCTTAAGTGCGCGCGCTGCGCGCGCGGCATCAAAAGCTACCGGCTACCCGCTACCAGCTTTAAGGATTTACCATGGCGTTATTCCAAAGCTCCACCCGCACCATTCCCGACGTCCCCGGCGTTCCGCGCCACATCGCCATCATCATGGACGGCAACGGTCGCTGGGCGAGGCAGCGTTTTCTCCCGCGCGTGGCGGGGCACCAGCGCGGCGTGGAGACGGTGCGCGATGTGGTGGGGGCCTGCCGCGAACTGGGGGTCGAATACCTGACCTTGTTTGCGTTCAGCAGCGAGAACTGGCGCCGCCCGGCGGACGAGGTTTCCTTCCTGATGCAACTGTTCCTGAAAATGCTGGAGCGCGAAGTAATCAAGCTGCACGACAACAACATCCGCCTGAAAATCATCGGCGACCGCCGCCAGTTCGATGACAAGCTCAACGTGCGCATTGCCGAAGCGGAACAGCTTACCGCGAACAACACCAGCCTGACCCTCACCGTTGCCGCAAATTATGGCGGGCGCTGGGACATCATGCGGGCGGTGCAGGCGATGTTGCGGGCTCGCCCGGAGCTTTCCGCCGGTTTCGGCGAAACGGATCTCGAACCCTATCTTTCCATGCATTATGCGCCGGAACCGGATCTGTTCATCCGCACCGGCGGCGAACAGCGCATCAGCAACTTCTTGCTGTGGCAAATGGCCTATACCGAGCTGTATTTTACCGATACGTTGTGGCCGGCCTTTGACAGCGATGCGCTGCAAGCCGCCATCCGCTCCTACCAGAAGCGCGAGCGGCGTTTTGGCCGCACCAGCGAGCAGTTGCAGGACGAGCAGGCGCAGAGCGGGAAAGATCATTGATGCTTAAGCAGCGTGTCATCACCGCGACCGCTCTGCTGGCGCTGTTCTTGTCCGCCCTGTTTTTGTTGCCCGCCTCGTGGTGGGCGGTGCTGGTCGTTGTCATGGTGTTGCAGGGAACGTCGGAATGGGCGCGCCTCTCCGGAATATCGGGGGCTGCGGCGCATGCTTACTGGTGGTCCACTCTGGCCGTCATGGCCGGCATGGCCTGGTTTGATGCAAACCAGGCGCCGGCGCAATCCATCATGCTGCATTTGATGGTTTATGCCGCATCGGTGCTGTTGTGGGTGGTTGTGGTGCCGGCCTGGCTGATAGCCGGCTGGCAGGTGCGGCAACCGCTGCTGATGGCGCTGGCCGGATGGGCGGTGCTGATTCCGACCGGCCTGGCGATGGTGGACTTGCGCGCGGCCAACCCGTGGTGGCTGCTCGCCGTGATGGGGCTGGTCTGGGTCGCGGATATCGCCGCCTATTTTGCCGGGCGCAAGTTCGGCAAAACCAAGCTCGCTCCCAGCATCAGCCCGGGCAAAACCTGGGAAGGCGTGGTCGGCGCGCTCCTGGCCGTGACGCTGTACGTGCTGCCGGTTGCGTGGATCAGCGGCTTGTTCGCTTCCTACCACCTGCTGCCCGGCCTGTTGCTGGCATCATGGTGGTGGACAGGGCTGGCGGTGATCGGCGATCTGTTCGAGTCCGCCGTCAAGCGCCAGGCCGGCGTCAAGGATAGCGGCGAGCTGCTGCCCGGACACGGCGGCTTGCTGGACCGCATTGACGCGCTGACTTCCACGCTGCCGCTGGCCGCTCTGGCAATGACGCTGCAAAAATTGTCATGAACCGCATTGCGCACCTCACCATCCTCGGCTCCACCGGCAGCATCGGCACCAGCACGCTGGATGTGGTGGCGCGCCACCCCGGCAGATACCGCGTGCTGGCGCTCACCGCGCAACGACAGGATGACGCGCTGTTCGAGCAATGCGCGCGCTTCAGGCCGCGCTACGCGGTATTGCTGGACGACGACGCGGCGGGCCGGCTGGCGCAAAGAATTGCCGCCGCCGGGCTTGACGTGCAGGTGCTGGGAGGGATCGCGGCGCTCGAACGGGTAGCATCCCTGCCGGAGGTGGATACGGTGATGGCGGCCATCGTCGGCGCGGCCGGGCTGCGCCCGACGCTGGCGGCAGCCCGCGCCGGAAAAAAAATCCTGCTGGCGAACAAGGAAACACTGGTGATGGCCGGGCGCATTTTCATGGATACGGCAAGGCAGCACGGCGCCACGCTGCTGCCCATAGACAGCGAGCACAATGCGGTCTTTCAGGCGCTTCCCCGCGATTACGCGGGCGACCTTGCCGCCAGCGGCGTGCGCCGCATCCTGCTCACCGCATCCGGCGGCTCATTCCGCGACACCCCTTTATCGGATTTGCGGCAGGTCACGCCGGAACAGGCGTGCGCGCACCCGAACTGGGTGATGGGGCGGAAAATATCGGTGGATTCTTCCACCATGATGAACAAGGGCCTGGAAGTTATCGAGGCGCACTGGCTGTTCAACGCGCCCGCCGATGCTATCCAGGTGGTGGTGCATCCGCAGAGCGTGATCCATTCGCTGGTGCAGTATGTGGACGGCTCGGTGCTGGCGCAGTTGGGCAACCCGGATATGCGCACCCCGATAGCGCACGCGCTGGCGTACCCCGAACGCATCGAGGCCGGGGTCGAGCCGCTCGATCTGGTCAAGGTGGCCACGCTCGGTTTTTCCGCGCCGGATTTTTCCCGCTTCCCCTGCCTGGCGCTGGCCTACCGCGCTTTGCGGGCGGGCGGCACGGCGCCAGCCGCGCTGAACGCGGCCAATGAAGTGGCGGTGGCCGCGTTTTTGAACCGGGAAATCCCTTTCCTGGACATTCCGCGCACGATTGAAACCGTGATGGATGCCGTGACGCCCTCTGCGGCCAACACCCTGGATGATGTGCTGGGCGCGGATGCGGCAGCCCGCGCAGCGGCGCGCGAACTGGTGCAGCGCGCCGCTCCCGCCCCCGCGCCCCGCCAGCCATGACAACGCTATGGGCCTTCGCGCTCGCCATCGCGGTGCTCGTGGTATTTCACGAGCTGGGGCATTACTGGGTGGCGCGCCGCTGCGGGGTGAAAGTGCTGCGGTTTTCCGTCGGCTTCGGCAAGCCGCTGGTCAAATGGCATTTCGGCAAGGCGCGGAGCAGGGAAACCGAATGGGTGATTTCCGCCATCCCGCTGGGCGGCTACGTCAAGATGCTGGACGAGCGCGAAGGCGAGGTAGCCGATCACGAGCTGCACCGCTCCTTCAGCCGCCAGCCCGTAACTTGGCGCATGGCCATCGTGGCGGCGGGACCGGCGGCCAACCTGCTGCTGGCCGTTGCCTTGTACTGGGTGTTGTTCATGCATGGCGTGCCGGGGCAAAAGCCCATGCTGGGCGAAGTTGCGCCGCAAACCCCTGCCGCCCTGGCGCAATTCCGGGCGCAGGAAACCATTGTCAGCATCAACGGCGAGCCGGTGCAGAGCTGGGAAGACGCGAACTGGGCATTGCTGAACCTGGCCCTGCAAGCTTCGGAGGCGCTCATCGAGGGGCGCACGGCGGAAGGGGAAACCGTCCGGCATACGCTCGACTTGAAGGTGCTGGCCTCAGGCGATCTGGACGGCGATTTCATGAAAAAACTGGGCCTGCACCTGTTCCGGCCCACGGTCAAACCGATCATCGGCAGCCTGGTGGAAGGCGGTGTCGCGCAACGTTCCGGGTTGAGCGCGGGCGACCGCATCCGGAGCGCCGGCGGCCAGGACATCACGCGCTGGACGGAACTGGTGGAGATCGTGCGCGCCCATCCCGGCAAGGCGATGCGGTTGGAGATTGATCGGGACGGCCACTTGCTGTCACTGGATCTGACGCCCGATGCGGTGACTGAAGCGGGCAAGCGGGTGGGCAAGATCGGAGCCGGGCCGCACATTGACAAACAGGCGTTCGATGCGCAACTGACCGAAGCAAGCTATTCGCCTTACGCCGCCTTCCGGCTGGCGGTGCGCAGATCGTGGGAGACCGCTGCGGTGAGCTTGAAGATGATGGGCAAGATGGTGCTCGGCGAAGTCTCGCTGAAAAACCTGAGCGGCCCGATCACTATCGCCGATTACGCCGGGCAATCCGCCAAACACGGGTTGGCGGCTTACCTGGACTTTCTTGCGCTGATCAGCGTCAGCCTCGGGGTGTTGAACCTGCTGCCCATTCCGTTATTGGATGGGGGGCATTTATTGTATTATATGGCCGAAGGGATAAAAGGGAGCCCCGTATCCGAAAGGGCGTGGGAAGCCGGGCAGAATGTGGGGATCGCGCTGCTTGCCACCTTGATGGCTTTTGCGCTGTACAACGACGTGGTCCGCCTGTTATCGTAAAACTCGCGAAGCGAGGGAACGGGCGTGGCGAGTTTCATTTTCAGGGGTGGCTTCTCGGGCCATGCCAGTTGGGCTGAATCAACACATGAAATTAATAAAACTTGCGGGCTTGATCCCGCTGCTGTATGCCGCTTCCGCCGCCGCAATCGAACCGTTTGTCGTCAAGGACATCCGCGTGGAAGGCATACAGCGCACCGAGGCGGGCACGGTATTCAGCTATTTGCCGGTAAAAGTCGGCGACACGCTGGACGACGAGCATGCCACCCGATCCATACGCGCATTATTTGCCACCGGTTTTTTCAAGGACGTGCGCCTGGAAGTGGAACAGGGGGTGCTGATCGTGCTGGTGCGTGAACGCCCGGCCATCGCCAGCATTGATGTCGAGGGCGTAAAGGATTTTCCGAAGGATCAGTTGCGCGAGAATTTCAAGATGGTCGGCCTCGCGGAAGGCCGCATTTTTGACCGCTCCGTGCTGGACAAGGCCGAGCAGGAACTCAAGCGACAGTATGTGGCGCGCGGCAAATACGGGGTGGAGGTCAGGACTTCGGTCGCCGATCTGGAGCGCAACCGCGTCGCCGTCCGGATCGACGTGGAGGAAGGCAAGGTTGCCAAGATCAGGCAGATCAACATCATCGGCAATCAAGCCTACAGCGAAGCCGAGTTGCGCGACATGATGAAACTCGACACGCCCGGATGGCTGGGCTGGTTCGGTTCGAGCGACCAGTATTCCAAGCAGAAGCTGTCCGCCGATCTGGAGACCATACGCTCGTTCTATCTGGACGCCGGCTATCTCGAATTTTCCATAGATTCTACCCAGGTTTCCATCACGCCCGACAAGAAGGACGTTTATATCACCATCAATCTCGCCGAAGGCGCCAAGTACACGATTTCCGACATCAGGATGGCCGGGCCGGAGAATATCCTGGCACACGAAGAGATGCGCCGGCTGATCACCGTCAAACCGGGAGACACTTTCTCGCGCAAGGAGCTGACTGCGTCCACGACAAAAATCGGCGACCGCCTCGGCGATGACGGCTACGCCTTCGCCAACGTCAACGCCGTGCCGGAGCTGGACAAGGAAAAGCACGAGGCGGCGTTTACCTTCACGTTTGATCCGGGGCTGCGCGCCTATGTGCGGCGCATCAACATCGCGGGCAACACCAAGACGCGCGACGTGGTAATCCGGCGCGAATTCCGCCAGGCGGAAGGGGGGTGGTTTTCCTCTTCCAAAATCAAGAAGTCCAAACAGAAGGTGGACCGCCTGGATTTTTTCAGCGAGGTGGATGTCGAGACGCCGCCCGTGCAAGGCACAAACGATCAGATGGATGTCAACCTGTCGGTGAAGGAGAAGGCTACCGGAGATTTCTCCATCGGCGCCGGCATATCCAGCGGCGAGGGGATGGTGCTCACGGCATCGGTCACAGAGCGCAACCTGTTCGGGTCCGGCAATTACCTTTCCACGCAGGTTAATACCAGCAAGGTCAACCAGGTATATTCAATATCCTACACCAACCCCTATTACACGGATGAAGGGGTGAGCCGGGGCTTCGATGTGTACCAGCGCAACGTGGACTCGACCAGCACGGCGGTCTCCCAGTACAAGTCTTCCACGATGGGCGCCGGGCTGCGCTTCGGCGTGCCGATCAGCGACGACGAAACCATACACTACGGGTTGGCGTCCGAACAGACCAAGCTTTCTCTCACCCCCACCAGCTCGCAGCGTTTCGTGGATTACGTCGGCATATTTGGCTCTTCCACGACAAACCTGGTGGGCACGGTAGGCTGGAGCCACGATAGCCGCGACAGCGTGATCCATACCACGGAAGGCCTGGTGCAGCACGCCTTCGTCGAACTCGCCCTGCCGGTATCAAACCAGCGCTACTACAAGCTGACCTACCTGCAGCAGTGGTTTCGCCCGCTGAGCCGCGAAGTGACGCTGATGCTGAACGGCGAAGGCGGGATCGGGAACGGGTACGGCGGCAAGCCGCTGCCGTTCTTCAAGAATTTCTATGCCGGCGGGCCGGGATCGGTGCGCGGTTTTGAACCCAGCTCGCTGGGGCCGCGCGACAGTTATAATAACGCCCTCGGCGGCACCAGGCGCATCGTGGGCAATGCGGAGCTGCTGTTCCCCATGCCGGGCATGTCCAAGGAGAAGTCGGTGCGACTGAGCGCATTTGCCGATGCCGGCGCGGTGTACGGGCAGGGAGATCTGGCGGGAACAGCCGGCCTGCGCTATTCTGTCGGCCTGGCATTCACGTGGATATCCCCCGTCGGCCCGCTCAAGCTCAGCTACGGAAAACCGCTCAACCTGAAGCCGACCGACAAGGTGCAGAAATTCCAGTTTACGCTGGGTTCGATATTTTAGCGGGCATGGCAAATATGCCGCCCCTGATAAGAGAATCCGCCATGCCCGTTTCCCCTTCGGCTCTTCGACAAGCTTAGGGCAGACCGGAATCTCCCGGAGGGGCTTCCCTCACCCCAACCCTCTCCCGCTTGCGGCAGATGGGGCGAACGAGAGAGGCGCTTTTCAATTTCCGGGGCAAACGAATCGCTGCGCGAGTATTACGTTGATGAGGAGAAAGAAGTTGAAAACCGGAAAATTGAAAATATGGATCATGGGCCTCGTGCCGCTTTTGCTGCTGCTGTCATCCGGCCAGGCGGAAGCTGCTGATTTCCGGGTCGGAGTGGTGGATACCGAGCGCATCCTGCGCGAGTCGGTGCCCGCGCTGAAGGCGGAAAAAAAGATCGAGAAAGAGTTCGCCGCACGCGACCAGGAAATCAAGAAAACTTCCCAGCAGGCCAGGGACATCCAGGCTTTCCTGGACAAAGAAGGCATGACGTTGCCGGATGCGGAGCGCCGCAACAAAGAGCGCGAGCTGGACAGCCTGAACGTGAATTTGCAGCGCCTGCAACGCGAGTTCCGCGAAGACTTGAACCTGCGCAAGAACGAGGAGCTGGCAGTGGTTCTGGGGTTGGCCAACAAAGCCATATTGCAGATTGCGGAAAGCGAGAAGTTTGACCTGATATTGCAGGAAGCGGTCTATCGCAACCCAAAAATAGACATCACCGAAAAAGTGTTGAAATTTTTGTCGAACGAAAAATAATCTTGTTGTGCCGCAAATAAGCAGATGGAGCGGACAACCTATCGCCTGGAGGAAATTGCCGCGCGTTTTGGCGGCCGTGTGCTGGGCGATGCCGGGACCACGGTAAACCAGGTCGGCGCACTGGACAGCGCGCAGACCGGGCAGATCGCCTTTCTGTCAAGCGGCAAATATCGCGCCCAGCTTGCCGCCACGCGCGCCGCAGCGGTCATTCTGGGCGAAGCCGATGCCGGCGCTACCGCGCTTCCCCGTATCGTGTGCGGCAACCCCTACGCCTACTTCGCCAGGGTTTCCGCCTTCCTGAACCCGGCAGAGCGGGTATCCCCCGGCAACCACCCCAGCGCCGTGATCGGCGAGGGCGCACAAATCCACCCGACGGCGCATATCGGCCCCCATGTCGTGGTCGGAGCGCGCGCCAGAATCGGGCCGCGCTGCATCATTATGGCGGGGTGCTGCATCGGCGCGGATGTCGCCATCGGCGAAGAGGCACGGTTATATCCGCGCGTGGTGGTGTACCACGGATGCGTGCTTGGCGACAGGCTGATCGCGCATTCGGGGGCAGTGATCGGGTCGGATGGGTTCGGCATGGCGCCGGACGAGGGGCGCTGGCTGAAAATCCCGCAGATCGGGCGGGTGGTGATCGGCGATGATGTGGAGATCGGCGCGAATACCACCATAGACCGCGGCGCGCTGGACGACACCGTGATCGAGGACGGGGCAAAGCTGGACAACCAGATCCAGGTGGCGCACAACGTGCGCATCGGCGCGCATACCGCGATTGCCGGATGCGTGGGCATCGCGGGCAGCACCGTCATCGGGAAACGTTGCCGCATCGGCGGCAGCGCCGGCATCCTGGGGCATTTGCAGATCGCGGACGACGTGGAAATTTCTTCCTTTACACTGGTCGGCAAATCCATACGGGCACCTGGCAGCTATACCGGCATTTTCCCGTTCAGCGCAAGTGAAGATTGGCGCAGGAATGCGGCCCACCTCAGGCATCTGGACGAGCTGGCGGACAAGATCAAAACGCTGCAGCACGAAATTGAAATTCTGAAAGGAAACAACTGATGAGCACCCGGATGGACATCCACGAAATTCTCGAGTATTTGCCGCACCGCTACCCGTTTCTGCTGGTGGATCGCGTGCTGTCGTGCGAGCCGGGCAAGGGCATCGTGGCGCTGAAAAATGTCACCATCAACGAGCCTTTCTTCGGCGGACATTTCCCGCATCACCCGGTGATGCCGGGCGTGCTGGTGATCGAGGCGATGGCGCAGGCCGCCGCGATCCTGTCGTTCAAAACCCTGGGCACCAAGCCGGACGACAAGTCGGTGTATTACTTTGTGGGGATTGATGAAGCGCGCTTCAAGAAGCCGGTCAGCGCGGGCGACCAACTGATTCTCAAAGTGGCGCTGCTGCGCAAATCGCGCGGCCTGTGGAAGTTTGCCGCCACCGCGGAAGTGGATGGCCGGGTGGCGGCAGAAGCCGAAGTGATGTGTACCATGCGAAACTTATGATGCGCCACCCGACGGCACTCATCCATCCCGGCGCCAGACTGGCGGACGATGTCGAAGTCGGGGCGTATTCCATCATCGGCGAGCATGCCGAGATCGGCAGCGGCACGCGCGTCGGCCCGCATGTGGTGATCGGCGGGCACACCCGGATCGGCGAGCACAACCGCATTTTCCAGTTCTGCTCGCTGGGCGAAATCCCGCAAGACATGAAATATGCTGGCGAAGCGACGCGGCTGGAAATCGGCGACGGCAACACCATCCGCGAATTCTGCACTTTCAACCTGGGCACCGCGCAGGATGCCGGCGCCACGCGCCTGGGCAACCACAACTGGATCATGGCCTACGTGCATCTGGCGCACGACTGCCAGGTCGGCAACCGCACCATCTTCGCCAACAACGCGCAGCTTGCCGGGCATGTGCGGGTGGGGGATTACGCCATCTTGGGCGGCTTCACGGTAGTACACCAGTTCTGCCAGATCGGCGCGCACGTGATCACCGGCATGGGCACCATCCTGTTGCAGGATGTTCCGCCCTACGTCACCGCTTCCGGCAACCCGGCCTCACCTTACGGCATCAACTCGGAAGGACTGAAACGGCGCGGGTTTTCGAGTAACGCCGTGATGGCAATCAAGCGCGCCTACAAGACCCTGTACAAGTCCGGGCTTGCGCTGGATGAGGCGAAGGGCGCCATACTCGAACAGGCGCAAGCGCATCCAGAACTCCGCGCGCTGGCGGATTTCTTGAGCCATTCGCAACGCGGGATCATTCGCTGATTTGTGTTAAACCTCACAAACAACCACGCCAGTTCCTGCCAGGAGAAGTTGCCTGTAACATATTCAACTGACCATAATTCATGGCAGTAATCAGATGACCGAAAAAGAAAAATTCGCAAAAAAACTCGAAAAGCTCGTTGCCGAGTTAAAGGATCACGTCAGCACCGATGATGGCCAGTGGGCTGTCAAAGGATTCATCGATATTTTCAAGAATGTTTACACGATATCATCGGACACCAAGATTGTGTCGAAGATTCTTGAGATTCACCTCTTCCCGAAAATCCTAGCGTTTGCACAAGCCAACAAATACAAAGTTGTTCTTGCCGAGCATCAGAATTACTACCCAGACATATCGTTTGTCAAAGCCAGTGATGAATCCATTAGATTTGCCGTTGACTTCAAGACCACCTACAGAAACCCCACGAAGCCGCATTTATGCAATGGATTTACGCTGGGTTCGCATGGGGAGTATTTTGAAAACAGAACCAGCTCGAAAAACATTCAGTTCCCCTACGGCTCATATTCAGGTCATTTCTGCCTTGGAATCATCTACGATAGAACTGAGGGAGCAACGATTGATGAAACAAAAGCCCACGGCATTGATGAGCTACATTCCATTGCCTCAGTAGCAAAAAATTTCCAATTTTTTGTTACCGAAAAGTGGAAGATTG
Organism: Nitrosomonadales bacterium; assembly: GCA_016223025.1. Lineage (GTDB taxonomy): Bacteria > Pseudomonadota > Gammaproteobacteria > Burkholderiales > Gallionellaceae > VIKH01. Next base: position 3,233 of record JACRPU010000111.1, on the reverse strand, counting down.
CAAGCGATAAAGGGGGAAGTGGCAACACAGCCAACATTGGCAGCATCAACAATATCGCCGGCATCATCAGCGGCAAAGGCATGTTCTCAAAGCTTGGCGAGCACTGGTTTGATGAATACTGGATGAATTACAGGAAAATCACCATCCAAGACGGAAAAGGTGGAACAAAGAAGATTTCTACGCTTCGAGAGTTTGTCGAGTACAAGAATGGCGACGTTTCTTTGGTCGTAGACAAGAGGAATGGCGAAGAATGATGATGAAGGTTGGCGTGCCGCCGATAAAATCGCAAGGCATAAAAACCAAGCTTGTGCCTTGGATACAAAGCATCGTTCCGAGCGACTTTAATGGCGTGTGGATCGAACCATTTATGGGAACCGGGGCCGTGGCTTTCAATGTCGCGCCACGGCGCGCTATTCTGTGCGATACAAATCCCCACCTGGTGAACTTCTACTCCAGCATAGCAACAGGTGAAATAACGCCAGAAGTAGCCAAGGAATATCTTACCCGCGAAGGAAAAATACTATTGTCAAAGGGCGAAGATCACTATTACTTCGTGAGAGACAGATTTAATTCAGAGCACTCGCCACTCGATTTTTTGTTCATAAATCGTGCCGGCTTCAACGGCATGATCAGATTCAATCGAAAGGGCGGCTTCAATATCCCGTTTTGCAGAAAACCGCAGCGATTTGCGCAGCCCTACATAACGAAGATTACCAACCAGATTGGCTGGACAAGCAAACTTATCAGGATGAATGAATTCACTTTCAAATGCCAGGACTTTAACAAAACAATTGAAGAAGCTTCTTCTGCCGATATTATTTACTGTGACCCCCCTTACATTGACAGGCATGTTGATTACTACAATGGATGGGATGACGCCCACGAACGGGAACTGTTTAATAAGCTCTCCAAGTTCAAGGGGAAGTTTATTTTATCAACATGGCATCACAATGATTACCGCGAAAATGAATATGTGAAAAATCTTTGGTCAGAGCATAGCGTCCTTACACGAGAACACTTTTACCATGTTGGCGGCAGAGAAGAAAACAGGAACCCTGTTGTAGAAGCTTTGGTCACAAATTTTTTTGCTATCTCTGTAGAACGCCGCAAAGAAAGCCAAACCCAATACATGTTGCTTGAAACGCGCGCGAAATATGGCACTGCGGCATAACTCCGCAGGTGAGCTGGACTGTCCAATAGCGCGCAGCTCCTTAACTTAAACGCCATGCCGCAACCCATTAAAACCATCGCCATGGTCGCGGGCGAGGCGTCGGGCGACCTGCTCGGCAGCCACCTGATGGAAGCGCTCAAGCAGGAAACTCCCGGCATACGTTTTATCGGTATCGGCGGTCCGAAGATGCAGGCGGCGGGTATGGAAGTTTTGTTCCCGATGGAAAAGCTCGCCGTGCGCGGCTATGTCGAGGTGCTGCGCCATTACCGCGAGATCGTCGGCATCCGCCGCAAGTTGCGCGAGCGGCTCCTCTCTAGCCCGCCGGATCTGTTCATCGGCGTGGATACACCGGATTTCAATCTCGATCTGGAACTGGCGCTCAAGCAGCGCGGCATTCCTACCGTGCATTACGTCAGCCCTTCCATCTGGGCGTGGCGCGGCGAGCGCATCCACAAGATCAGGCGCGCCGTGTCGCACATTCTCACGTTGTTCCCGTTCGAGGCACCGCTGTACGAAAAGGCTGGAGTGCCGGTGACTTACGTCGGCCACCCGCTGGCCGACATGCTGCCCGATGCGCCCGATCGCGGCGCGATGCGCGAGCAGATGCGCCTGCCCAGACATCACAAGGTGTTTGCGCTGTTGCCGGGAAGCCGCCAGAGCGAGGTGCGGCAACTGGCCGCGACTTACATCGAAACCGCCAGGCTGATTTTGCGCAAGCTGCCGGACGCGCAGTTTCTGGTGCCGCTGGTCAGCCGGGAAACGCGCGGTATTTTTGAAGCCATGCTGTGGAAGCTGGAAGCGCAGGAATTGCCCGTCACCCTGCTGTTCGGCCACGCGCACGACGCCATGATCGCGGCGGACGGCGTGCTGGTGGCATCCGGCACCGCCACGCTGGAAGCCGCGCTGCTCAAACGCCCGATGGTCATCACCTACAAAATGCCGGGTTTCACTTACTGGCTGAGCGCGCGCCAGAAATACCAGCCGTATGTCGGCTTGCCCAACATCCTCGCCGGAAAATTCGTGGTGCCGGAACTGTTGCAGGAAGACGCCACGCCGGAGAATCTGGCGCAGGCGCTGCTCAACCTGGTCGCAGACAAGCGGGCTGTAGCCGAACTGGAAGGGGTTTTTTCGGATATGCGCGCCACCCTCAGGCAGGATACGGCGCACAAGGCCGCGCAGGCCATTCGGCCTTATCTGGAAAACGCATGAGCGCGGCTGCAATTATCTGCGGCGTGGACGAGGCCGGGCGCGGCCCGCTGGCAGGGCCGGTGTATGCCGCTGCGGTGATCCTGGATGTCAGCCGCCCGATAGACGGGTTGGCGGACTCCAAGAAACTCGGCGAGAAACGGCGCGACCATCTGGCGCAGGAAATCCGGCAGCATGCCGCAGCATGGGCGATTGCCGAAGCATCGGTGGAGGAAATAGACGCCCTCAACATCCTGCGCGCCAGCCTGCTGGCCATGCGTCGCGCGGTCGAAATGCTGCCCTTGCGCCCGCAGGAAGTGTGGGTGGATGGCCTGCACTGCCCGGACACCGGACTGTCCAGCCGCGCCATCGTGCGGGGAGACAGCAGCGTGGCGGCTATTTCCGCCGCTTCCATCCTGGCCAAAACCGCGCGCGACGCGGCCATGCTGCTGCTGCACGAGCGTTATCCGCAATACGGGTTCGATGGCCACAAGGGCTATCCGACCGCAATGCACTTGGCGGCACTGAAAAATCACGGCGTTTCCGCCGTGCATCGAAGGAGTTTTCGCCCGGTGCGGGAACTGTTGCAGGGGAGGGCGGAGCAATCCTGGGCCGCGCGGTCGGAACCACCGAGGAAGTAATGGGATAACGGTCATGGCGCAGGCCACCCCGAATGATGAATCGTCTGCGCCAGGTGCGTTTCCCTCACATCCCGCGACACGTTACTGGTGGAACAGCTAGCCATATATGGACGCCCCCGGAACTGCAATAGCTTTCACTCGGTTTTGACAGAAATAGATAAAGATTGCAGCCATATATCCGGGCTTTGTTTGCGGCATCTAGCCGCTGCCCCTGATGGAATCCGCTGGTCGGGGCT
>JACRPU010000110.1 GCA_016223025.1 Nitrosomonadales bacterium | reverse complement strand
GGCCAGACGCTGAGCTACGCCCAGTTGCTCGAACGCGGCTTCGACATTGCGGGCACGGCGGCGGACGATGTGTTGACCGGCACCAACACCGTGGACCGGCTGAATGGGGGCGATGGCAACGACGTGCTGAGCGGGGGCGACGGCAACGATATTCTCGATGGCGGAGCGGGCAATGACGTTTTGATCGGCGGGGCGGGCAGCGACACCTATGTGTTTGACAGCAATAGCGGGCAAGACTCCATCCAACTGGATACCTCGCAAGGTACTTCGACGGACAAAATTGTATTCGGCGCCGGTATCGCCGCCGCGGATTTGGCGGTGTCGGGCGGCGGCATCAACGGAAGCGACCTGATCCTTTCTGTTGCCGGCGGCGCATCGCTGACCATCGGCGGATGGTTCAATTCTCCTTCTTCGGCCAGGATCGGGCAGTTCAGCTTCGCTGACGGCGCGACCCTGGATGCGACCGCGGTGGAAAGCATGGCCAACCACGCCCCGGTGCTGGTGGATCCGCTCGCCGACCAGCGGGTGCGGGAGGGCGCAGCGAGCATGTTCCGGATGCCCGCCGGCAGCTTCAGCGATGCCGATGCGGGCGATGTGCTGGCTTACAGCGCGACACTGGCCGACCCTTCGGCGAGCTCGGGCCAGGCCCCCTTGCCCCCATGGCTTACCTTTGATGCCGCCACCGGAACATTCCGCGCCGCCCCGGCATTGCGCGATGCGGGAACGGTGAACGTGATAATCACGGCGACCGACATCGCCGGAGCTTCCGCTTCCAGCGCGTTTGCCTTGACCGTTGACTCCATGACCATCACCGGCTCCGAGGCCGCTGACAGAAGGCTGGCCGGCACCGCTTGCGATGACATTCTGCTCGGCCTGGGCGGAGACGATTATCTGGTCGGCGGGGGCGGCGAGGACACCATGCTCGGCGGGATGGGCGACGACACTTATGTGGTGGACAGCGCGGGCGACGCCGCGATCGAGAACCAGGACGAGGGCGCTGACACGGTTTACAGCAGCATCGCCTATACGCTCGGCGAGAACGTGGAAAAGCTCTACTTGACCGGCGCGGTGGCGATCGGCGGCACCGGCAACGGGCTCGACAACAAGATAACCGGCAACGATTCGGCCAACAGCCTGTCCGGCGGTGGCGGCAACGATATTATCAACGGGGGGCGCGGGGATGACGTCATGCTGGGGGGAGCGGGCGACGACACCTGTTATGTGGATAGTGCCGGCGATACCGTGATCGAATATGCCGGGGAAGGCACCGACTCCGTGTACGCCTTTATCGGCTATACCCTTGGCGCCAACACGGAAAGGCTTTATCTCCTCAACTCCGATGCCATCAACGGTTTCGGCAACGAGATGGACAATATAGTAAAGGGCAATTCCGCCGCCAACCTGCTGGGTGGGTGGGGCGGCAACGACTATCTGCGGGGCTACGCCGGAAACGACATCATGCAAGGCGGCGCGGGTAAAGACACCCTGTATGACGATACCGGCAACAGCCTGTTTGACGGCGGGGAAGAAGCCGATAACATAACCGGCGGCACGGGCAACGAACTCTTCATCGGCGGCGCCGGCAACGACACCCTCGCCACCGGCACCGGCGCCGACACCATCGCCTTCAACCGCGGCGACGGGCAGGACACCGTATTTGCCAGCACCGGCGCGGACAACACCCTCAGCCTGGGTGGCGGCATCGGCTACCAGAACCTGGCGATGAGCAAATCGGGAAACAACCTGATATTGGCCACCGGCAACGGCGACCAGATCACGATGCGGGACTGGTTTGCCGGCACCGCCAACCGCAGCGTGGCCAACCTGCAAATCGTGCTGGACAACACGGCCTACAACCCGGCATCGCCGGATACCTTGCTTGACCGGCAGGTGCATCGCTTCGACTTTGCCGCGCTGGCGCAGGGTTTCGACCAGGCGCTGGCGACCGACCCCGCCCTGAATGCATGGAGCCTGGCCGACTCGCTGCTGAGCGCGCATCTGGCGGGCAGCGACACCGAAGCGCTGGGCGGCGACCTGGCCTACCAGTACAACCTGAACGGCGGCCTGGCCGGCATCGGCGCGGCCTCCGCGCAGGCGGTGCTGGGCGATGCCAGTTTTGGCGTTTCGCCGCAACTGCTCCATCCGCTGGCGGGCTTGCAGACCGGCGCGGCGCGGCTGGGGTGACGGGCGTGAAGAATAATGAAAATATCGTGGGGGTGCTGGAAGTGATACGGCGCCAGTGTCTGGGAGAGGTTTCTCCCGGCTGCTCGCACCCCCACCCCCACCCCCACCCCCCAACCCCCTCTGATGGAACTACTGGTGAAACAACTAGCCATCCCACTAAGCAACCAGAAGACGGTTGCCAAGTGGTTGGTTATAGCCATCTGACTAGGCTGTCCAACAACGACAGCCAAGTCATTGGTTACCGCGAGGGGAGGGGGAGCGAAACCCTCGACGGAGTTGGGCGCACAAACTCCCCTCGCGCGGGGGGAGGGGGAGTTCCTGCCGAAGTCGCAGAAGCCCAAGTTCAAGTCACGCCGACCAGCTCCCCCTCCCTTGACGGGAGGGGGCTGGGGGGTGGGTGAGTTTTGCTATGAAACTGCGAATGCCCAGCCTCCAGGCCGACGCCTACGACTTCGCCCCTGACATCCTGCGTCTGCAACACCAGCCCCCGTCACCGATGCCGAGGGCGGTGCTGCTCGGCTTGCTGGCGCTGTTTTTCTGCCTTCTGCTGTGGGCGGCGCTCGGGCGGCTGGACATCATCGCCGTGGCGCAGGGCAAGCTGGCCCCGCCGTGCTTCGCCGCGATCGGCACGCATGGGCGGCTACAGCAAAAAGATATAGACATATAAGCTATACCTGGCAGGTATCCACCACCAGCTTTTTTCCGCAGGCGGCGAGATACCTCCGCACCGTGGCGAGCGAAGGCGAGTGCTTGCCGGAGGCCAGCGCGCGTTCCAGCCGCGCCACGGCGGGGGCTTGGGTGCCCATGCGTTCCGCCACCTGCGCTTGGGTCAACCCGGCCTCGTGCCGCGCCTCCAGCAGCAAATCCAGCAAGGCAAAATCCTCGCGTTCCAGCCGTTCGCACTCTTTCCTCACCGCCGGATTTTTCAGCATCCTGGTTTTCAACTGGTCATGTGTCAGCATTTTTAACCTCCTTCATGCGCCGTATCGCCGTATCCAATTCAGCGTCCGGCGTCTTCTGCGTTTTCTTGACAAACCCGTGCAACATCACAATCCGCCGCCCGGACAGCGTGCAATAAAACACCCGCGCAACCCCTTCGGCCCCCATCAGGCGCAACTCGAACAAACCTTTCCCCAGCGCCTTGGTATGCGGATCGCCCAGATTGGCGCCGCGCACCATCATGCGGTCGGTCAACCCGATATAGCGCGCCTGCAAGGTGGCGGGCAGATTAAGGACGGTCGCCTGCACCGATGCGCTGTAGTAATGGATCGAATAGTTCACGCGACCGATGATAACAAAAATGTTACTTGCGGGAAACGGTTTTTTGCGGCGATGTTTTTGCGGCGAACGACACGCTCTCCGGCGAGGATGGCGGCGACCTCGCGGTCGCGCGGGCGGCCACGGCAAAAAGATATATGCACTGCATATATATACATAGGCCATTTTTTTTGTTGCTTAATGCCAGTTCCGGGATTATGGTATCGCCCCGGAAACCCGGCCGGTTGCCGTGGCGCGAAGCGGCGGGTGTTTGAGATGAGGAGAGTGGCGTGAGAGATAAATTGAATATGGCACCGGCAGCGCGACGGATAGCAGGAATCAGTTTGTGTCTGGCGGCGGCGGCCTGCGCGCAATTCCCCGGCGGGGCCGAAGGCCCGCCGCGCATCGCGCCCGCCGGAACCGTGTCGCTCGCATACCCCAACGAGTGGGACATCAACCAGCGAATCGCTTTGAGCAACGACGGCAGCCGGCTGATCGATGCTTCGCGCGGCGCGCGCCACATCCGGGTGTGGGATTGGAAAAACAGGAAGGTCGTGCAGCGGTTATCGCTGAACGATGAGGCGCAGGAAGGAAACGACGGCAAGGACCATCGGTGGGTGCTCGGCACTTCGCCCGGGCAGGAACTGGCGCTTGGCCCGGACGGGCGGTTGGCGGCGTGCGTGAGCATAGCCAAGCCGCAGGACTTAAACGGGCACACCTCGATCCGCGTATGGGACATGGAAAGCGGCGCAGTCGTGGCGGATATTCCGGGTTATCAGCATCATGTGCCCGGCCTGGATCAAGAAATGGTGTTTGCATTGGGATGCAATTCCATCAGTTTCAGCCCAGATGGAAAACACGTGGCAATTCTTACAACGTTCGGTTCGTATAACAACAATGAAGCAGAACGCAACTACGCTGCGGAGATGTCAAAGGGTTTTGACCCAAAAACCGGAAAATACAAAAACGGGATGAGCTACGAAGAACAGAAGGCGCAAAAATACTACCCCATCATTATCAGCGGCATCGCCCTGTTCGATACGGCCACATGGAAGCTGGAGCGGTTCTTCTATCGTCCGTTGCGCCAACAATTATTCAACAGCCGCCCGCTGTTCGACCCGGAGAGCAAAACGGTGTCCGCCGTGGTGTTCGACAGACCGCCGGTCAAGGTCAATGACTCCGCGTGGAATAGGAAATGGGTAGGCAACCGCATCGTGCGCTGGGACATCGCGACCGGCGAGCAACTGGAAGAAAGGGATATGCCGCAGCTCGCCGACTCGCCAGAAAATGGCGTGTGGTGGACGGCGCTGCCGGGGGGGCGGGAGGTGTGGTGGCAGAACGTGAACATCTGGTGGGGACAGACAGACAAAGAAGTCGAGCAGTGCAAACAAGATCCACCATCACCAGCAGCGTTTGTTTCTGATGAGAAGATTACTTGTGCCGACGAGTGGCTAGTTACGATCTTGAACTTGGATACGGGGAAGCTCAGGTATCTCGCGCCTGTCAAAAAAAACAAATCGCTGATTAAAGGAACACAAGATTTTCACTGGGCAAATATTTCTCCGGACGGCGCGCATGTTGTCTTATTCCATACGACGGAGAATACCAAGAATCGTTTACGCGCGTCCAGTAGTGTTGAGATACGCAGCATGGAAACGTTGCAGGTCGAAGGGCGTTATTCGGAGGACATCCGATTTGAAATGGCCCCCGTGTTTAGCGGCAACTCAAGGTATTTGGCATTTCCAATTAACAAGTCGAGCGACTGGGTTAAATCGGCGTTGGTTTTTGAATTACCGAAGAAGAAGTAGCCGCAAACAACTTAACCAAAGGAGGTAAATCATGGCAACAAATATTGGAACGCTGGCAAACCTCGCAACCAATCAGTCATATCTTGACCCTGACATATTGGCTGAAAATCTCTAGGTGGGTAACAACAATTTCACCGTGGGCGGAAGTAATTTTGTGATAGATACCATAAGCACCCAAAATGGTGGCGGCTACTCCGGCCAGCTCATCAAAAATAGCGTTACCAACGATTACGTCCTGCTTGACCGTGGAACGGTGCCGAGTTTGAGCAACCTCGCCACCGATGTCGGCATCCTACTGGGTCCTGTGGCCAATTTCTTTGGCTTGGATTTCAACTCGGCACAGATTGCCTCGGCGCAGGCTTACGGCAAGGAGGTATTCACGAAGCTGGCCCAGGATATGGCTGCCGGGGATGCGGTGGTCGGCACCCTTTACCTGGCCGGTCATTCGTCCGGCTACGCGCAGACGATCAAGCAATATGAAACGCTGCTGGATATCAACCAGCAAATACAAGCAGATCCGATGGCAAACACAGCCTTGAAGGAGGCTTCCAGTCTACTCCTCTCCAAAGTCCGCCTCTTCGGCGTGGCTGGCGCGGGCGTCCCCGACAGCACATTGCCACCCGGCAGCCTCGACAACATCGCGGTCAACCTCGTGCTCACCGGCGACATCGTAGACGACGCGGGCAAGCAGTACGGCATCAATATTTCCCTGGGCGGGGCGGGCAACGGCTACGGCTCGGTCGCTCTGGGTTCGGCGGGGGCGGCAGCATTGGGCGCGACCGGTTTGGGGATAGTCGCCGCCGGGGCCGCCGGGGGGATCGCGGGCAACCATCCGGGAGCCCACACCAACGCCTTCTTCAGCAAGTTCCAGGCATTGGCTTCGTTGACCGACCAGATGCTGCCGGGCTACAGCGCCGGAGAAATCAAGGCCCTGGTCGCGGTGGACCCGTTCACCTGGGGCGCCATGTCCGCCCTGGACCGGAGCGCCCTGCTGTCCGACCCCGTCGCCGCGGTGGCCGATCTGCAAACGAACGGCCTGACCCCGGCCTCCATCGCGCAGGAAGCGGGCGGCACGCGCTACACCTTCGCCACCGGCGCGAGCTACCTGTACCATGATACGGGAAGCGCAAAAACCTACGCCTTCTCGCCCGTGGATGGCAACCCCGGGGTGACGGCGTCGGTCTATTCCGACCGGGTCGAATACCTCCTGCCGGACAACAGCACCAGCACCGTATACAACACCGGGGGCTCGCAAACGACAATCGGCGCTTTTACCTACAGCCGGCCTGCGGGCAACGCGCAAGGCACGATCAGCGCGGGCGGCCAGACATTCGCCGTGCCCGCGGGCGCGGCGGTGAGCGAAAGCGGCGGTAGCTTGCTTGTTCAAAACTCCGGCTCTAACGGCTACCCGAGCCTGCTGGTCAACCCCGACGGCAGCGCCACGCAGTTCGACTACGACGCATCGGGCAATTATCTGGGGTCGGCACAAACAGGAACCGGGGCGACCGGCACCCCCGACAACACCCGCCTCGACCTCACCAACAGCCTGGACATCAACGGCGCCCCGCAATGGGTTACTGGCAGCGGCAGCAGCGCCGCCGACGGCACGAACAACCGGGTGCTGTCCGACAACTTTACCAGCGTCGCCGACGCCATCGCCCTCGGCAATACCCAAACCGGAACCGGCCTTCGGGGCGACGCCCTGTCGGGTGACTCTGGCGCCGACACCCTGATCGGCAGCAACGGCAACGACATCCTGGCGGGGGGCGCGGGCGCCGACCTGCTGGTTGCCGGCGCTGGCGGCGACTACATTTTTGGGGACACCGACTGGGCGGCGGGGCCGGGGCGCGACTGGGGGGTGATCGCTAACGTGCTCGTCGGCGGCGCGGGCGGGATCGCGCTCTGGGCGGGCGACACCCGGGACGTCCTCTACGCCGGAGCTGGCGACGACCGCGCCTGGGGCGATCTCGGCAACGACGTGCTCTTCGGTGAAAATGGAGATGACCTGCTGGTGGGCGGGGATGGCAGCGACGTCATTCTGGGCGGGGACAACAACGACACCATTTACGGCGACCTGGACATCATCGCCGCAGAACCAGGCAGCGACTATCTCGACGGCGGGGCGGGCAGCGATACGATCTACGGCAACGAAGGCGGCGACATCCTCATTGGCGGGGCGGACAACGACACCCTCTATGGCGGAGCAGGGCAGGACACCTACCTTTACAATTTGGGCGACGGCATAGACACGATCTACGACACCAGAGCGGACAACAACAGCCTGCGCTTTGGCGCGGGGGTGGACAAGAACAACATCAAACTGCGCCTCGGCTCCCTCAGGCTCGACCTCGGCAATGGAGAAGAAGTCCACATAGACAATTTCGACCAGAACGATGCGCTGAACAGCGCCACCATCCAGCGCTTCGAGTTCGACGACGGCAGCACGCTCACCAGCAACGAACTGCTTGCG
>JACRPU010000106.1 GCA_016223025.1 Nitrosomonadales bacterium | reverse complement strand
CCGACCAGCGGATTCCATCAGGGGCAGCGGCTAGATGCCGCAAACAAAGCCCGGATATATGGCTGCAATCTTTATCTATTTCTGTCAAAACCGAGTGAAAGCTATTGCAGTTCCGGGGGCGTCCATATATGGCTAGTAGTTGCACCAGAGGGGGTTTGGGGTGAGGTATCTTTCGGCGTCAGCCCTTCTGGAAACGGGAAGGTCTCGAAGGTGGTGGTCGGTGTGTAGCGCGGGCGGTCTTCCAGACTGGTGCCCATGCGCAATGCCCATAGCTCATGGAAGCGCGAGTGGAGTATGCCAAATGTCTCATCGTCGGTGCGCGCGGTCACAATAAGCATTTGATCGGGCAAAACAGCGGCATCAACCCAAACAAAGACTCGATGCTTGGAAACGTGCGGCGTAGCGATATAACGTGGCAAATTTTTGAGAGCAGCGCGCATACCTGGGCGTGCTTCGGCATGGCGCCACCAGTATTTTCGGTAAGCCTCGCGGTTATTTTTCTCGCGCTCTGGCTTGATGTATTGCACCACATACTCGAACGGAGTTTCATACAGCGCGGCATCAGCCTCGCTCATCGTTGTGCCAAAGTCAATAATCCAGGTATCGGAAGCACGACGGGTAATATCCATCCCATTCGCCCACGGGCGCACCACATCACTGTTCGGTCTGCCGTTCGGATTGGGTAGCTTGAGCCATTGCCGCGCTAACTCGCCGGGAATGTCGAATGGCGCTTTTTTCGATGCCCCCATGAAACACACCCCCGCATTTTCTTTCAGAGGCTTGGCCTGAGTGAGATTCAGCCCTTCGCCTGCGGTCAGGTCGGCGTGGATGGCGGCGACAGATTGACCATTGAGCAGGCATTCGTAGGTTGGGTTAGCAGCTTTATCGCGTAACCCAACGCTTGGCGTGGATTGAACGTCAGAATGTTGGGTTACGCCCTGCGGGCTAACCCAACCTACGAAAGGCGGCAAACCGAAACACACCAGCGACACGCGCACCGCTGCGCCTTCGTTGACCCATTCCTCATCGCTCCACGCATTGAAGATTTGCATGGCTTTGTCATTCCGGCGTAGGCCGGAATCCAGTTTTTCGATTGACTGGATACCCGCCTGCGCGGGTATGACGGCAGTGTTGAGGATACGCGCCAGCACTTGCTGGTTCGCGCCGCCGCGTATGGAGTTGGTGGCAACCAGTCCAGCACGCTGGCATTTGCCTGCTTCGATCTGCGTGCGTGCTTTTTCAAACCAGTACGTCACCAGGTCCGCGCCACCCGGTACACGGCCTTCATACACCTTGCGCAGGGCTCCGGTGTATTCGTCGCCCAATTCGCCGCGCACCTTGGAACCACCCAAAAACGGCGGGTTGCCGATGATGGCGTCCACGGTAGGCCAATCTGGTTCAACAACGGTTTTGTCATTCCCGCGAAAGCGGGAATCCAGTTTTTCAATTGGCTGGGTACCCGCCTGCGCGGGTAAGACGGCAAGAAGCGCATCGCGGTTCTCGATGTGGTCGAGCGGTTGCAGGATGGGGTTCTTGCGGATCGGGTAGCCGTTTTTGAGCATCCACTGGATTTCGCCTATCCATACGGTGACGCGGGCGAGTTCGGCGGCGTAGGGGTTGAGTTCGATGCCCAGCACGTTGGCGGGCGAGCATTCGATGGTGATCTGGCGTTGCAAGCCCAATGCTTCGGCATCGAGGTTGGCTTTGTGTTCGAGGTCTTTCAGCGCGCGCAGGGCGAGGTAGAGGAAGTTGCCGCTGCCGCAGGCGGGGTCGAGCACCTTGAATTTTTTCAGCCGTTCGAGATAGGCGGTGAACACGGCTTGCGCTTCGCGCTCGGCCTTGTCGCTACTCTTCTTGCGCCTGGCAATGTGTCCGGTAATTCTGGCGCGTGCGGCTTCCCATTCTGCGCTCAACGGCTCAACGATGACAGGGTTGATGATGCGCAGGATGGATTGCGGGTCGGTGTAGTGCGCGCCGAGCTGGGTGCGCTTCTTCGGGTCGAGGCCGCGCTCGAACAGGGTGCCGAAGATGGAAGGTTCGATGCCGCTCCAGTCGAGCATGGCTGCGGCGCGAAGCATTTTGATTTCGCGCAATTCGAGGGGCAGCACTTCGACTTGTTCGAATAACCCGCCGTTAAACCAGTGGATGTCTTCGAGGGCAAAGTCGCCGCCACGGCGCATGGCCTTGAATAACTCCTCAAAGCGGCTGGATAGTTTGGCGGGGTCGGTTTGGGATTTATCCAGCAGGCGCTCGAACAATCTTCCCGGAAGCAGCCCGGCATCTTCGGCAAACAGGCAGAACAGGCATTGATTGAGGAAGTGCGCCACGGTTTGCGGGTCATGCCCTCTGCTGTTCAATGATTGCGCGAGGGCGGCGAATTTGCCCGCTGCTTCTTCGGTGATTTGCGCGATGGTGCGGCCAGGGTGGAATTTATCCGGGTCGGTGAACAGCCAGCGCAATTTTTCCAGATTGGCGGGCTCGCCGATTTCTTCCAGCGCGATGGTATGAACTTCGCTCGGCGCGTTGGTGAAGTGGGTGTGGATTTCGATGGTGCTGGTGTCGCATACCACCAGCAACGGCGGGTTGTCCAGCGCCAGCGCGTAAGTCATCAGTTGTTTCAGCGCTTCTGCCAAGCTGCGGTGAAGCGACTTGTATTCAAAACCGAAGTGACCGCGCTTCCATACGTCCGCCCAGCCTTGGCCCGCGCCGGTGCGCGTGGCGCCGCGCTCGAAGCAGTAAGTTTCGTGGCTGGATGGAGCAGGCGGGTCAACGCCGAGCAGCACGCACAGGTCGAGAAAGTGCATCTGGTAGCTGGCCCGCTCTTTGAGGGGGTTATCGCGCCATTTCTCGATGAATTCGCGCGGGGCCATCTTTATTCGTAACCCAAACTTTTCAACATCCGCTCGTCGTCGGCCCAGCCGCTTCTTACTTTGACGAATACTTCCAGGAATACTTTTGCGCCGAACAGTTCTTCCATGCCCAGCCGCGCCTGCGTGGCGATTTCTTTCAGCTTGGCGCCATCCTTGCCGATCAGCATGGCCTTGTGCGCATCCTTGTCCACCAGGATCGCGGCATGGATGCGGCGCATGCCGCTTTTTTCCTGCTTGAACTGTTCGATCAGCACGCTGGCCGAATAGGGCAGTTCCTCGCCGGTGAGCCGGAACACTTTCTCGCGCAGCAGTTCGGCGGCGAGGAAGCGCTCGTTGCGGTCGGTGACCTCGTCGGCGGCATAGGTGGGGTCGCCCTGCGGCAGGTGTTGGCGGATGGCCTCCAGCAGGATATCCAGGTGCTTGCCCTGCCTGGCGCTCACCGGCACGATGGCGGCGAACCCGCGTTCCTTGTCCAGATTCTCGATGAACGGCAGCACTTCATTCTTGTCGGTGAAATAGTCCATCTTGTTGATGGCCAGGATTACCGGCGTATTTTCTGGCAACAGCTTCAATACCTGGCGGTCGCGCTCGTCGTAATGCCGCGCCTCGATTACGAACAGGATGACGCTTACGTCGCGCAGGCTGCCGGTCACCACGCGGTTCATGCCGCGGTTCAGCGCATTCCTGTGCTTGGTCTGAAATCCGGGCGTGTCCACGAAAACGAACTGGCTGTGCGCGTCGGTCAGGATGCCGGTGATGCGGTGGCGCGTGGTCTGCGCCTTGCGCGAGGTGATGCTGATTTTTTGCCCGATGAGATGGTTGAGCAAAGTGGATTTACCCACATTCGGGCGACCGACAATGGCGATGAGTCCGCTGCAGAATGGGGGGGTATCATTCATTCTGGTTCAGGAATGAATCCTGCGGTAAGCCGCTTCGGCGGCGGCCTGCTCTGCGGCGCGGCGGCTGGCGCCCTCGCCGCTGGTGGCAAGCTCCAGTTGCGCGATGTCGCACTCGACCCGGAACATCTGCGCATGCGCCTCGCCCCGTATGGCGGTCACGCTGTATCTGGGCAGCGCCAGCTTTTTGCCTTGCAGGTATTCCTGCAGCAGGGTCTTGTAATCCTTGCCCAGCGTTTGCATGTCGGCCTGCGCGAGGAAGGGCACATAGAGGCCGAGCACCACCCGCTCCGCCGCCGCGAAACCCGCATCCAGGAGCACCGCGCCGAATAGCGCCTCCAGCGCATCGGCCAGGATGGACGGGCGGCGGAAACCGGCGCTCTTGCGCTCCCCTTCGCCCAGCAGCAACATCTCTCCCAGTTGCAGTTGCTGCGCCAGGGTACTGAGCGTCTGCTGGTTCACCAGATTGGAGCGCAGGCGCGACAGGTCGCCTTCCGGCAAGCCGGGATAAGAATCGAACAGATGTTTTGCGATCACGCAATTCAGCACGCTATCGCCAAGGAACTCCAGGCGTTCGTTATGCGCCTGGCTGTGGCTGCGGTGCGTCAACGCGCGCTGCAGCAGCTGCGGCTGGCCGAAAACGTAACCGAGCCGGCGGCACAGGGCGTCGCGGTCCATCAAGCTTCGTTGCGGTTTATTTAGAACTGCTCGGGTTGAATTCGAGCATCAGGCTGGCGTTGCCTGCCAGCGGCACTTTTATCGCGTAGCTGGCGCTCAGCGAAACCCCGTCGCCGTCTTTGCCGATCTCGATTTCATCCGGCTTGATGGCGGTAATGTTGGCCACCATGGCGCGCTTGGCAAAGGACTGCCGCACATCCTTGACCGGGGCTTTCTGCATTTCCGGATCGCGCGCGACCGCGTCGAAGATATTCTTGATTTCCGCATCCTGCATGTATGCCGGAATCATCTTCATGCCGAAAACCGCCGCGACCCCCAGCACCGCCGCCGCCATCAGAACGCCGGATAAACTTATACCGCGCTGCCTGTATGCCCCTGTTTTCATCATGCCTCCCCCGCTTGCCGCTCAGTTGATGGATAAGCCTATCCGCTTCAAGTCGCCAAAATTCATCCATATCATGAACGCCTTGCCGACGATCATGTTGTCCGGCACGAAGCCCCAGTAACGGCTGTCCCGGCTGTTGTCGCGGTTGTCGCCCAGCATGAAGTAATGCCCCGGCGGCACCGTGCAACTCACCCCGTCGTCATTGTAACTACAACCGTCGCGGTGCGGAAACTCTGCCACCGCCCCAAGATGGATGCCGGCCACATCCGGGTTGACCAGCACCGCATGGCTGTGCCCGCCCAGGTTCTCGGTGTAATGC
This sequence comes from Nitrosomonadales bacterium, assembly GCA_016223025.1. Lineage (GTDB taxonomy): Bacteria > Pseudomonadota > Gammaproteobacteria > Burkholderiales > Gallionellaceae > VIKH01. The sequence goes on along the minus strand of JACRPU010000106.1, from coordinate 11,093 downwards.
TCGGTATGCACGAATTTCAATCCGCTTTCCACATAATTGTATTCGCCCTGCCGCAGCAGTTCCTGCAATACACCGTTCACGAATACTTTCTTGTTGCGGTAGGCAATGCTGTCCCCCGGCAGGCCGACCACGCGCTTAATATAATCCACCGAGGGGATTTCCGGATAGTGGAACACCATCACGTCGCCGCGCTTCGGGGAATTCATTTCCACCAGTTTCTTGCTCACGATGGGCAGTCGGATGCCGTAGGTGAATTTGTTGACGAGGATAAAATCGCCCACCTGCAAGGTGGGAATCATCGAGCCGGACGGTATCTTGAACGGTTCCACCAGGAAGGAGCGCAGCAGGAACACCGCGAGGATTACCGGAAAGAAGCTTCTGGAATATTCCACCCACCACGGTTCCTTCCCTTCCGCCGCGCGCTTCGGGCGCAGCACGAAATGATCCAGCAACCACACGCCGCCGGTGATCAGCAGCAGCACGAACATGATTAAAGCAAAATCCATGAGACTCCTTAAAGAACAGCTTGTAGCTGGTAGCTTGTAGTCTGTAGCCAACCCCGATTTTGCTTCCCGCTACAAGCTACCAGCTCGCTACTTCTCTCCAACCTGCAAAATTGCCAGAAACGCCTCCTGCGGGATTTCCACGTTGCCCACCTGCTTCATGCGCTTTTTGCCGGCCTTCTGTTTTTCCAGCAGCTTGCGCTTGCGTGAAATGTCGCCGCCATAGCATTTGGCCAGCACGTTCTTGCGCATCGCCTTGACGTTCTCGCGCGCCACGATATTGGCGCCGATGGCGGCCTGGATCGCCACGTCGAACATCTGGCGCGGGATGATCTCGCGCATCTTGGCCGCCACTTCGCGTCCCCGGTACTGGCTGTTGCTGCGGTGCAGGATGACCGACAGCGCGTCCACCTTCTCGCCGTTGATCAGCATGTCCACCTTGACCACGTCTGCTGGCCGGTATTCCTTGAACTCGTAATCCATCGAGGCGTAACCGCGCGAGAGCGATTTCAGGCGATCGAAGAAATCGAGCACGATTTCCGCCATCGGCATCTCGTATACCAGCAGCACCTGCTTGCCGTGGTAGGTCATATTGATCTGCACGCCGCGCTTCTGCGTACACAGCGTGATCACCGCGCCGACGTATTCCTGCGGCATGTACAGATTGACCGCGACGATGGGCTCGCGGATTTCCTCGATCCTGGAGGGGTCGGGCATCTTGGCCGGATTATCCACCATCAGCACCGTACCGTCGCGCAGCAAAACCTCATAAATCACCGTCGGCGCAGTGGTGATCAGGTCCATGTCGAATTCGCGTTCCAGCCGCTCCTGCACGATCTCCATGTGCAGCAGGCCGAGGAAGCCGCAGCGGAAGCCGAAGCCCAGCGCCTGCGACACTTCCGGCTCGTATTGCAGGGAAGCGTCGTTCAGCTTCAGTTTTTCCAGCGAATCGCGCAGCGCCTCGTACTGGTTCGACTCGACCGGAAACAGCCCGGCGAACACCTGCGGCTGCACTTCCTTGAAGCCCGGCAAGGCGCTGCTCGCGGGTTTGCCCTGCAAGGTGATCGTATCGCCGACCTTGGCGTCTTTCAGCTCCTTGATACCCGCGATGACAAAGCCTACCTGGCCGGCGGACAGCGCTTCGCGCGCCTGCGACTTGGGGGTAAACACGCCGACCTGTTCGGTCAGGTGCTGCGCCCCGGTGGCCATCAGCAATATCCGATCCTTGGGCTTGAGGGCGCCGTTAAACACCCGCACCAGCATCACCACGCCGACATAATTGTCGAACCAGGAATCAATGATCAGCGCCTGCAGCGGCGCATCCGGGTCGCCTCTGGGCGGCGGCACCCTGGCGATCATCGCTTCCAGCACGTCCGGCACACCCTCGCCGGTCTTGGCCGAGCAGCGCACCGCATCGTGCGCGGCGATGCCGATCACCTCCTCGATTTCGGCGATGGCATTGTCCGGGTTGGCCGAAGGCAGGTCTATCTTGTTCAGTACCGGCACCACTTCCACGCCCAGATCCAGCGCCGTGTAGCAGTTGGCCACCGTCTGCGCTTCCACCCCTTGCGACGCGTCCACCACCAGCAGCGCGCCCTCGCAGGCGGACAGAGAACGCGACACCTCGTAGGAAAAATCCACGTGGCCCGGTGTGTCAATCAGGTTGAGGTTGTAGGTTTGCCCGTCGCGCGCCCGGTATTGCAGCGCGGCGGTCTGCGCCTTGATGGTGATGCCGCGCTCGCGCTCCAGGTCCATGGAATCGAGCACCTGCGCTTCCATCTCGCGCTCGGACAGGCCGCCGCACAACTGGATGATGCGGTCGGCCAGGGTGGACTTGCCGTGATCTATGTGGGCGATGATGGAAAAGTTGCGGATACTTTGCATTCGTTCTACGGGTATCTTTGGCAGGCGCGGATTATACCCGAAGCGCGTCCGTTCCATCGCAACGCGCTTGCGCCAAATGGGTGTGTCCGGCGGCACATTGGGCATTATAATGGCGCCTGGGCGCGACCAAACCGGGAAGCAGGTCATTCCACCCACTTGTCGCCACATAAATCCTGATAGAGAGCACATGGAAACAATAAACGAGCGAGCCGGAACCCTGCCGGCCAGAAACATGCCGGTGACCAGCAGCAACATTACCTGGGTGGAGGGGAAAATCGCCCCGGAGGAGCGGGTGAGGCTGTTGCGCCAGGAAGCGGCGACCATCTGGCTGACCGGCCTGAGCGGTTCGGGCAAGTCCACCCTCGCCTTCGAGATCGAGAAGCAGTTGATCATGCACGGGCATGTCGCCTACGCGCTCGATGGCGACAACATGCGGCACGGACTGAACCGCGACCTCGGGTTTTCCCCGCGCGACCGCACGGAAAACATCCGGCGCATCGCCGAAGTGGCCAGGCTGTTCAACAATGCCGGCGTTTTTGTGGTCACCGCATTTATCTCTCCCTATCGCGCTGACCGGGCGGCGGCGCGCGACATCATCGGCGCCGACCGCTTTATCGAAACGCATCTTGCCGCAGGCATGGAAATCTGCGAGCGGCGCGACCCCAAGGGGCTGTACAAGAAAGCGCGGGCGGGCGAAATCAGCGACTTCACCGGCGTGTCGGCGCCCTACGAAGCTCCCGAAAATCCCTCGCTGGCAATTGATACCGGGTTGCTCGGCGTGGAAGAAAGCGTGACCGCAATTCTGCGCGCGGTCCGCCCGCGTTTTCGCGGAATCTGACGATGCGCCAGGTTGATGTTTTCAATGGCGACGCGGACGGGCTGTGCGCGCTGCATCAACTGCGTCTCGCGCTGCCGGCGGCGGCGGAACTCGTGACCGGCGTCAAGCGCGACATCAAGCTGCTGGACCGGGTAAATGCGGGTGCAGGCGAACAGGTGAGCGTGTTCGATATTTCGCTGGACAGCAATCGCGGCGGGCTCATGCGCCTGCTGGAAGCGGGGGCGAGCGTCGAATATTTCGACCACCATCATGCCGGGGAAATACCGCAGCACCGCAACCTGGTTGCCCACATTGATTTATCTGCGGGGGTATGCAGCAGCATGCTGGTTGACCGGTGCCTTGCCGGCCAGTATCGCCCGTGGGCCATCGCCGCCGCCTTTGGCGACAACCTCGCCGCGAGCGCGCGCGCCATGGCCGCAGCGGCGGGCCTTGCCGGACCGCAAACAGAGAAGCTGGAGCGCCTGGGCGAATACCTGAACTACAACAGCTACGGCGATAGCCTGGCAGACCTGCATTTTCACCCTGCCGACCTGTACGGCGAGATCAAACCCTACGCCGACCCGTTCGTATTTATTGCCGAATCGGAAGCGTTTCCCCGGCTCGCAGCCGGTTTTCACGACGACATGCTCCAGGCAGACACATTGCGACCGTTGCGGGAGGACGCTTGCTGTGCGGCTTATATGCTGCCGGATGCGCCGTGGGCGCGGCGGGTGAGCGGCATCTTCGCCAACCGGCTGGCGAACTCCAGCCCGGCGCGCGCCCACGCGGTATTTACGCTCAACCGCTACGGGGAGTACACGGTCAGCGTGCGCGCCCCGATAGCCAACCCGCAGGGCGCCGACACGCTTTGCCTGATGTTTGACACGGGCGGGGGCCGCACTGCCGCCGCCGGCATTAACCGGTTGCCGGCAGGTGAGATGGACCGGTTCCTGGCAAGCTTCAAAGAGCAGTTTGGCAAATGAAAGATTGGCCATGATTCTGGTAACTGGCGGAACCGGTTATATCGGCTCACACACGGCGGTCGAGCTGATGCTTGCCGGGCTCGATGTCCTGGTTGCTGATAACCTCTGCAACAGCAAGGCATCGGTGCTGGACCGGATCGAGCGCATCGCCGGGCACCGCCCGGAATTCGTGAAAGCGGATATCCGCGACCGGGAAGCGATGCGGGCGCTCTTTGCGCGGCACCGTTTTGAGGCGGTGATCCATTTCGCGGGCCTCAAGGCGGTGGGCGAATCGGTGGCCCAGCCACTGCGCTATTACGACAATAACGTCCACGGCAGCCTGGTGCTGTTCGAGGCGATGGCCGATGCGGGAGTAAAGAACCTGGTGTTTTCTTCCTCCGCCACCGTTTACGGCGATCCACACACGGTACCGATCCGCGAGGATTTCCCGCTTTCGGCAACGAATCCTTACGGACGCTCGAAATTGATGATCGAGGAAATGCTGCGCGATGTTGCGCGCTCGGATTCCGCGTGGCGCATCGCGTTGCTGCGCTATTTCAACCCGGTGGGCGCACATGCATCCGGCTTGATCGGCGAAGACCCCAACGGGATTCCCAACAACCTGATGCCATATATCGCCAGGGTAGCGGTCGGCGCCCTGCCGGAGCTCGCGGTTTTCGGCGACGACTACCCAACCCGCGACGGCACCGGGGTGCGCGACTATATTCACGTGGTGGACCTGGCGCGCGGGCATCTTGCGGCGTTGCGGATTTTGGCGCGCGCGGAAGGGGTGCTTACGGTCAATCTCGGTACCGGACAGGGCTACAGCGTGCTGGACGTGATCCGGGCATTCGAGGCGGCGAGCGAACGGAAAGTGCCGTACCGGATAGCCGGTCGCCGCACTGGCGATATTGCCGCCTGCTATGCCGACCCGGCTCTCGCCAAAGAGTTGCTGGGCTGGCAAGCGCAATACGGCATCGAGGAAATGTGCCGCGACGCCTGGCGCTGGCAATCGTCGGGCAATGCTGCCGGTTGACGCTGTAGCAACCGCCCCCTCTCGCGGCGCTCCTCTCCAGGAATATTCGCAAACCGCCCCCCTGAGTGAACCCGCGCAATGCAATGGCGGCGCTACAGGGGAGTGCTGCCTGGGATTTTCTTCCGCAAAAACGGCAGCCACAGCACATAACCGGACAGGCCATATGCCAGGAACAGCACAAACAGGACGGCGGGAGGATCAACCGACACGAAGATGAAGAACAGCGCTAGCAGGAATATCACGATGAACGGTACGCTCTTGCGCATGTTGAGATCCTTGAAGCTGTAATACTTCAGGTTGCTCACCATAGTCACGCCGGCAAACACCGTCAGGGCGCATGCATACCAGCGGACTTCATGCCCGGTAAAGCGGTTGTCCAGCATCACCCAGACGAAGCTCGCCACCAGCGCGGCTGCCGCCGGGCTGGGCAACCCCTGGAAATACCGTTTGTCAACCACCTCGATGTTGGTGTTGAAACGCGCCAGCCGCAGCGCGGTGCCCGCGCAATAGATGAAGGCGGCAAACCACCCCCACTTGCCCAGCCCCTTCAGCGCCCATTCGTAAGTGACCAGCGCGGGGGCAACGCCGAACGACACCATGTCGGAAAGGCTGTCGTATTCCGCGCCGAACTCGCTTTGCGTGTGGGTCAGGCGGGCCACGCGCCCGTCCAGCCCGTCAAAAACCATAGCGATGAAAATCGCTACTGCGGCGAACTCAAACCGGTTGTTCATCGCCTGCACGATGGCGTAAAAACCGGCGAACAGCGCCGCCGTGGTGAACAGGTTGGGCAGCAGGTAGATGCCGCGCCTGCGCAGGTCCATGGGTTTGCGGTCGTTCAGTTCAGGCATGTGGGAATGTTCTGCCCTCGGTTATCGGCCAGCACCGCCAGTATCGTGCTGGTCGCGGACACCTTATCACCGATGGCCACTTTCACGGTAGCGGACAGCGGCAAATAGACATCCACGCGCGAGCCGAAACGGATGAAACCGTAACGCTGCCCGCGCGCCAGGTTGTCGCCCGCTTTCGCGTAGCACAGGATGCGCCGGGCTATCAGCCCTGCTACCTGCACGCTGGTGACATCCAGCCCGTCCGGCGTTTCGATCCACACGGCGTTGCGCTCGTTTTCCGTCGAGGCCTTGTCCAGATCGGCGTTGACGAATTTGCCCGGATTGTACCAGACCTGCCGCACCACCCCGTCCACCGGGCTGCGGTTGGAATGCACGTTGAACACGTTCATGAACACGCTGACCTTGATCGCCTCGCGTTGCAAATATTCATCCCGGGTACGCTCGACCTTGACGATGCGGCCATCCGCCGGAGACAGCACGGCGCCCTTGTCTTGCGGAACCGGGCGCGCCGGATCGCTGAAGAATTGCAGCACGAACAGGGCGATGATCCACAGCTGGATGGACCACGAGACGCACCAGAACGAGGCCGCCAGCGCCAGTGCCACGGCGATGGCCAGGAATGGCCAGCCTTCGCGGGCGATGATGGGGTAGGGGTAGTTCATGGCTGGTAGCTCGTAGCTTGTAGCGGGTAGCTCGCAGTTGGTAGCGCATAGCAGGCAGCTACAGGCTACGAGCTACCAGCTACTAGCTCAGTTTTTAGACTGATCCACCAGCTTGTTCTTGCTGATCCAGGGCATCATGGCGCGCAACCGGGCGCCTACTTTTTCCACCGGATGCTCGGCGTTCAAGCGGCGGCGCGCGGTCATTTCCGGGTAGTTGGTGCGACCTTCCAGGATGAAGCGCTTGGCGTATTCGCCGTTCTGGATGTTCTTCAGCGCCTCTTTCATGGCGGCGCGCGCCTCGCCTGCAATCACGCGCGGGCCGGTGACATACTCGCCATATTCCGCGTTGTTGGAAATGGAGTAATTCATGTTGGCGATGCCGCCTTCATACATCAAATCCACGATCAGCTTGAGCTCGTGCAGGCACTCGAAATAGGCCATTTCCGGAGCGTAGCCCGCTTCGGTCAGCGTCTCGAAACCGGCCTTGACCAGCTCCACCGCGCCGCCGCACAGCACCGCCTGTTCGCCGAACAGGTCGGTTTCGGTTTCTTCGCGGAAGTTGGTTTCGATCACGCCGCCCTTGGTGCCGCCGTTGGCTGCGGCATAGGACAGCGCGATGTCCTTGGCGCGGCCGGACTTGTCCTGGTGCACCGCGATCAGGGTTGGCACGCCGCCGCCCTTGAGATATTCGGAGCGCACGGTGTGGCCGGGGCCTTTCGGCGCGATCATGATGACGTCAATGTCGTCGCGCGGCACGATCTGGTTGTAGTGGATATTGAAACCGTGCGCGAACGCCAGCGCCGCGCCCTTTTTCAGATTTGGCGCCACCAGCCGGTTGTAAACATCCGGCTGCTGCTCGTCCGGCAACAGCACCATCACCACGTCGGCATTTTTCACGGCGTCGGCAATTTCCGCCACCCGGTGCCCGGCGCCGGTCGCCTTCTTCCACGAAGCGCCGTCGTTGCGCAACCCGACCGTCACGTTGACGCCGGATTCTTTCAGGTTCTGGGCGTGGGCGTGGCCTTGCGAGCCGTAGCCGATAATGGTCACTTGCCTGCCCTTGATGAGGGACAGGTCTGCGTCTTTGTCGTAATAAACTTTCATGTTGGCCTCTGTAAAAAAACTAGTCGTAAGTCGTAAGTCGTAAGTCGTAAGCCGTAAGCCGTAAGCCGTAAGCCGTAAGCCGTAAGCCGTAAGCCGTAAGCCGTAAGCCGTAAGCCGTAAGCCGTAAGCCGTAAGCCGTAAGCCGTAAGCCGAACAAAACCCGCGTAGCGGACAAAGCTAACTTACGTCTAACGGCTGCCTTAGCTCAAAGCTTCAAAACCCTGTCCCCGCGCCCGATGCCGGAAGCTCCGGTGCGCACGGTTTCCAGGATCAGGTCGCGCCGGATCGCCCGCAGGAATTCGTCCAGCCTGGCGCAGGTATCGGTCAGCTCGATGGTGCAGGTGGAATCCGATTCGTCTATAACGCGCCCGCGAAAAATATCCGCCGAGCGTTTTATCTCGTCGCGCGCCGCATCGTCGGCGCGCACCTTGACCAGCATCAGCTCGCGCTCGAGATGCTCGCCCTCGCTCAGATCAATCAGTGCCGCGACATCCACCAGCTTGTTGAGCTGCTTGTTGATCTGCTCGATCACCGCATCCGAGCCGCTGGTGACGATGGTCATGCGCGACAGGGTCGGGTCTTCGGTCGGCGCGACCGACAGCGATTCGATGTTGTAACCGCGCGCCGAAAACAGCCCCGCCACGCGCGACAACGCGCCCGCCTCGTTTTCCATCAGCAGGGAAATGATGTGCCGCACTACAGGTCCTCCGCCAGGATGATTTCCGACAGCCCCCTGCCGCCGGGAACCATGGGGTAGACGTTTTCCGACGGATCGGTCCTGAAATCCATGAACACCAGATCGCGCTTGCGCGCAAACGCCTCTTTCAGCGCCGGCTCGACATCGGCGGGTTTCTCGATGCGCATCCCGACATGCCCGTAGGCCTCGGCCAGCCCGACGAAATCCGGCAGCGCGTCCATGTAGGTCTCGGAATAACGATTGCCATGGAAAAATTCCTGCCACTGCCGCACCATGCCCAGATAGCCGTTGTTGAGCGCGACAATTTTGATCGGCAGGCGGAATTGCTTGCAGGTGGACAGCTCCTGGATGTTCATCTGGATGCTGCCCTCTCCGGTCACGCAGGCGACGGTTGCGCCGGGATGGGCAAGCTGCACGCCCATCGCGGCGGGCAAGCCGAAGCCCATGGTGCCCAGGCCGCCGGAGGTGATCCAGCGGCGCGGCTTGTCGAACTTGTAATACTGCGCCGTCCACATCTGGTGTTGCCCGACATCGGACGTGACGAACGCCTCGCCGCCGGTGATTTCGTGCAGCTTTTCGATCACGAACTGCGGCTTGATGATTTCGGATGAGTTCTTGTAGCGCAGCCCGCCGCCCACGGCCTGCCACTCCTCCACCTGTTTCCACCAGGAAGACAGGGCCGCCGCGTCGGGTGCCCGACCGCCGCCTCGCAACACGCCCAGCAACTCGTCCAGCACCAGCTTCACGTCGCCGACGATCGGCACATCCACCTTGACGCGCTTGGCGATCGAGGACGGGTCAATATCAATGTGGATGATTTTGCGCGGCACCTGCGCGAAATGCGCGACGTTGCCGATCACGCGGTCATCGAAACGCGCGCCGACCGCCAGCAGCACGTCGCAATGCTGCATCGCCATGTTCGCTTCGTAGGTGCCGTGCATCCCCAGCATCCCGACAAAATGGCGGTCGCCTGCCGGCAAGCCGCCCAGGCCCATCAGCGTGCTGGTACACGGGAAACCCAGCGTGCGCACCAGTTCGGCAAGCTGCCCGGAGGCTTCGGACAATATCACGCCGCCGCCGGCATATACCATCGGGCGCTCGGCCTCCAGCAGCATCCGCGCGGCCAGCCCGATCTGCCCGCTGTCGCCCTTGCCGGCCGGGTGATAGGAGCGGATGGTCACGCTGGCCGGATACTCGAAGGCGGTTCTATGGTTGGACACGTCCTTGGGGATGTCCACCAGCACCGGGCCGGGCCGCCCCGACTTGGCAAGATAAAATGCTTTCTTGATGGTCTGGGCGATATCCTTCACGTCCTTGACCAGAAAATTGTGCTTCACGCACGGGCGGGTGATGCCCACCGCATCCACTTCCTGGAAGGCGTCCTCGCCGATCGCACCGGTCGGCACCTGGCCGCTGATGACAACCAGCGGCGTGGAATCCATGTAAGCGGTCGCGATGCCGGTCACGGCATTGGTCAGGCCGGGCCCGGAGGTGACGAGCGCCACGCCCACCCGGTCGGTGGAGCGCGCATAGCCGTCGGCGGCATGCACTGCTGCCTGCTCGTGGCGCACCAGAATGTGCTTGACCTTGTCCTGGTTGAACAGCGCGTCATAAATGAACAGGACGGCACCGCCGGGATAGCCGAACACGTACTCGACCCCCTCCTCCTGCAAACACCGGATGGCTATTTCCGCGCCGGTCAGTTCCATGTTCGGGTTACCCTGGACAAATATTTATGAAGAGCCGCGCAAGATAACGGTTTGGTGCATTTTGGTCAACTCCCCGGCACACCCCGGCCATGGTAAATTTGTTCTCAAAAAAATCGCAGGGTGGGCAGACAGCTTTATCGTCTGCCCGCGCGGCTTGTGTGTCCGCGTGGGCACAGAGCGAGGTTGTTGCCGCTTCAGCGGCTTTACAACCACGGCCTCCCCCTTGCGGGGAAAAGCGTGCCCACCCTTCTATCTTTGTTGATTTTAAACATGAATATTTGAAGAACCAATTTACCCTGACATCCCGGCAGCCCAGTTGCAGGCCGAGCCGTTCAGAACGCAAAATTTGGCTCCGGGAACTCCATCACACACCTCTCGCGGTCGTTGAGCGAAGGGTGCGCAGCCGACTCCCGGCGCCCCGCAGTAGCATTCAACCGCTCGCTGCGTGAGAAGCCTGCTCGGTTGAGCATGACCAAAACTTCCCAATAAATGAGAACCGCAGCTTCATGCACGAGCGGGTTAAAGAACAATTTTTCTCGGCAAATGCCGCATTGTCATCCGTACCACAGAAATGGAAAACCGCGTCGCAGAACACTCTCATGGCATTCGAAATAGGTACAGCCTTCCGGAATGCTGCTGCATGGTTCAGCCCATCACTTACCACCAGGGAATGGCGCGGAATTTGCTTGTCATAGTCGCCTGCCACATTTAACTGTTTCATACTGTACTTCACTGAAGTTTAGACACTCGCGGCCTTTGCCCGACACCGCATGCATCCGAACCGCACGAAAAATATTTCAAAAAATTGAAATAAAAATGCAAAAAACACTTGACATGACATCGGATTTGCGGGGTCGCCGCGTTGCCCGCT
>JACRPU010000105.1 GCA_016223025.1 Nitrosomonadales bacterium | reverse complement strand
TCATGGAACCACGCCAGAAACTCGGCGTAGTTGCGCGGGTAATCGGCCCCGGCTTTGGGATGGCTCTTTTGTTTGGAGGTGTGCGTTGATTCCACTGCTTAATTGTAGCATTACCGTAATTACGTGAATACCCCATTTTTTTTATGGGTCACGGCAAATTGTCCATGAACCGCTTCATGGAAATTTTCAGCGCCGCAAAATTCGGGTTGTACATCAGGCGTCGCAGGGTGCCGGATTTAAGGTTGGCCCCGGTTATCTCGCCCAGCAATACTTCCTTGTGATTGTTATTGCAGGCGTCATATTTTTCCATGTCGCCGGGATAATAATGGATGGAGTTGGAATAATCTCCCGCCGCCCCGTAGTGCGCATCATCGGGCGGCAGCACGATGGCAGTATGCGCGGAACTCAATATTTTCTGATCGGGAATCACGCTATTCACCAGCTCCACCTTTTCTTCCGGAATGCCGGGCGGGAGTTTTCCGGTGTCGGTGGTGTACAGCACCAGCCTGCTGGAAGAGTGGCGCGCATGCGCCATGAACTCAAGGGTTGCCGGTGTGTTGACGGTGGTGTCGTCCTGGCTGGCTGCGGCAAATACCGGAATACTCACTTCGCGTTCCCGCAACAGGGAACGCAGTTTCTTCGTCAGCGCATACATCTGGGCAGCGGCATTCTTGGGTAGCGACTCATATTTGTAGAGGCTTTTATCCGGGCCGATGCCGACCCACTTCGCTGGCGGCATCATCCAGCTATACAGCTTGTGCAGCCCGGCCAGGGCCGCGCGCGGGGTAATCCTGAAGGCGGGAGAAAACAGGAACAGGCCGCGCACCCGGTCATCGTGCAAGCTCTGGAAGACGCTCAGTGTTCCTCCTGCGGAAAAACCGGCCAGATAAACTTCGTCGGCTTCTTCAGCGACCCTGTCCGTGCCATAGGCCACGGTTTTGGCCCATTCCTGCCAGGTGACATCGAGCAAGTCCCCCGGTTGCGTGCCGTGCCCCGGCAACAATACGGCCATGACGCGAAAACCGTTTTCCCGGAAGAACTCGGCCAGGTAGCGCATGAAATAAGGCGAATCGGTCAAACCGTGGGTGAGCAGCACGCCGCGCTGATAAGTGTGCTCCTGGCCGGGCGGATACCCTGCCGCAGGCTTCAGAGCGAACGGCGCATTGCCGGCCACTATTTCTTCCGGATTGGCCGCAGCCGTCCCGGAGCGCGCCAGGGCAATCATTTCCCGGCTGCGCGCCACATAATCCGCAAACGGCAATTGGCCGCCGTTGAACCGCGTGTTCAACCCCGATGACTGGTGCCGCGCCTCAAGCCGCATGTTTCGTGCCCTCGCTTGCCGTATCCGGCAATTATGAAGAAGAACGGCTTCGCCTGCCCGGAAATCAGAGTGGACAGAAGCAACCGGCTTCCCCTGCACACGGCGCGCCGGAAAGACCAACCCGAACTCCGGCATCCCTTATAATTCGCACTATTCAGCCTCTCCTCCGGCAACCCGGAACAAGCCCTTCGACAGATTCAGGACAAGCATGAGCGACCAATATGCAGTCATCGGCAACCCCATCGCGCACAGCAAGTCGCCGCTGATCCACAAAATGTTTGCGGAACAGACCGGGCAGGACCTCAGCTATGAGGCCATCCTCGCTCCGCCCGATGGTTTTGCCGCCACCGTCGCGCGGCTGCAAAAGGAAGGCTACAAGGGCTGCAATGTCACCGTGCCGTTCAAGTTCGAGGCGTTCCGGTTGTGCGGCAAGCTTACCGGTCGCGCGCGCGCCGCGCAGGCGGTAAACACGCTGCGGTTCGATGCCGCCGAAATTCTCGGCGACAACACCGACGGTATCGGCCTGGTAACCGATATCGAACAAAACCTGGGTTGCAGGCTGATGTTCGGAAACGCGCTGCTGATGGGCGCGGGCGGTGCCGCGCACGGCGTGATCCGGCACCTGTTCGACGCCGGCGCTTCCGTTGTCATCGCCAACCGCACAATGGAAAAGGCCGAGCAGCTTGCAGCCGAATTTGCCGGTTGCGGCACGGTCACGGCCGACAGTTACGAGGCGCTGGCGGGCCGGCAATTTGACATGGTGATCAACGCCACGTCTGGCGGCCTTTCCGATGCGTTGCCTCCGCTGCCCGGCGGTATCTTCAAACCGGGCGCCCTGGCCTACGACATGATGTATGGCAAGGAAACGCCTTTCATGAAGTTTGCCCGCGAACAGGGCGCCGCAAAAATTTCAGACGGCCTCGGCATGCTGGTGGAGCAGGCCGCCGAGGCTTTCTTCCTCTGGCGCGGCGTGCGCCCGGACACCCGCCGCGTGCTCGAACAATTGCGCCGCGAAACATGAATATTCCCTGGCGCTGGGCATGGCGCATCCTCGCGCTGCCGGTTGCCTTGCTGCTGTTGTATCAGGCATGGATATTCGCGCACATCTGGTGGTGGGCGAGCCACAACCCCGCCACCAGCGCCTTCATGGAAACCCGCCTGGAAGCGCTGCAAGAGAAGAAACCAAACGCCGGATTGCTGCACCATTGGGTGCCTTACGAAAAAATCTCCCATCATCTCAAGCGCGCGCTGATCGCCTCGGAGGACGCGAAGTTTGTGGATCACGAAGGCTTCGACTGGGAAGGCATCCAGAAGGCTTACGAAAAAAACCTGAAAAAAGGCAGGATCGTCGCGGGCGGCTCCACCATCAGCCAGCAACTGGCAAAAAACCTGTTCCTCTCCGGCAAACGCACGCCGTGGCGCAAACTGGAAGAAGCCACCATCACCGTGATGCTGGAAGGCATGATGGACAAGCGGCGCATCTTCGAGATTTACCTGAATGTGATCGAATGGGGCAACGGCGTATTCGGCGCGGAAGCGGCAGCGCGGCATTACTACGGCGTCAGCGCATCCCATCTCTCTGCGGATCAGGCAGCCAGGCTCGCCGCGATGGTGCCCAACCCGCGTTACTACGACCGCCACCGCGAGGCGAAAGGGTTGTTGCGCAAGACGGGGATTATCCTGGAGCGCATGGGGAGCGCGGAAATTCCTTAACTTTTTGCCGAGAACAAACTTACCCTGCTTTGGATCGGAAAACACTGAAATATCCCAAGCGCATATAATCCGCGCTCGTTACCATTTGATGAATGAATACCGGTGAAAAGTTCAGGGCTGGCTACCGTAGCGCAACTGCATGAGTTTGACGAGATCGTGGACGTGCGCACGCCTTCGGAATTCGCGGAAGACCACATCCCCGGCGCGCTCAATTGCCCGGTATTGAGCGATGCCGAACGTGCGCGCGTCGGCACGCTGTACAAGCAGCATTCGCCCTTTGAGGCCAGGAAAATCGGCGCGGCGCTGGTCGCGCGCAACATCGCACACCACATCGAAAGCCGCTGGCTGGACAAACCCAAATCCTGGCACCCGCTCATCTACTGCTGGCGCGGCGGCCAGCGCAGCGGCGCGATGACTCACATCCTGCGCCAGATCGGTTTCGCTGCCGAGCGGCTCGACGGCGGCTATAAAAGCTACCGCCACCATGTGTTGCAGCAGCTTCAGGTGCTTCCGCAAAAATTTTTCTTCCGCGTGCTGTGCGGATTGACCGGCAGCGGCAAAAGCCGCCTATTGGCCGCCTTGCGGCAGGCGGGCGCACAGGTGCTGGACCTGGAGTCTCTCGCGCGGCATCGCGGCTCGGTGCTGGGCGACATGCCGGACATGGCGCAGCCGGCGCAAAAAAGTTTCGACAGCCAGATTCTGGCCCATCTGGAGGCATTCGATCCCGCCGTTCCGGTTTATGTCGAATCGGAAAGCAAAAGAATTGGCCAGTTGCGGGTGCCGGACGAACTGATCGCGGCGATGTGGCTCAGCCCCTGCCTGCGGCTGGAAACATCGGCGGAGTTGCGCGCGGCGTTGCTGCGCGAAGATTACGCCCACTTCCTGCGCGACCCCGCGCTGCTGCACCAGCAACTGGAACGCCTGAAGGGCATGTACTCCAGCGAGTTGCTGGATCACTGGCAGTCGCTGTATGAAGCGCGGGTATGGGACAAATTCATCGCCGAACTGCTGGAGCGGCATTACGACCCGGCTTACAACAAATCCATACGCGGCCATTACCGGAACTATGACGAGGCGTATCAGCTCACCCTCAACACGTTGAGCGAAAAAGATTTTCGCGCGCTGGCCGATGAGGTGCTTGCCTTGTCCGGCAAATTTATCAACAATGGCGGCACTGTGTAAGGAGCCTTCATGCCCGGCAAGATTATTGACGATTTTGTGCTGCCCGCCACCGGCGGAACCACTTTCAAACTCTCTGACGCGCGCGGCAAATCGCTGGTGATTTATTTCTACCCCAAGGATAATACTCCGGGTTGCACTGCGGAAAGCCAGCAATTTCGTGACCTTTACCCGGATTTCCGGCAAGCGGGGTGCGAGGTGGTCGGCATTTCGCGTGACAGCATAAAATCCCACGAAAATTTCAAGGCCCGGTTCACGCTGCCGTTCTCCCTGTTGTCGGACGAAGAAGAAACCGTGTGTGAACAGTTCGGCGTGATCAAGCAGAAAATCCTGTACGGCAAACAGGTGCGCGGCATCGAGCGCAGCACCTTCGCGCTCGACCGCAATGGAGTGCTGCGCCGCGAATGGCGCGGCGTCAAGGCGGATGGCCATGCCCTGGAAGTGTTGCAGTTCATCCAAAACCTTTAAGGAATTCCATGTCCCCCCGCAAAGCAGCAAGTAATCCCGCCGCCAAACTGTTCGTGCTGGACACCAACGTGCTGATGCACGACCCGACCAGCCTGTTCCGCTTCGAGGAGCATGACATTTACCTGCCGATGTTCGTGCTGGAAGAACTCGACAACGGCAAGAAGGGCATGTCCGAAGTCGCGCGCAACGCGCGCCAGGCCAGCCGCTTCCTCGATACGATCGTCAGCGAAACCGCGCACGGCATCGAACAGGGCATCCCGCTGCAAGCGCAGGGCAACCAGGCCGCCACCGGGCGGCTGTTTTTGCAAACCCAGTTCATCGCCCACGAACTGCCGCCCACCCTGGAGCACGGCAAAGCCGACAACGCCATCCTCGGGGTGATGCTGTTCCTGCAAAAGCAGCAGCCGAAACGCGCGGTGATCCTGGTCAGCAAAGACATCAACATGCGCATCAAGGCGCGCGCGCTCGGGCTGTCCGCGCAGGATTATTTCAACGACAAAGTGCTGGAAGACACCGACCTGCTGTACGGCGGGGTGCTGGCGTTGCCGCAGGATTTCTGGGACAAGCTCGGCGCGGACATGAAATCCTGGCAGCAGGGCGGCCACACCTTCTACGACATCAAGGGGCCGCTGTGCCGCGACCTGCTGGTGAACCAGTTCGTCTACCAGGAAAACGGCGGCAACCCGTTCTATGCCGTGGTGACCGCGCAGGACGGCAATACCGCCATGCTGCGCACGCTGACCGATTACACCCACCACAAAAACGCCATCTGGGGCATTACCGCGCGCAACCGCGAACAGAACTTCGTGCTCAACCTGCTGATGAATCCGGAGATAGATTTCGTCACGCTGCTCGGCCAGGCGGGCACCGGCAAAACGCTGCTGACGCTGGCTGCCGGGCTGATGCAGACACTGGAGCACAAGCTGTATTCTGAGATTATCATCACCCGCGTCACCGTGCCGGTAGGCGAAGATATCGGCTTTCTGCCGGGCACCGAAGAGGAAAAGATGTCGCCCTGGATGGGTTCGCTGGACGATAACCTGGACGTGCTCAACAAGCCGGACGAGGAAAGCGGCGAATGGGGCCGCGCCGCGACGCGCGACCTGATCCGCAGCCGCATCAAGATCAAGTCGCTCAATTTCATGCGCGGGCGCACCTTCCTCAACAAATACCTCATCATTGACGAAGCGCAGAACCTCACCCCGAAACAGATGAAGACGCTGATCACGCGCGCCGGCCCCGGCACCAAAGTGGTGTGCATGGGCAACATCGCGCAGATTGACACGCCCTACCTCACCGAAGGCAGCTCCGGCCTGACCTACGTGGTGGACCGCTTCAAGGGCTGGGCGCACAGCGGACACGTCACCCTGATGCGCGGCGAGCGCTCGCGCCTGGCCGACTATGCCGGCGAAGTGCTGTAAAGGAAAGAAACCACCACCATGAAAATCCTGTTTGATCTGTTCCCCGTCATCCTGTTTTTTGCCGTCTTCAAGCTGTACGACATCTATGCCGCCACGGCGGCGGCGATTGCCGCCACCCTGGTGCAGATCGTGTGGAGCAAATTCCGGCACGGCAAGGTGGATACCATGCTGCTGGTGAGCTTCGCCATCATCGCCGTGTTCGGCGGCGCAACGCTGCTGCTGCACGATGAAACCTTCATCAAATGGAAGCCCACCATCCTGTACTGGGTGTTCGCCGCCGTGCTGATCTTTTCCGACCTGCTGTTCAAGAAAAACCTGATGCGCGCGCTGCTGCATGAAAAACTCGCGTTGCCGCACCGGATATGGACCCGCGTCAACCTGAGCTGGGCACTGTTTTTTGCCGTGCTCGGCGTTCTCAACCTGTATGTCGCATTCAATTATTCCACCGATGCCTGGGTCAATTTCAAGCTGTTCGGCGCGACCGGCCTGATGCTGATCTTCGTGCTGCTGCTCGGCATGGCGCTGTCGAAATATGTGGAAGAAGACAAGGAGCAGAACTGATGCTGTATGCCATCGTCGCCCGGGATATTCCGGACAGCCTGGAAAAACGCCTCGCCGCGCGCCCCGCGCATGTGGCGCGGCTACAGGCTTTGCAGGACGATGGCCGCCTGCTGCTGGCCGGGCCTTTTCCTGCGGTGGATGCAAACGATCCGGCTGCGTCGGGTTTCACCGGCAGCCTGATCGTGGCGGAATTCGCCTCGCTGGCGGAAGCCGAGGATTGGGCGCAGAACGACTCTTACGTGGCCGCTGGAGTGTACGCGCAAGTCACGGTCAAGCCCTTCCGGAAAGTATTTCCTACATAAAACACCCAGACAGATTCACAGTTGGTTCAACCCGGATAGTTCATTAGAAAAAACAACGTCATTCTCGCGCAGGCGGGAATCCAGTTGATGAACAAATTCCCACGCAGCGTGTGTTGTTGGGGCTTCAGCCCCTTAGTGCAAATTCTGTCCAGCCTCTGGCTGGTAACAGATTTGCCTACCCTTGCGGTACAACCACGGCGTACTCCTTGCGGGTGCAGGTGGGACAGCAACTTGGTTTGGCCGTACCTCGAAACTCGCCGCCAGCGGCTCGTTTTGCCCGCTACGCGGAATGCTTCTTATTGCTGGATTCCCGCCTGCGCGGGAATGACGGCCTAACGGTCATGGCGCAGGCCACCCCGAATGATGGATCGTCTGCGCCCTGACCGTTTCCCTCACTCTACTCTCTCCCGGGGGGAGAGAGGACGAGGCCCTCGCTGCGCGAGATTCACGTTAATGGATTATTTGGGTTCAATCCGGATAATCCGTTTGGCTTCCGGGTTCAACGCGCTACATCCTCTCCATGGAATTCTATAACTCGCCCCACGCGAAAAACAGCGCATCGTCCGGAAAGCGCCGTGCGATTCATGCAGCCACCAAAACCGACAGCAACCCGGATTCATGCCCCTTGGCTTTCGGGCGAATGATGATCTCGACATCCTTGTCCAGCAGGGTGATGAAGTGCATCAGCCGCTCGGAAGAAAAGCGGGCAAGCTTGTAATGCTTGAGGTCTGAAATATGCGGTTGCGGAACACCAAACAGCGCTGCCGTTTTAGCCTGGGTAAGCTTCCGTTCTTGCAGCAATTCGTTTATCCGCATCGCCAATTGCACGCGCAGCTTGCGTTCCCCCGCATCCTGAAAACCAAGATCAGTGAACACATTGCCGCTGCCCGCTTCGATAGATTCATTTTTTTTCATAGCGCACCTCATAATCTGATTTTGCCAGCTTCAATCGTTCGTGAACCAACTCTATATCCGTGCTCGCAGTTTTGTAGCCCGGATGGAGTGAAGCGGAATCAGGAGAGCCGTGGGCGTATCCGGGAGCGCCCCCGGATTCCATTGCATTTCATCCGGGCTACGACTACTGACCCCGATGTCACCGGGAATGACGCGAATGATGCAGTTCGTGCCTCATCGCATCCTACGGTGCTTACCAAAGCAAAACGGGAGCCGAAGCCCCCGTTCTGTGCGGAACAAAAACCGGACTTACGCCATGCGGTTCCTGCTGCGCCTGGCGGTAAAGCCCAGCACGCCCAGACCGGCCAGCAGCATCGCAACCATTTCCGGTTCGGGAACGGCGGCGACAACGGATTGTCCGGGGCGCACAGCCCACGCGAACATACCGTAGTACTTGGGGTACGCGTCCTGGAAACCGTAGTCCGTATAGAAGGTCCACGCGAGGTTGGAATTCGGCGCGTACTCCGTACCGGACCGGTAGAAGTTGGACTGAACGTTGCTGAAGGGGCCGGTATTGGTCAGCCCCCAGCCTGCTTGCGGATAAGCGCCAGATGTACTGGGATACCCCAGATTGCCCAGCTCAGTATAGTAAAGGTGGCCCATCTCGCTTGAAGTGACGTTATAGCCATGATCACCCGTGCCATCATACCAACTACCCGACGCGCCCGGTGCCCCGGTGTCGGTCACGGTGGGCAGGCGCCAGTCGTTAAAGCCCAGATAGCCGGTTCCGTTGTACGCATTCATCGCGGCGATCCAGCTTTGCGCGGTGTTCCAGGTCATCCAGCCACCTGAGCCGATGCCGCTACCCCGAAGGTGTTGCTGGCGGCGAGGTTGGCATCACGCAGCCATGTGATGTTGAGGCCGGTGTCGTACACGCCCTGACCGCCGAGGGTCAGGGTCAGGGCGGCGTGGGCGGTGGCGGCAGAAAGCAGGCCGGCGCCGAGGGTGACAGCAAGCAGGGTTTTCCTGGTTTTCATTTTTCCTCCGTGGTTGAGCGGGTCGGTTTCAAGTTGCATGGCATAGCAGGGCAAACCGGTGGCACCTATACGCGCGTTTTATACCAAGCTTTCCCGGCTTGGATACTGTACTGAAGTACAGGTACACGCCTCGCCCATGTAGGCCGCAGGTTATGGAGTGCGGGAGCTTGCTCCCGCTTTCCAAAGCGGGAGCAAGCTCCCGCACTCCAGATAACCCGGATGCGGAGTTGACACCCGCCGCACTCCGGATAACCCGGTCAACCCTTGGGGCTTGCAGCTTGGGCGGAGTATGATTGCGGCTGGGTATTGGCGACAGGACGAAAAGCCATCTGCTGGCGGCATGAGTTGCCGGGTAGCCTATCTTTAAACCCATGCAAAAGCCGGATGAGCCATTTTTGAAAAGGAGACACCCATGAAAAAATTTTTGTTGCTGGCAATTCTGCTTGCGCCCGTTGCCGACTGCGCGGCAGCAACCCACATGGGCAGGGCGCACAACATGATGGACAAGCGGATTTCTCTCGGCCTGTCCGACGAAATGAGGCAGCACCAGCTAGTCAATATGAGGGCGCATCTGGATGCGGTGCAAAAAATCACCGGCCTGCTGGCCGAAAAGAAATACGATAAAGCCGCAAAAATTGCCCACGCCCAACTGGGTCTGACCGAAGAGATGAAGCGGATGTGCGGCATGTTTGAAAACGAGGAATTCAAGGCGCTCGGTCTTGCCTTCCACAATAGCGGCGACGAACTGGGCAACGCCCTGAAAGCCAAAAACCCGAGGAAATCCCTGAAGGCGCTGAACAAGACCTTGGGCTATTGCGTGCAGTGCCACGAGAAGTTCCAGCAATAAATCCCCGAAGCTACTCTGGAGCGCAGGCGTCCCGCCTGCATTTGCGGGCAGGCTGCCCGCGCTCCCGGTTTCATTTCCCGGCGTGTTGCGGCGAAAAGGTGACGGTTACGCTCAGGCCGCCCAGTTCTGCCGCGCGGGCGAACGCGACTTCCGCGCGGTGGATTTCCGCGATGCGCCGCACGATGGACAGCCCCAGCCCGACACCGGTTTCCCCGGTCTGGTTCAGGCGGTTGAAACGCTGGCCGAGCAGAGAGAGGTTTTCATCGTTGACGCCGGCGCCGCTATCGGCAATTTCGATCTCGGCCTGGCCGGCGTCGGTGAGGCGCAAAGCCGCCTTCACCCGCCCCCCCTCCGGCGTATAGCGGATGGCGTTATCCAGCAGGTTTCCGAGCATGATGCGCAGCAGGTCTGCTGACCCGGAAAGTGCGGGCTGCGCTTCTGCCGCGAGCTCGATCCCGATATTTTTTGCCAGCGCTCTCGGCCCCAGTTCCGCGCAGCTTTCCTGAACGATGTCGGCCAGATTCAGGGGTTCGCCATCGAGGGTTGCGGAAAACTCGTCGAGCCGCGACAAGGTAAGCAATTGTCCGACCAGATGCGACATCCGGTCGGCGCCCTGCATCACCTTGTCTAGGCATTCCATCCGCTCGGCTTTGTTGTCGGACAATTGTGCCGCCTGGGCCTGCGCTTGCAGCGCGGCAAGGGGGGTGCGCAGCTCGTGCGACGCGTCGGCGGTGAAGCGCCGCTCGTTTTCGATGGTGCGGGCAATACGCTCCAGCAAGCTGTTGAGCGCGCCGACCACCGGCGCAATTTCACGCGGAACCTTTTGAAGCTCAATCGGCGCAAGCTGCTCCGGTGAAAGCTGGCGCAACGATTCGGTCAGCTTGCGCAAGGGGCGCAATCCGAAATAGATCGCCAGCATGATAAAGAGTGCCAGCAGCGGCAGGCCGAACAGGGAGGGCGCAATGTTGCTCCACGCCACTTTCCGGGCTAACTCGTGCCGATCCTTGTCGTTCTCCCCCACCAGCACATCAAGCCCGCGTTTCTCATCGCGCTGCCGGTAATAGCGCCACCGCTGCCCCTTAAATTCGACATCGCTGAAGCCTTCGTCAGGCACCTGCGCCTTGATCACGGCGGGAATATTGCTGGAACGGAAAATCGATTTTGGAGGGGCGCTGCTGATTGACCAAACCTGGAAAACGACAATTTTCTGGAAGTCGTATTCCGGCTCTGGCATATCCTCCACATGCTCAACATTCTGGTCACTATGTGATGCCACGATCGCGAGGTTTTGCGCAAAATGGGCCAGCTGCGCATCAAAAATTTCATCCGCCTCGTGTATGGCGTTCTCATAGCTTTCATAGCCCGCCGAAAGACTGAAAAGCAGCACCGCCCCGAGAGCCAGCAGGGTAAGCCGCGCCTGCAAGGAAGTCTTTTGCAAACTCATTCCGGGCGCCCCACGGTATAACCGATCCCGCGCAGGGTCTGGATGAATTCGCTGCCCAGCTTCTTGCGCAGGTGGTGGATGAAAACTTCGATGGTGTTGCTGTCGGTGCTGTCCCCCCAGCCGTAAACGCTCTGCTCCAACTGGGCGCGGGTCAGCACGCGGCCCGCGTTCTGCACCAGCAGCTCCAGCACGGCAAACTCTTTGGCAGAAAGCTCGACGAGCTTGCCATCGTTCCACACCAGGCGCTCGTCCGGATCAATTTCGACCCGGCCTATGCGGATGCGCGGCGAGGCGCGCCCGGCAGAGCGGCGGATCAGCGCGCGCAACCGGGCCGCGAGCTCTTCCATGTCCAGCGGCTTGACGATGTAGTCATCCGCGCCCGCGCCAAACCCCTTGAGCTTGTCCGGTTTGCTGTCGCGCGCGGTCAGGATCAGCACGGGGGTGCGCGATCCCTTGTTTCTCACCGATTGCAGCAGCGCCAGCCCATCCTTGCGCGGCAAGCCCAGGTCCAGCACGACTGCGGCATATTCTTCGCTGGTCAGGGCATTTTCTCCCTGCACGCCGTCCCGCATCCAGTCAACCGTAAAACCCAGATGGCCGAGGCTTTTCTTGATGCCATCCCCGAGCAGAGGGTCATCTTCCACCAGAAGTATTCTCACGGCGCCTCCATTTGTCATCCTCTCCGCGCAAGCCGCCTGCTTTATCGTTCGCCGGTGCGGACCATGAGCGCGCATGGCAAGCGGCAAAGCCGACCGATATTGTAACAGGGGCATCGTGCGGGTCGTTGCCGTATAATCGCGCCCATCAATTTGCCCGTGCATCCGAGTGAGCTTTTTGCATTGGAATCAAATCGCATTTGCCTTTCTTGCCGGCATGTTCGCGGTTCCCGGTTTTGCGCCTTTCCCGCTGTTCCCGTTTGCATTGTTCGCGCTCGCGGCGCTGTTCGTGATGTGGCTTCGCGCGGGAAACGCCCGTGCCGCCGCCGGGCTGGGTTTTTGTTTTGGTCTCGGTTTGTTTGGCGCGGGAACAGGCTGGATTTACATCGCGCTGCACGATTACGGGAACATGCCGTTCGTGCTGGCGCTGCCTGCCACCGGGCTGTTTGCCGCGCTGCTGGCGCTGTTTCCCGCGCTGGCCGGCTATGCGCAGGCGCGGCTGGGCGCTCCGGGCCGGGCGCGCCTGTTGCTGGCGATGCCTGCCGCATGGGCGCTGCTGGAGTGGTTGCGCGGGCTGCTTTTCACCGGTTTTCCCTGGCTGGCGATCGGTTACTCGCAGGCGGCATCCAGCCCTCTGGCGGGCTATGCGCCTCTGTTCGGGGTGTACGGCGTATCGCTGGCGGTTGCGGCAAATGCCGGGTTGCTGGCCTCGTTATGGCTGCGGAAAGGGCGGCTTGGCGCAACGCTGGTCGCGCTGGCTGCGCTGTGGTTTGGCGGCGAGGCGCTGCGCGCCGTGGAATGGACGCAGGCGCAGGGCGAGCCGTTCAAGGTGAGCCTGCTGCAGGGCAATATTCCGCAGGAGATGAAGTTCCGCGAAGAGAAGCTCGCCGTCACGCTCGAAACCTACCGCAGGCTGGCGCTGCAAACGGATGCGCGCCTGATCGTGCTGCCGGAAACCGCGCTGCCGCTGCTGCGCCAGGAAGTGCCGGAAAGCTACGCGGCGATCCTGCGCGACCACGCGCGGCGGAACGGCGGCGATATGCTCATCGGCGCGTTCGAGCGGGAACAGGGGCAATACTACAACAGCGTATTCACGCTGGGGGTGGCCGAGAGCCAAAGCTACCGCAAGAACCATCTGGTGCCGTTCGGCGAATTCATTCCGCTGCGACCGGTGCTGGGCTGGCTCATCAACGAAGTGCTGAACATCCCGATGTCCGATCTGGCGCGCGGCGGCTTGCCGCAAACCCCGCTCGATGTGGCGGGGCAGAAGGTTGCCGTCAACATTTGCTACGAAGATGTGTTCGGCGAGGAAATCATCCGCGCGCTGCCGGAAGCGACGCTGCTGGTGAATGTCAGCAACGACGCCTGGTACGGCAATTCCCATGCCGCGATGCAGCACAACCAGATTTCGCAGATGCGCGCGCTGGAAACCGGGCGCATGATGCTGCGCGCCACCAACACCGGCGTCACCTCCATCATCGGGCGCGATGGCCGCATCCTGCACATGCTGCCGCAGCACCGGGAGGGCGTGCTTACCGGGCAGGTGCAGGGATATGCGGGCGGCACGCCATACATGCGCTGGGGCAACGCGGCGGTGCTGCTGCTGGCAGCCTTGATGCTGGCGGGCGCAAGGGCGCTAGGCCAAAACGAGGCAACCGCGGGTAATGCGCGCACCTGACATCCTCCCGGAATCAATAAAGGGCACTTCTGAATTACAGGTGCGGACAGGTCAACCTCGGTACAGCCCAACTCACTCAAGACGCCCTTGCGCAATATCAGACTCAACTCGCCACCATAGGCAATGCCCTTTCAGACACGGGCGACCTGCTGCTGTATGGCTGCAACGTCGCGCAGGGCGATGCGGGGCAGGCTTTCATCTCGGCGCTCGCCAACGCAACGGATGCGGATGTGGCGGCTTCGACCGGTCTTACTGGAACAACCTGCATTAGCGGAGAAATTGAAAGAGGTCTTTGGGACGGATATATTGAACGTAAACTGGATATGCCCATTGCTATCTTTTCAGGGCATAATGCAAAAAAATTAACCAAGGAGTTAAATTATGGCGCTGGCAGTCCGTCAACAAATGGTGGTTGATCAAAATCATGCCATTCACCTGCAAAGCTCGGAACTCAAGCCGGGTAGCAGGGTAGAGGTGATTGTGCTGGTGGAGAATGAGGCGCGCCAAGCCAAGGAGAAGCCAGTGTCCTTTCTGGAAGGGACGCAAAAACTTTCTATTGATGCACCACCTGATTTTTCGGCCACGTTTGAGAAAAATCTTTATGGGCATAGCAGCTGATGCCGGTGAAGGCGGTTTTTCTCGATACTGGCTTTGCCATTGCGCTGGCCTCGCCGCGCGACCGCTATCACGCCAGAGCCGTTCAACTGGCCGATGAACTAAAAACATCGGGCTACGCCATTATTACCACGCGCGCCGTGCTGCTTGAAATCGGTGCGGCGCTGGCAAAAGTTTCTTATCGTGGAACGGCTATTTCCATCATCGAGATGCTGGAAAACGACCCTGATGTGGAAATTGTTCCCTTGCAGGATGAATTGTTCGCTGAGGCGTTTGAGCTTTTTCGCGGACGCTTGGACAAGGAGTGGAGCCTGACGGATTGCATGTCTTTTGTGGCCATGCGGCAACGCGGCATTCAGGCCGCATTGGCGGCTGACATCCACTTTCAACAGGCTGGCTTCGAGGCGCTGTTGCTGGAAACATAATTCTCATGCAAGGCGAATCATGCTTTCGCGGGAGCGACAAAAGCCGCGTAGGTCGGGTTAGCAGTTTCACCGCGTAACCCGACATCATTAAAAATGGCGAAACCGATTATTTTGAGTAAAGGTGCGCACATGAAAACAGAATTTGATCAGGCAGCGGATGCACTGTACGTCCAGCTCACGGAAGGCGAAATCGAGAAAACAGAAGAAATCAAGCCCGGTATGATTTTGGACTATGACGCAAACGGGAATGTCCTGGGTGTCGAAGTATTGTATGTCAGCAAACGGGCTGAATTGCCCATGAAAAAAGCAGCGTAGCTGGAAGGTGAGCAACTCGCTGTACAGTGGCCTCAGAGAGGCTGGATGGAATTGAACAAGACGCAGATCGCAAGCCTGCCGCAACCGGGTGACAGGTTAATTACATGCGAAACCGCGTAGCCAAAAAACACTGGAGATAAACATACCCTTGCGCCCTTGTCAGAGCCTTACCACTATTGTTCATCGACGGATCAGCTCCCTGACCTGCAAACAATCCTCACCGGCTTTGACCCATCGGTCACGGCGGAGATCAAGGCCGGGAGCCACAGTGTTATCGAATATTTCCTCAGCCGTTGTTGCAGTATTCGAGCGAGAGTTTTCGGTGGCGGCAGGGCAGATTAGGCCGATTATGTAGACTGCTCGATTATGTGGACTATCGGAGGTAGCATGTTTCGGACGCCATGCGCAGCGTGGCTCAACGACGATTGATGTAACGACAAGCTCGACATAATTTCAATGATCGTCTGAAGTGGTGGTCC
>JACRPU010000096.1 GCA_016223025.1 Nitrosomonadales bacterium | reverse complement strand
AGACGCTTGCGCTTGGGCGAGATGGCCATCGGAAAATCCTCCCGTTTTCTAGCAAGGGGGCAAACCGGATTCTGCCATATACCATATGGCTTGCAGAGGTGCTCATGCTAAATTTCACCCACACTCTTTCACGAAGACCCATTAAAGATTAGGTTGTTGACATTGCAATGGGACGAAGCATATAAACTATTATTGTACATACCTAATGTGGCGTTCAACCCAACAAAGAACGAGGTGCCGCATGAGCCACCACCGTAGCCAAGCATGACGGGGTGATTCGCAACGGTGTCCGCATTAAACCAAAATGCTCAAGGGCGTTACCATCAAATGTGTAGTGAGTCACTAATTGAGCGGACGCGCTGCTCCCAGAAAGCGAAAGAAAAAAACCAATCGCAAAAACGTGTAATTTTACTCTCACAATTTTTCCCATTTCACCCTCCCATAGATTAATATTGGACTTCAATGCACCACCCGGCTTAAAGGTGGATGCGCTTCGCTTATCCACCCTACAGGATTTACCCATCTCTCGGGGTTTTTGATGTTCGCACCCCATAGTTTTGTTTTCGCCAGGCTTCCGGCTTGCCCGGATTGGTGCGGACACGAACTTACTCTACTCGCGGGGGGGGGGGCGTCAATCGTACTTCAGTCCAATTGACAATATCAGCCTGGTGTGATAGCGAGGCTGGCCGCTAACGCGCAATTATTTTTAATAAGGACTCAACTACCACCTACTGAAGTAGGTGGGTTGAGGCTCCGTCCGCCACCCACTATAAGTGGGTGAACCGTGGCGGACTCCGCTAAAACCATATTCACAGAACATGTGGTGAAGCGCATAGTTTTTAAAACCTTAAATGCACCAGCTAAAGCTGGTGGTTTTTACCAAGCGATGGAAAATAAAGGGGGCCGTGCTCGAATTGTTTTTCTAACTCAATGCAGTTTCCGCCAGCACGGGTAACAACCGGGAGCGCGGATATACACCCGGAAATAATTTAGCCATCGCTAAAACGCAACCACTGCGATTTTCCGTTGCTTGGCATTGCGTGCAAACACGTCATCCAATGTTGCCATGCGTTTTACATTGGCCTGCAACGCGCTTGTCAGATGCAATGCATCGCCCGCCCGCAAACCTGTTGTGGCATCCAGGGTTAAAAACGCCGCTTTGTGGAATATGTCCGTGTCGGGTGATAACAGCGCCATGTCGTTTGCGCATAAGCGCTGGAAACTCTGCCACGCGACCTGTGCCTCTGCTGTCGTGAGTTGTCCGGTGCGCTGCTTTATTCCCAATGCGCTCGCGAATTCGGTCACGCACCACGCCGATGAAACAAGCTTGTCTTTGCACTTGGCGTACCAGCGGGACACGCTCTCGCTTTTCGGCTCGTTCGCGCAGAGCGCCACCAGCACGCTGGTATCGACGTAGCAAACCATCAGTAACGCGCTCCGCCGCGCAGTTCGTCCATGACAGACGCACCCATCTTCATGCTTTGCCGCGTTTTCGCCAGCTCGGCTGTAAATGCTTTGCGATCCCAATGTTCGGCGCGAATCGTCATCGTGCCGTCAGCCGTCAAAATGGCTTGAACCGTGTCACCTTCCTTCAATCCGGTGCGGCGGATGTACGCCATCGGTATGCGCACCGCCAGACTGTTACCCCACTTGGCTATATGCAGGTTCATGCTTGCTCCTTTCTGGATATACGTTGATGTATATTCATTATAATGGATTATCCGGGATAAACCCAAAATACGCCCATAGTTTCACTGTCAGCGCCCCACTGTCGGCGCGGTGATACCCATCCTGCCGGTCAGTTCGCGCGCCAGCGCTTCCGCATCGGCGCGGCTGGGCAGTTGCGTGATGCGCAACCGGTATTGCTCGCCTCCCAATGACTGGATGCGCGCGCTATAGCCCGCGCCACGCAGTTCGTCATAAGCGGCCAGCGCATCGCGCTCGCTGCCGGCGGTGAGCAGATGCACTTTCCATTTGCCGCCGCTGCGCGCAGCGCCTTGTCCTGCGATGATCTCGGTTTCTGCCGTCCACTTGGCCAACTGTTCGGCGGACAGGCCGCCGACCGGCAGCGGGGCCGCGCCCTTGGGCATGACGTAAAACGTTTGCGGCTGATCCATCACGAACGGCGCTTCGCTGCCATGCGTGATGCTGATTTTGCCTTCGATCAGGCACACCGTGTCGAAATCCATTTTTGCCTCTTTATCCGCGACATCCAGGCTTTTGCCCAGCGCTTTTTCCAGCGCGGATACGCTCATCCTGGCGCCAACTTTGCCCCACACGTCGGTGCCCCGGATGCCGGCCGTCGCGCCCGCCACCCTCACCGTAACATCGCGCGCTTGCAGCCTGGACAGCACCGAGGTGGTAAAACGGAACGCCCCTTTTGCCACTTCCAGCGCGGCGCTGAACAGGGATCGCCCATCGCGCTGCTGCGCCAGCCCCGATATCTGCAAGCGCGCGTTCTCGCCCAGCTTGATGGCGCTGCCGTCGGCGGCATTAAGCAGCACGCGCGCATCTTGCCCGGTGAGCAGCGTATCGCCGTTTTTCAACGCCATTCCGGGCGACAACGGGAAACGTTGCGCGCCGCGCTCGACCCACGCCGGCATCTTTACGCCATCCACCAGCATGTCCGGCATTGCCCAAGCCGTGCTTGCCAGCAGTAAACCGCATAAGGCATAAAATAGTTTCATCGCGCTCTCCGTATATAATGGCGGCTTACTCTGACATGACGCAAAGCACTCGAAAAAACATGCGACCGGATTACATACCCAAAGATATCGAAGCAGCCGCGCAGCAACGCTGGGAAGATCAACAGGCATTCCGCGCCAGCGCAGATAGCCCGAAACCGAAATACTACTGCCTGTCCATGTTCCCATACCCCTCCGGCAAGCTGCACATGGGGCATGTGCGCAACTATACCATCGGCGACGTGCTGTCGCGCTATCACCGTATGAAGGGGCAAAACGTGATGCAGCCGATGGGTTGGGACGCTTTCGGCCTGCCCGCAGAAAACGCCGCACTGGCAAACAATGTTCCGCCCGCCGCCTGGACCTACTCCAATATCGAGCACATGAAGCAGCAGCTCAAAAGTCTGGGGCTGGGAATTGATTGGTCGCGCGAAATCACCACCTGCAAGCCGGAATACTACCGCTGGGAACAGTGGCTGTTCACCCGGCTGTTCGAAAAAGGCATTATCTACAAGAAGACGGCGGCGGTGAACTGGGATCCGGTAGATTGCACCGTGCTCGCCAACGAGCAGGTGATAGACGGGTGCGGCTGGCGTTCTGGCGCGCAGGTGGAAAAACGCGAGATACCGATGTATTTTTTCCGCATCACCGCCTACGCCGATGAACTGCTCGACGGCCTGGACAATCTCCCCGGCTGGCCGGAGCAGGTCAAGACCATGCAGCGCAACTGGATCGGCAAAAGCCACGGCTGCGAGATCGAGTTCCCCTACGATGCCGCCGTCGGCAGAGAGGGTGCGCTGAAGGTTTACACCACCCGCCCCGACACCCTGATGGGCGCGACTTACGTGGCGGTTGCGGCAGAGCACACGCTCGCCGCGCAAGCCGCCGGGAACAACCCGAAGCTGGCGGCCTTCGTCGCCGAATGCATGCGCGGCGGCACCGCCGAAGCCGATGTTGCGACCATGGAAAAGAAGGGAATGGACACCGGCCTGTTCGTCAATCATCCGCTCACCGGCGAAAGGCTGCCGGTGTGGGTCGCCAACTATGTGCTGATGGGCTACGGAGAAGGCGCGGTGATGGCGGTACCGGCGCACGACGAGCGCGATTTCGAGTTTGCCGAAAACCACGGCTTGCCCGTCAAGCATGTGGTGGCGAGCAGGGAATTGCTGGCCGGATGGGAAAAACTGGAAACCGCCCTCAGCGGCGAAGGTGTAGCGGTCAGCCTGGAAACAATGGATCGCTTAGGAATGCTGGCTTGCCTGACCGGCGCCCTGGAAAGTCTTTCCGGCGCGCCATCTGAGGCCCTCATCAAAGCGGTGAACGATTTTGCCGTGCAATTGCAGAGCGAGTCTCCAAACACCGAATACGGGACGCTGACCTGCTCCGGGAAATATAACGGCATGGATTTCCGGCAGGCGTTCGACGCGATTGCCGCCGATCTGCAAGCCAAAGGTCTGGGCCGGAAGCGCACCCAGTTCCGCCTGCGCGACTGGGGCATATCCAGACAAAGATATTGGGGTTGCCCGATCCCCGTCATCCACTGCCCCGCCTGCGGCGACGTGCCGGTGCCGGATGAACAGCTTCCCGTGGTGCTGCCGGAAAACGTGACCATCACCGGCGCCGGCTCGCCGCTGGCGAAAATGCCGGAATTTTACCAGTGCGCCTGCCCGAAATGCGGCGGCGAAGCGCGGCGCGAAACCGACACCATGGACACCTTCGTGGAGTCTTCCTGGTATTACGCGCGCTACGCCAGCCCGGACTGCGCCACCGGCATGGTGGACAAAAATGCCGCCCAGCATTGGCTGCCGGTGGACCAATACATCGGCGGCATCGAACATGCCATATTGCATCTGCTGTATGCGCGCTTTTTCCACAAACTGATGCGGGATGAGGGGGTGTTCGGAGATTTGCGCGCGGCTCAAAACCTTGACGAGCCCTTCTCCAACCTGCTGACCCAGGGCATGGTGGTTGCCCCGACGTTCTACCGTGAAGACGCTTCCGGCAAAAAGCAGTGGATTAACCCTGCCGACATAAATGTGGCAACTGATGCGCGCGGGCGACCGTTCGGCGCCACGCTCAAGGCGGACGGCCAACCGGTAATCATCGGCGGCACCGAAAAAATGTCCAAGTCGAAAAACAACGGCGTGGACCCGCAGGCCATCATAGACAAATACGGCGCCGATACCGCGCGGCTGTTCATCATGTTCGCCTCACCGCCCGACCAGCAACTGGAATGGTCGGACAGCGGGGTGGAGGGAGCGTACCGTTTCTTGAAGCGGGTGTGGTCTTTTGCTTACGAGAACAATACATCCATTGGTGAGCACAATGGCAACATAAAACACCCGCCAGAGAAATTTGTTTTCGACTGGAAAAACATTTCTGATAACTTCAAAGTTGCACGCCGTGAAATACACGAACACCTTAAACAGGCACACTTTGACTTTGACAGGCATCAATTCAACACTGTAATTGCGGCCTGCATGAAGATTCTTAACACCATCTATCGAATACACGAACCCGGCTTAAAGGATGGGGAATGCACCCCTGTCTGGTTTATACCTCAAGTTGCCTTAAAATCTGAAGGCCTCAGCATCCTGCTGCGCCTGCTTTCGCCCATCACGCCGCATATCGCGCAAACGCTGTGGAGGGAATTGGGGTACGGCGACGACATCCTCGCCGCACCGTGGCCGGAGGCCGACGAGGCGGCGCTGGAGCAGGACGAGATCGAGTTGGTGATCCAGGTGAACGGCAAGCTGCGCGGCAGCCTGCGCGTGGGCAAAGATACCGGCAAGGCGGCGCTGGAGCAGTTGGCGCTGGCGCACCCCGCCGTGCAGAAATTGCTTGCGGGCGGCGCGGCGAAAAAAATCGTCGTGGTGCCGGGCCGCCTGATAAACATCGTGGCCTGACGGGGAAAAGACGATGCGCATAGTCCCGCTGGTGTTCGTCCTGATGCTCGCCCTGCTGCTGGGTGCCTGCGGCTTCCACCTGCGCGGCCAAAGCGCGTTCGCGTTGCCGTTCCAGACACTCTACGTGAAGTCGGCCAACGATTACGCCCCTTTTGTTGTCGATCTGAAACGCGCCATCGAAGCCAACAGCGTTCAAATCGCCGATTCGCCCGATCAGGCGCAACTGACCCTGCACATCGTTTCGGAAGCGACGGACAAGCAAATCCTTTCCCTGAGCGGCGGCGGGCGGGTGCGCGAGTACCGCCTGCAATACCGCGTTTCGTTGCGCGTGCATGACCGCCAGCAGCAGGACTGGCTCGCCCCGGAAGAGATCACCCTGCGGCGCGATTTCTCCTACGACGACGTGCAGGTTCTCGCCAAGGAACAGGAAGAGGCGATGCTCTTCCAGAACATGCGGGGCGACGCGGTGCAGCAGATATTGCGCCGCCTGAATCACGCCAGGCCGCCGCAGCAAACCGCGCCATGAAACCGGCGACCGCATCGTGAAGTTATCCGCCGAAGACCTTCCGCGCCACCTGGCCTCCGGCCTGAAGCCGCTGTATATCGTCCACGGCGGGGCGCCGCTGCTGTCCATCGAGGCGGCGGATGCCATCCGCGCGGCGGCGCGCGCGGCAGGTTACGGCGAGCGCGAGGTGCTGACCGCCGAACCCGGCTTCAAATGGGCGGAGTTGCGCAACAGCGCGCAAAGCCTGTCGCTGTTTTCCGCGCGCAAGCTGGTTGACTTGCGCATCCCTTCCGGCAAGCCCGGCGTGGAAGGCGCGCAGGCTTTGCAGGAATACTGCCAGCACTTGAGCGCGGACACGGTTACCCTGGTCACCTTGCCGAAGCTGGACAAAACCGCCTTGGGCAGCAAGTGGTTCACCGCGTTTGAAGCACATGGCGCGGTCATCGCCAGCGAGGAAATCGCGCTGAATGCGCTGCCCGGCTGGATCGCCGGTCGCCTGAAGCGGCAGGGCCAGTCCGCCGATGCCGAAACGCTGGTTTTTCTGGCCGAACGGGTGGAAGGCAACCTGCTGGCGGCATGGCAGGAAATCCAGAAGCTCGCCCTGCTGTTCCCCGCCGGCCCCTTATCCTTCGACCAGGTGAAAAACTCGGTGATGGATGTGGCGCGCTATGACGTATTCAAGCTGTCGGAAGCCGTGCTCGCGGGCGATGCGGCGCGCTATGCGCACATCCTTGACGGCCTGCGCGCGGAAGGCGAAGCCACCGTGCTGATTCTGTGGGCGCTGGCGGAAGACATCCGCGCGCTGTGCAAGGTATCGCGCGCGCTGCAACGCGGCGGCAACCCCGCCTCCGCGTTGCGCGATGCGCGCGTGTGGGGCGCGCGCCAGAAACTGGTGGAACGCGCGGTACGGCGCTTCAGCCCGGCATTTGCGGAGCGCGCGCTGCGCCAGGCCGCGCAAGCGGACAAGGTGATAAAGGGCTTGCGCCCCGGCGATGCGTGGGACGAATTACTGCAACTGGGGATGCGCTGCGCGCGCGCAAACGCGGCATAGGCGACCGTTTTCTACGCTTCTGTTCTTTACAAGACAAGCGCATTTATGGACGAAATCATTCTGGTGTTCACCAATCTTCCGGATCGCGCCAGCGCGCAACGGGTGGCGCAGGTGCTGATAGAAAGCCATAGTGCCGCCTGCGTCAGCATTCTGGCAGAATGCAGCTCGGTCTATCGCTGGCAGGGCAAGGTGGAATCCGCGCACGAAGTTCCGCTGCTGGTCAAGACCACGCGCGCGGCCTACCCGCGCCTTGAGGAAACCATCCGCGCGCACCACCCCTATGAACTTCCGGAAATCGTCGCTGTCTCGGTAACTGCCGGCTTTCCCGGCTATCTGCAATGGGTGGAGCGGGAAACCCGTGAATTGCCGGGCGGGAGCCATTGAGGAATCGGGAGCCATTGAGGAATTGAGAGCCATGCGCCACGTCATTCTGTTTTTGTTGTGCTTTGTCCCGCCCTCCTACGCCGAAGGATTCCTGGATCGCCTGCCGTCGCTGGGAGGCGCGAAACAGGAAATCATTCTGCCGCCGGATCAGGCGTTCGGGGTGGAGGTCGGCGCGCGCGACGGACACACCCTGCTTGCCAGCTTCCGGGTCACCCCCGGCTATTATCTCTACCGAGACAAGGTCAGCCTGAAGCTGGCGGGCGATTCCGCGAAAAATGCGGGTGTCAGGATTGCAAGGGTCACGCTGCCGGAGGGGGAAATCAAGCACGACCCCAATTTCGGCGAGATGGCGGTATTCCACCAGTCCTTCCAGGCGGAAATCGCGCTGGAGCGGAGCGGCGGCACGCCACGGAACATCACGCTGGAAGCTGGCTACCAGGGCTGCAAGGACAAGAGCCTGTGCTACCCGCCAACCACCAAGTCGTTCACCATTGCGCTGCCCGAGGCCAGCGCCGCACCGGCGGTAACGCCAACGGCGCAAGCCGCGCCGCAGCCTGCGCCCGCCGACAGCGAGAGCACCCGGATTGCCAAGCTGTTCCAGCAGGGCAGCTTCTGGCTCATCGTGTCGTTTTTCTTCGGCGCCGGACTGCTGCTTGCCTTTACTCCCTGCGTATTTCCCATGGTGCCCATCCTGTCCGGCATCATCGTCGGGCGCGGCCACAACATTACCCACATGCACGGCTTCATCCTGTCGCTGGCCTACGTGCTCGGCATGGCGCTCACCTACGCGGCGGTCGGCGTCGCGGCGGGACTGTCCGGCACGCTGCTGTCCAACGCGCTGCAAACGCCGTGGGTGCTGGGCAGTTTTGCCGGGGTATTTGTTCTGTTGTCCCTGTCCATGTTCGGCTTCTACGAGCTGCAATTGCCCACCGCCCTGCAAAGCAAGCTGACCGATACCAGCAACAAGCTGCACGGCGGTCACCTGAGCGGCGTGTTCGTGATGGGCGCGCTGTCCGCCATCATCGTCGGCCCGTGCGTCGCCGCGCCGCTGGCGGGTGCGCTGCTGTATATCGGGCGGACGCACGACGCGCTGCTGGGCGGGGTGGCGCTGTTTGCGCTGGCGATGGGCATGGGGTTGCCGCTGCTGCTCATCGGCGCTTCTGCCGGAACCTTGCTGCCCAAGGCGGGTGCCTGGATGGAATCGGTCAAGCGTTTTTTCGGTGTGCTGCTGCTGGCGGTCGCCATCTGGCTCATTTCATCGCTGATCCCGACGACTGTGCAAATGCTGCTGTGGGCGATGTTGCTGGTGCTGTCCGCCGTTTACCTGCATGCGCTGGATGCGCTGCCGCATAACGCCGGCGGCTGGCACAAGTTGTGGAAAGGCATCGGCATCCTCGCGCTGCTGGTGGGCGGCGCCTACCTCGTCGGCGCGCTTTCCGGCGCGCGCGATATTCTCCGTCCGCTGGGCGCGCTCGGCAGCGTCCAGGCGGAAGCCCCCGCGCACGTGCAGTTCGAGCGGGTAAAGAGCGTGGCCGAGCTGGATGCGCGCCTGGCGCGGGAGCGCGGCAAACCGGTCATGCTCGACTTCTACGCAGACTGGTGCGTGTCATGCAAGGAAATGGAGCGTTACACCTTTGCCGATCCCAAGGTGCAGGCCCGTATGAAGAATGCCGTGCTGCTGCAAGCCGACGTTACCGCCAACAGCGACGAGGATAAGGCGATGCTCCAGCGGTTCGAACTGTTCGGCCCGCCCGCTATCCTGTTTTTCGATGCGCGCGGGATCGAGCAGGGCGACTATCGCGTGACCGGCTATCAGAATGTCGAGCAATTCCTCAATTCACTGAAGAGCGTGGGTTTGTAGTCATCCGTTCTGTTGCCTCACCCGCTACGGAATCGCGACCGCCTCGATCAACTCGCTGGCAAGCTTCTCTCCATCCGAGGTTTGCGCCTCCTGAGCACCCACCAGCCGGTGGCTGGCAATGCCCGGCAGGACGGCCTGCACGTCTTCCGGAATAACCGCATCGCGCCCGTCCAGCAATGCCCAGGCGCGCGCGGCGGCGAGCAGCGACAGCCCGGCGCGGGGCGACAGACCGTGCAGGTAGCGCGCCGATTCGCGGGTGTGGCGCAGGATGGCCTGCACGTAGTCGAGCAGGGCGGGAGCGACGAACCCCCGCTTTACTTGCTGTTGCAGGGCGAGCAGTTCGGCGGCTTCCATCTGCGGCGCGAGTTTGGACACGATTTCGCGCCGTTCCACCCCGGAGAGCAGGCCGCGCTCCGCCTGCTCGTCCGGATAGCCCAGCCGGATGCGCAGCAGGAAGCGATCCAGTTGCGATTCCGGCAGCGGAAAGGTGCCGGCCTGGCAGATGGGGTTCTGCGTGGCGATGACGAAGAACGGTGCGGGCAGAGGGCGCGTGACACCCTCTGTGGTGACCTGCTGTTCCTCCATCGCTTCCAGCAACGCGCTCTGCGTCTTCGGCGTGGCGCGGTTGATCTCGTCGGCGAGAACCATTTGCGCGAAGATCGGGCCGGGGTGAAACCTGAACTCGCCACTGTCGCGCCGGTACACCGACACGCCGAGAATGTCGGCGGGCAGCATGTCGCTGGTGAACTGGATGCGCTGGAACTGCAAGCCGAGCGAGCGCGCCAGCCCGTGCGCCAGCGTGGTCTTGCCCACGCCCGGCAGGTCTTCGATCAGCAGGTGGCCGCGCGCCAGCAGGCAGGCCAGCGCGAGCCTGATCTGGTGCGGTTTGCCGAGGATGACCTGTTCGGCCTGGGCGATGACGGCGTGCAGTGAGTTGCTCATGGGCGATGCTCGCGTAATCTATGATCGGGTTGCGAACGATAAGCTAACCGTGCGGCTTACACAACAGTTCCCCGCCTCGGGTCACCGGGTTCCGCTCTCGACACACAGGAGTCAGGCAAACCTAATGTTTATATCGCTCGGAACAGGACACTCACGAAGTGTATCGCTTTGCCATTACCACTTGCAGATCATTTGCGCTTGAGCTCGCACAGCAGGGAGTTCTGTTGGCGCGCAGCAACTGATCCATCTTCAATTCATTTGGATTATGCCGGACATTACGGTACATTACAGCATATCCACATTTAGCCGCAGAACAATAAAAACAGAGGGTTGCTGGGCGAAATGGATGCACGTAGCCCAGGGGATCGAATGACAACAACAATGGCGAATACTCAAGGCATCCGTGACAACTATGGGCGCGGCAAGGTAGCGGATTTCCTGGCCGAAAAAATATCGGATAACTCACATTGCTTCCGCTTGAGGTAGCACTCGCGTGCGGCCGCACGATACGCAAGTATGAAGCACTGTTCGCGACGGAAACGGAAAGGCTCGTTCTCGATGCAACTGAAAAGCTCCGCATCATGTTTGGCGCAAAAGCCATTGAACACCGAGACATCACGAAGCCCCGACCGTTTGATTTCGATAGGGTGTGCATCGGGCGAGAAGCGCCCGGAGTGATTCGGTGCATAAACATGTCCATCGACACTGAGCTTGCGCAGAACCGCCTGACTAGAAAGTGTATGAGCAGAGACGATACCGCCTGAATGATCTGTCTGCGGCGCCATACACACCTTCGTGCTGAATCGCTTGCGAAAATTCGCGATCAGATTGGCTGCTGCCTTGGGATTATGTAGATCGCCTAGCGACATGAGTCAAGATGCCCAACAGTTATTCACCAGACCCACCGGTCTGTACTATTAAAAGGCGGCGGATTCAAGAACCAACCGCAACAGTTTTGGCAAACTGCGACCGTCCGCAATTGGCACATAGCGGAATGACGACCTGCTCCGAAGCAGTCATAGAATTCGCGCTAGGGCAACGCACAATCAATTACACAAATCTGGATGCGATGGCTTTCTTCCAGTGTGAGCGTCTGCCGCAAGCGCTCTTCGAGTTCGGAGGCACTGTGGAGTTTTTTGCCGTCGAGAGGCGGTTTCATCCCTTTGCCGCCGAACCAGAAGACCAGATAAATGCCATGGCCATCCGCGCCGGGATCGCGGACATACCTGGGAATCAATTGCTCGTGGATTGCGCTCCAAAGGTCTGGACTGAGGTCTTGTTTTATTTCGATGGAAATGTTGAATCCATTAGTGCCACCGAATGAAATCCCGATGTCGGCCCGTTTATTATCCGCATAATTCCTCTCACGCTGGGCATCAATTCCGAGCGGGCCGAGATGTATTTTCAGATCAGACAGCAGCGCATCACGGCAATCACTCTCCGATTTTGGCTCATCCTTTTTCTTGTCACCTTCAGCATAGCCCCAATACTGCCTGTAATCGTTGGTGTTGTCATGGCGGATATTTTTCGCGATGTCGCGTAGATGATCGAACGTCAGTGCGGCGAGGTCAGCGGCGCTGGCGGGCTGGAGGTTGGCGAGCGTGAGGCTGACTTCTTCGACACCTAGACGGCGGAACGCAGCCTTGCGTCGGGCGATGCGCTGGTCATGCAAGGCGCCGCGTAACACGTTATGCCATTGCGCGAGGCTGGGCAATGCCAGCAGGCGTTCGAGTTCGCGGGTTGCGGTCTCGCCTGGATTGCCGCCAAGCTTGTTGATGAATGAACGCATCAGGTCGGCAGTGTGCATTGAGGGACTGTTCATATTCGTCGAGACCGACGCCGAGCCAACCGTAAAGGCGTTCATCCGAAATGCTGTCGCCCTGTGCCTCAAGTCCACGAATCAATAGTTCCCCGGCCATTCTGTTGAGTTGATGTTCCCGCAGCGCCTTTCTCAGGTCAGCATGTTTTTGTACCAATTGATCCAACAGCAAAGATAAATCACTTATGGCTGTTATTTCAGGGAGTTCGTGAACCCAGAACATGAAATAACTGCCGATCAAACTGTCATTTTTTGGTTTGTGGAGGTAGTCCAATATCTGCGCAGGCGGAATACAAGAGGGAAAAAGTTTACGCAGAAGAGTACCGAGTAACTCATCTTCCCGGTCTTCGACTGCGCCCGCACGAATATCTTCCGCAAGCTTCAAAAGTCTTGAACTGTCATCCGGCATGGCGTGCATTAACGCCCGTGCCGCATTGGTGCGAACTGCCGGCCAATAGCTGGCATCTCGTACAACGGCTTCCAGTGCGGTAGACAGAGCGGCCATTGGGTCGCCATGGCGGATGGCATCAAGCACACAATCAAGCAGTGCCTGGTCGGCATCGGTGCGTGAAGGCGAAGTAAGAATCACCCGGAATGCTGATTCCATATCCACCGTACCCAGCTCGCCGAAAGGCGGAGACGTCCAGTCCTGCGAGCGGAACCAAGGGTAGCGTTGCGCTTCGTTTTTCAATGCGTTCAGGACTAACCGTTTGTCATCCACAACAAAATTCCGCACGTCGCCGTAGAGCACTACCCCCAAAGGATCGCGTTCAATCAGGTCTGGTCGTCCTGTGCGGCAATGAACGGACAGCCATGCTGCAACGCCGCGCAGGTCGGGCACCATGCCGCCATCTTCTCCAGTCATTAGCGCCAGTATGCGACCAAACGGTAAGCCGCCATTTTCGATCCGTGCCGCCAGGTGGCGCGCTCCTAGATATTCGGCGACGCTGCGGTGTACCGGGATGCGTTGTTCTTCGCCGTCTTTCTGGAACAGATTGGTTTTCAAAGCAAGAAGTAAGGGCAATTTATGCGCTGCCAGCTCATTCCAATAGTAGTGTTGATCGTCGCTTGCATCTTCATCCAGTGCGAAACCGGCAATCCCGGACAGCAGGTGAATGGCACACAGGTAGCCAGCAGCATTCAGCAACGTCTTGGGGGAGTGATGTTTTTCGCGCCTGGCATCCCGGTGTGCCCGACTTTCCTCGCGCACGAGTTGGTGGCATGCCATTTCGTAAATTTCCCTGCGGCTTTGCGGCCATTCGTTTCTACCGACGGCTTCTACAAGCAGATTCAAGGTTTGCGGGTTGTGCAGCAGTTCGCCCAGCCTGTGTTCGCCAGCCTTGCGTACAAATTCGCCCGGATCAGGAACACCGTCTTTGTGATGCAGGATTTCGATAACGTCGCTATTGCTCAGCGGGTCGAGGTGTAAAGCAACAACTTCGCCATTCGGCGATACGCGCTTGAGGGCCGCGCTATCGCTCTCGCCTAGCCAGTCCGCCTCGCGACAGGAAAGACGAAAACGGGGGCAGCCCAGCTCTTCCAGACGCCTGCCTACTTGAGCAAGCGATGTCCAGCCATCTCCCCCGTCGGCGCGCATCTCGTCCAATGCATCTATGAACAGAACTTTTCCTTGATCTTCCGCTGTAGGCTTAAACGCGGCAAAGACGCGTGCTTTGATATATTTGCCTTCGTATTCTTCCGCTTCCTGCTCGAATGCCGCTGTCTTGCCTGCACCCGGATCGCCAAGTAGCACATAGGCAGGCAGCTTCCGATAGGATTCCAACAGGTGGCTTCCCTGTTCATCCGCATTGCCGGATTTGCGCGTACAGGTGCGCCGGACGAGATAAGGTTTTGCCGTCTCGCTCAAAGCCAGTGCTCCGCCGGGCAGGAGAGGAATTCCACCAGTGGGATGCCGCCTTCGCCAACTAGTAGTTTCCGGCACTTGCCGAAATTTTCTTCAAATACGTCGAGCCCGCTGGCATGGCCTGAAGCAGGCCCTCTCTTCACTTCAATGGCGGTAAGTTTCTTGCCACGCTCAATTACAAAATCCACTTCACGTGAACTTTCGCGCCAGTAGTAGAGGTTGCAGTCGGGATGCCCGGTATTGTATAGATGCGCGCCCACTGCGCTCTCCACCAAGTGTCCCCAATAACTGCGATCCGCTTTGGCTTCTGCTTTTGTGTATCCCGATCCGGCTGACATCAACGCATTGTTAAGAACATTAAATCTCGGGGAAGATGCACGTCGCCGATGTTGCTGCCCGGCATATTTTTGTAAGCCGTAAATCAACCCGGCATTCCCCAGCATTTCCAGATACCGGGCAAGCGTCGTTGTGTTTCCTGCATCCTGGAGCTGTCCGAGCATCTTGTCGTAGGAAAGGATCTGCCCTGAGTAATTACAGCCAAGGTAAAACAGTTGTTTGAGTAGCGCCGGCTTGTCAACCCGCGTCATCATCAAAATATCTTTCTCTATGCTCGGCTCAATCAAACTGCCGTTAACATAATTGCGCCAGCGCGGTTCGTCACGGATATATACTGCGCTGCCGGGATAGCCGCCGAAATAAATGTAATCGTCCAGATCGAAGTCGAAGGCTTCATGCATTTCGAGAAATGACCAGTGTGAAACGTGAATCAATTCGTAGCGCCCCATCAGGCTCTCGCTCGTTCCCTTTTGCATCAGCAAAGGTGATGATCCCAACAGAACGACATGCAGTTTCAATCTCTCAGCCCGGTCAGCATCCCACAATCCTTTGACAACTTCTGACCAGCGATGAATTTTCTGGATTTCGTCAAGAACGAGGATGTGCCCGTCCGTTGATTCACGCGCGACCGAGCGGGCGTGTTGCCACTGCCTTACCAACCATGCGGCATCTCGTGGGCTGACATCCTGGTCATAAGCAACTTCTTCGGCAGAGGGGAGTCCGGGTATGCGTGGTGCGTCCGGCTGGTCGACGGGGACAAAGTGATAATCATTGCGCCCATACCGTGATAACGCGTCATGCACCAAAGTGGTTTTGCCGACTTGGCGCGGACCCGCCACAAAAATCAAAAAGCGCGGCGGCTCCGAAAGCCAGTTGAGCAGTGTGCGAACTTCCTTGCGCTGATAAGGCCTGGCAGGCATAATTACAATCCTGAGTTAATTTGCTCACGATAATAATTGGCAAGCTAGATAAACTCAAGGGGGAATTAAATTTGCGCTCAAATTCCATTTCCCGCTGGAATAGAGATTCCCTCGGATTTTCGTCATCCAGCGGGCGGTTTTTGTGCTGCCAGCATTCATGTTGCCGAACGAAGAGCCAGTCATCCAGAGGGTAATGCTGAGGTTCTACTATTGGCGCTTAGCGGATATTGAGTCTGCGCAGGGTGAGCGGGGTGTAGCGATACTTCTCCTACAACAAAATTGCCGCCACCACCTTGCGGCCTTCGCCCAGCAGGATGTTGTAGGTGCGGCAGGCGGCGGGGGTGTTCATGAATTCCACGCCTATACGCGCAGCGATGAGCGCCCGGTACAGGCCCGGATGCGGAAAGCGCAAGGTCGCGCCGGTGCCAAGCAGCAGCACCTCGGGTTGCAGGGGAAGGAAATACGCGAAGTGTACCTCGATCAGCGCATCGAATTCCTGCGGCCTCCAGTCGGTAAACACCTGTTCCGCCGTAACCACGACTGGGTGTTCGTAACGCTCGCCGCCGACCGCGACATAGCCCGCGCCGTGGGCGGTGAAAATATTCCGGGCAGCATGTGCTTCGAAGTGCAGTTTCAAGGGGTCTCCGTTTGCCGCATGGGGCGTGCTCGGATAGAATTGCCGCCTTTGCAGCCCGTGGTTTCAGGGGTTGGGGCGGATTCTACCGGATTCGCGGATAGCTGAAATAGCCGTTGAAAGAACATCGTGAGGCAAACCGAAACAAACATCGCTCGCCCCGTGCTGAAATCCGCCAAGCTCGCCAACGTCTGTTACGACATCCGCGGGCCGGTGATGGCGCGCGCCAGGCAGATGGAGGAGGACGGGCACCGCATCATCAAGCTGAACATCGGCAACCTGGCGCCATTCGGCTTTGAAGTCCCGGAAGAAATCCAGCAGGACGTGATCCGCAACCTCGCCGACGCTTCCGGTTACTCCGACTCGAAAGGCCTGTTCGCCGCGCGCAAGGCCATCATGCATTACACCCAGCAGAAGAGCATCGCCGGGGTGGAGCTGGAAGATATTTTTATCGGCAACGGCGCCTCCGAACTGATCGTGATGGCGATGCAGGGCTTGCTCAATACCGGGGATGAAGTGCTGATTCCGGCGCCGGACTACCCGCTATGGACGGCGGCGGTGACGCTGGCAGGCGGCGCGCCGCGCCACTATCTGTGCGACGAACAAAGCGGCTGGCTGCCGGACCTGGCCGACATCCGGGGCAAGATCAGCTCCGCCACGCGGGCGATTGTGCTCATCAACCCGAACAATCCCACAGGCGCGTTGTACCCGGTTCCCGTGTTGCGGGAAATCATCGCCATCGCGCGCCAGCACCAGCTCATTCTCTTTGCCGACGAAATCTACGACAAGGTGCTGTACGACGGCGAAACGCACACCTCGATCGCCTCGCTGGCGGACGATATCCTGTTCGTCACGTTCAACGGCCTGTCCAAGAACTACCGCGCCTGCGGCTACCGCGCCGGGTGGATGGTGGTATCGGGCGAAAAGAAGCACGCGCAGGATTATATTGACGGCCTCAATATTCTTGCCTCGATGCGGCTGTGCTCCAACGTACCGGGGCAATTCGCCATCCAGACGGCGCTGGGCGGCTACCAGAGCATCGCCGATCTGGTTGCGCCCGCCGGACGGCTGTGCAAGCAGCGCGATCTCGCGCACAAATTGCTCACCGCCATTCCCGGCGTGACCTGCGTCAAGCCCAAGGCCGCGCTGTACCTGTTCCCGCGCCTGGATCCCAAAATGTACCCGATAGAGGATGACCAGAAATTCATCCTCGAACTGCTGGAAACCGAGAAGGTGCTGGTGGTGCAGGGCAGCGGCTTCAACTGGCCGCACCCGGACCATTTCCGCGCGGTGTTTCTGCCCAATGCGGACGACCTCACCGAGGCGGTGGGGCGCATCGCGCGCTTTCTGGAGTATTACCGCAAACGATACGGGAAATAAATCAGCCGGAAGTCGGAAGACGTAAGTTGTTAGCAAGCGTCGTGCAGCATAGACTCAAGGGCGCTTCTAAAAATTCAGAGCTCGCCCAAATGCCCCACAAGGGGACGCCGATCCGCTACGGGCAAAAGTAGCCCGTGCGGAGTCGTCAGCAAGCGCCCAAATGCCCCACAAGGGGACGCCGATCCGCTACGGGCAAAAGTAGCCCGTGCGGAGTCGTCAGCAAGGCGTGGAAAAAATTTGCGAGCATCCGCTACGCGGATTGCCTGCTTACCCCACGTCGCAGCGCCGCATATGCATGATATGTCAGCAGGAAATTTTTTCCGCAACGCAGCAGTTGGGATGAAATGTGGATTTTTAGAAGTGCCCTCAAACTTACGACTTACGTCTTCCTACTAACAACTTAGGAAATCAAATGAAACCAATCAACGTAGGCCTGCTCGGCATCGGAACCGTGGGAGGCGGCACCTTCACCGTGCTGGCACGCAACGCGGAAGAGATCGCGCGCCGCGCCGGGCGCCCCATCCGCATCACCGTGGTGGCGGACAAGAACCTGGAGC
Source organism: Nitrosomonadales bacterium (assembly GCA_016223025.1). Lineage (GTDB taxonomy): Bacteria > Pseudomonadota > Gammaproteobacteria > Burkholderiales > Gallionellaceae > VIKH01. The sequence continues at coordinate 14,992 of JACRPU010000096.1, read as the reverse complement.
TCGCCAACAAGATCACGCAGGGCAAATGCCGCGTGACGGATGATGCCTTTTCCGTGGTGAGCGACCCCGAAGTGGACATCGTGATAGAGCTGATCGGCGGCTATGGCGTGGCGAAAGAGTTGGTGCTGAAGGCCATCGCCAACGGCAAACATGTGGTCACCGCCAACAAGGCATTGCTGGCGACGCACGGCAACGAAATTTTCAAGGCGGCGCAGGACAAGGGCGTGATGGTCGCGTTCGAGGCGGCGGTGGCGGGCGGCGTTCCCATCATCAAGGCGGTGCGCGAGGGGCTGGCCGCCAACCGTATCGAATGGATTGCGGGCATCATCAACGGCACCACCAACTTCATCCTGTCCGAGATGCGCGAGAAGGGCCTGGGTTTCGGTGCCGCGCTGAAAGACGCGCAGCGCCTGGGCTATGCCGAGGCCGACCCGACTTTTGATATCGAGGGCGTGGATGCCGCGCACAAAATCACCATCCTTTCCGCGCTCGCGTTCGGCACGCCCATGCAGTTCGAGCGCGCTTATATCGAGGGCATATCCAAACTGGATGCGAAAGACATCAAGTATGCCGAACAGCTCGGCTACCGCATCAAGCTGCTGGGCATCACGCGCCGTACGCCGGACGGCGTCGAACTGCGCGTCCATCCCACACTGGTTCCGGCCAGGCGCCTGATCGCCAACGTGGAGGGCGCGATGAACGCGGTGCTGGTGCAGGGCGACGCGGTCGGCGCCACGCTGTATTACGGCAAGGGCGCAGGCGCGGAACCCACCGCCAGCGCGGTGATCGCCGACCTGGTGGACGTGACGCGCCTGCATACCGCCGACCCGCAGAACCGCGTGCCGCACATGGCTTTCCAGCCCAACCAACTGGTGGCCCTGCCCATCCTGCCAATGACCGAAGTGCAGACCTGCTTCTACCTGCGCCTGCGCGTGCAGGATGAGCCGGGCGTGCTGGCAGACATAACGCGCGTGCTGGCAGACGAAAAAATTTCGATTGACGCCATGCTCCAGAAGGAGCCGGGTGAGGGTGAATATGAAGCAGATCTGGTGCTGCTCACCCATCTGACGCGCGAAAAGCGCATCAACCAGGCTATCGCCAGAATTGAAAAATTGCCGGTCGTGGTGGGCAAGGTGACGCGCATCCGCATGGAAGAGCTGGGGAAATAAACCCAGATTGTCCATTAGGCCACAAACCCCTCCCAACCTCCCCTTGTCAGGGGATGGGCGGTTCAGTCCTCCCCCTGACAAGGGGGAGTTAGAGGCGGTTCTGAGCTATTCCACCTAATGGATTATTTGGGTTAAACAAACAACGTGGATTAGCCGCTTGCGGCGGTGCGTGTGTTGTTGGGACGGAAGCCCCTTCAACCACGGCCTGCCCCTTGCGGGTGTAACCCAACAAACTGAGCGGTAATTCGCAAGCGGTGAGAATTCCGGCGGAATTCCAGTTCGATACCGACGAGGTGGAAATCTTCCGCCGCGACGATGAGCTGGTGCTGCGTAAAAAAGCCCAATCGACTGAAACAAGCTTTCCACCTGCTGGCTTCACTGCCCGCTGATTTCATGGCGGAGCGCGTGCGGACAGCCTGCTGCAAGAACGAGCAGGGCTATAGGCCGCGCCGCGCCACCTGCTCGCACCAACTCTGTATTTACATCAAGAACCATCACCCCGCCGAAGTGCTGGCGCGCTTCTCCAAACTGCCGCCCGGCAAGGCCGCCGTGTCCGCGGTCACTTACGGCGAACTCTGCTTCGGCGCGGAAAAGAGTTCAAAGCCCAAGGAAACACGGCAAATTCTGGAACACCTGACCGCACTGATTCCCGTGCTGCCGCTCGACGCAGCCGCCTCTGTGCACTATGGAAAAATCCGCCGGCAACTGCAAACCAGCGGCAAGCTCATAGGCAACAACGATCTGTGGATTGCCGCCCACGCGCTTGCCGGGAAACTCATTCTCGTGACCAGCAACGTGGCGGAGCTCAAGCGAGTGCCGGGATTGAAGGTCGAGAATTGGGTTGGGTAGGGCGATGGCGTAGGGGCGTGGACGATGGGCATTGGCGAGCTGCGTTTGCTGCCTTGACTGTTCCGTCATTCAATCGGGCAATTGGCAAAGGTGAAGGGCGGTTCCCGATACATAGGCGATATTTGAATGTGTGATTTCATTGCCAGAAAGCTGCCAATCTCAATCTTCACTATCGAAACGAAGCAATCATCGGAAGGGTTATAATGCGCCGATATGTTTGACGTGCGAGGTGTGTCATGCTCGATAAGCTCTATGTAGAAAATTTCAAGTCTTGGAAAAAACTCGACATCAAGCTCGGTCAAGTTACAGGGCTGTTCGGCACTAATAGCTCTGGTAAAAGCAGTCTGCTGCAATTCTTGTTGCTGTTGAAGCAAACCAAGAATGCAACAGATCGTGGATTGGTTTTGGATTTTGGTGGCCCTGGTCAGCTAGTTAACTTGGGTGGCTACAGGGATGTGATTCATGGACACAAGGTGGATATAGGCCTCAAATGGAAAATAGAATGGACTTTGCACCAGAAAGCCAGCATCTTTGACCCAACCAAAAAGAGAACTGAGGCGCTGGCTTCTGATTCAATACTTACCGTAAAAACGAAGGCACATCTGCGAGGGCCAACGCTAATTTCGGACTTCCTTGAATATCAATTTGGTGGTTTTCATTTTTCCATATCACCGAAGAAGGAGGGGGGGACAGAATTTCAATTAAATGCGGAATGCCCGGATGGGTCTAACTTCCGCTTTGTGCGCAACAAGCAGCGGGCGTGGGCACTTCCGGGGCCGATTAAGACTCATTTATTTCCAGATCAGGCGATAACCTATTACCAAAATGCAGAATTTCTGGGCTTGTTTGGAGCTGAATATGAGTCAATGATGAACTCGATTTACTATCTAGGCCCCTTGCGCGAGTACCCCAAGCGTGAATATCCTTGGTCAGGCACCAGCCCATTGGATGTCGGTCTGCGCGGTGAGCGAACAATTGAGGCTATGCTATCCGCCACCGCACGTAATGAAGAACGTAACCACGGTGGAAGGACACGTTACAAGCCCTTTCAAGAAATGATCGCATCCTGGCTGAAAGAACTGAAGCTAATTCACGAATTCAAGATTGAGGAAATTGGTAATGGCGCGAACCTTTATCGTGCCGTAGTCAAGCGTGATGCCCAAAGTCCATCAGCTTCGTTGACTGATGTTGGTTTTGGCGTATCTCAAGTGTTGCCCGCCTTGGTTTTGCTCTACTATGTTCCGGAAGGTAGCACCATTATCATGGAGCAACCGGAAATTCATTTACATCCGTCGGTGCAAAGTGGTTTGGCAGATGTAATTCTTACCGTGGCGAAAGTCAGAAATTTGCAGGTGATTGTAGAGAGCCACAGCGAGCATATGCTACGGCGCTTCCAGCGCCGCGTGGCAGAAGAAATATTTGAGTCCGAGAATATCAAACTGTATTTCTGCGACAGCGTTGGAGGAGAATCGAAGCTCGTTGATCTCGATCTGGATATGTTCGGTGAAATATTGAATTGGCCGCCAGAGTTTTTTGGCGATGAAATGACCGAGATTGCCGAAACAAGAAAAAACATTTTGAGGAGAAAGATGGAGGCTGCCGACCGATGAATGTTGTCGTGGATACTAATGTGGCCATTTCGGCCAATGGGCGAAATACCCATGCCGGCCTGGCTTGCCAATATGCGTGCATAGTGTTTCTTGAAGAATTGGTCTCACCAGTAAAACGCACTCATATTGTTCTTGATGAGCAGGAGCTAATCTTTACCGAGTACAGCAGCCACTTGCACTACAAAGGGCAGCCCGGCGTGGGAGATATGTTTTTCAAGTACCTCCATGACCATATGTACCTGGGCAAGAAGATTCGGCTCGTACCCATTACACCGATTGCTGACGAGGCTCGCGGCTTTAACGAACTGCCACAGAATTCAGTAGATAAAAATGATAGAAAGTTTCTCGTAGCGGCTATGGTTGCAGGAGCAACTGTGGTAAATGCTTTGGATAGTGGCTGGCACAGGCAAGCTGATTTTGTTGCTGATTTAGGCGTGAGTGTGCGGCAGCTTTGCCCTGAACATGGTTGCTGTTGACGGCTATGCCCTCATTCGCGTTGAAATCACCGTGCTTACCCTTACATTTGCCGCCGCAAGGCTGCCGTCGTGACGGACTCTTGCGTCGTACCGCTTAAGCCTGGTAAAAGTGCGGAAAATCTACCCTCTCCCTAACCTTCTCCTGCCAGCGGGAGAGGGGGTTAATCGAAGTGAGCAATGAAATGAAATACATCTCCACGCGCGGCCAGTCACCCGCCAGGACCTTCACCGAAATCCTGCTGGGCGGCCTTGCCCCCGATGGCGGGCTGTATCTGCCGGAGCAATACCCGCAGGTGAGCCGCGCCGAACTGGATGAATGGCGCAAGCTGCCCTATGCTGATCTTGCTTTCGCGGTGCTGTCAAAATTCATCACCGACATTCCTGCCGGCGACTTGAAGGGCATTATCGCCAGAACCTATACACCGCAAACTTATTGCCACACCCGCGCCGGCAGTGATGCGCGCGACATCACGCCGCTGCGCACGCTGGAGCCGGGCGTGCATATTCTCGAACTGTCCAATGGCCCGACGCTGGCGTTCAAGGACATGGCGATGCAGTTGCTGGGCAACCTGTTCGAGTACGCGCTATCACAGCAGCACGAAGAATTGAACATCCTCGGCGCGACCTCGGGCGACACCGGCTCGGCGGCGGAATACGCGATGCGCGGCAAGCGCGGCATCCGCGTGTTCATGCTGTCGCCGCACGGCAAGATGAGCGCCTTCCAGCGCGCGCAGATGTACTCGCTGCAAGACCCCAACATTTTCAACATCGCCATCCGGGGCATGTTTGACGATGCGCAGGATATGGTCAAGGCCGTGTCCAACGACCACGCCTTCAAGGCCAAATACAAGATCGGCACGGTCAATTCCATCAACTGGGCGCGCGTGTCGGCGCAGATCGTGTATTACTTCAAAGGTTATTTCGCCGCAACAAAAAGCAACGACGAGCAGGTGGCGTTCGCGGTGCCGTCCGGCAATTTCGGCAACATCTGCGCCGGCCACATCGCGCGCATGATGGGCTTGCCCATCGGGCAACTGATCCTGGCCACCAACGAGAACGATGTGCTGGACGAGTTCTTTCGCACCGGCGCCTACCGCCCGCGCGGCACGGACCACACCTACGAAACCAGCAGCCCTTCGATGGATATTTCCAAGGCTTCCAACTTCGAGCGCTTCGTGTTCGATCTGGCCGGGCGTGACGCGGCCAAGGTGCGCGAATTCTGGGGCAGGGTGGAGGCCGGTGGTTCATTCGATATCCGGCACACGCCCTATTGGGATGCATTGCCGCAATTCCGCTTTGCCTCCGGCAAGAGCGCGCACCAGGACAGATTGAAGACCATCCGCGAGCTGTGGGAAGAGTACGGCGTGATGGTGGACACCCACACCGCCGACGGCATCAAGGTCGGGCTGGAGCAGCGCCGCCCCAGCCTGCCGCTGATCTGCCTGGAAACGGCGCAGCCCGCCAAATTCGGGGAAACCATCCGCGAAGCGCTGGGCCGCGAGCCGGTGCGTCCCGAAGCGCTGGCGGGCATAGAGAACCTGCCGCAGCGCGTGGAAGTGATGGATGCCGACGTGGCGAAGCTGAAAGCGTTTATCGCCGCGAGCGCGGCATAAGGTAGTGCCGGGCGGGTTTACTCTTCCTCGTCGTCAGCCTTGGCAGGTTTCTGTTCGGCAGGCTTGCGTTGCGGGGTATTTTCCAGCAGCAGTTTTTGCCCGACCTTGACCCGGACGGGTTGGGCTTTCCCCGGCACCGCGACCGCCAGGGATTCCGGCGCGTGTTCGTCGCTGCTGCCGGCGTTCTGCGGGATGCCGTTTATCCATATGGTGCGCACCCCGCCGCGCTTTTGCACGATGCCGTTGACCGTCAGCACGGAAGGGGGTGGGGCTTCTTCCTTTTCGGCAGGTTCGGTGATGCTCCCTTCCTTTGGCGCGACGCTGCTTGCAACGCCGGATGCATTGCGCGCCCGCTTTTGCTCGAATTCCGCGCGCTGCTCCGGCGTGAAAAACAGGCGGCCCAGGCTGTCTGCCAGCGCTGGCGGAGCGAGCGGGGGAGCCGCAAGCGCGGCGGCGCAAACGAAAGCCAGCCGCTGTTTGCTGTAACGGTTGTGCCGCATCATTTTGCCGCGCTCCTGTTTCTCAATGTCACCCAGCCGCCCGCGCATTCCGCCGTGAGCTGCTTCGCTGTGCCGGAAGCGCCGGTTTCCGGCGCGGCGCCCGTGCGTTCCAGCGCGCACTTGTCGAGAATAAACCAGCCTTTGATGTCGCTGCGCACGGTATCGAAAAAAACCATCAACTGCTCTTCGTGCAGCAAATCGAACTGCAAGGTCATGTCGCTCCGGTTAAGCTCGAAGTTGCCGCTATCCAGCGCCGGAGCGGGCATGTAGGTTCTTTGCGGCGCGATGGAATACTTGAAACTCATCGCGCCCGGCGCCTGATCCTGCCGTCGGATTTTGTCCAGGCCCTCGATCCAGTCCAGGCGCTGGTCGCTGCCGACGACATTGCGTTTCAGCAGCGCGTTGTATTCCAGCGTGTAAGTCCGCATGTTTTCCCGGTCTTCCTCGGCGGTGGCGAGACGGCTGCGCGCTTCGCCCAGTTGCCGCCTCGCATCCCGCTGATCGCGCTGCGCCTTTTCGATGAAGCTTTCGCTGGCCGTGATTATTGCGCCGCCCGCGCCCAGCGCGAGCAGAAAAACGAGCAGGCTCCAGCGGATATGGGTGAAATCGGATCGGGAAAAAGTCATGGCGCCGGCCTCCAGACAAGTTTCAGCGAAAACTGCGCGGGCCGGGGATTGTCTTCCCCGGTTCCGGTTGTGATGCTGCCCGTCGGGCTGATGTCCAGCGGCAGGGTCAGCGCTGTCACGCCGTATCCGTGCTGCGCCAGAGCCTGCCGGAAGCGTTCCAGGTAATTCAGCGCGTTGCGGTAGTCGCCGGGGGCAAATCCGGTCAGATCGCCGCCGAGCAGGATGACTTGCGCGGGAGTATTTGCCGGCGCCACGTTTTGCGGCGCAGGTTCCGCTGTCGCGCTTGCCTGCCAGGAAAGCTGGTTGACGCGGACGAGCGGGAAATCCACCAGGATTTTGCCGAGCCCGCCCATTATTTTCTGCGGCGGGGGCGAATAATTTTCCAGCTTGCGCGCCAGCAGGACGGCAGTCTTCATGTCGGCGGCGGCGGCCAGCGTGTTCGGGAACCCCCCCGCGATTTGCTGCGCCTGCCGGGACAATTTACCTGCCTGCTCCCGCAGGGATGCATTGTCGTCGTTCAGCCAGCGCCCTTCCCACAGGTTGGCGGCGCCCCACAGCAGGCTGGCCGCAGCCAATGCCGCGCTCAGCCAGAGCAGGCTGCGGCGGGCCAGCAGCAACTGGAAGAAGTGGGTATGCGCGGCAGCCGCGTAGTTGCTGCGCTGCTGTCTGGTGGCGAGCAGGTGCAGGAGCAACGGCGTGGCATCCGAGTCAGCATAGGCCGCTTTCGACTTGATGCGTTGCCCCATTTCCCGGATATCGAGGTAGGCATAGCGCATGTCGGGGTTGTCGCTGAGCCGTGCCGCCAGCTCGTTCCGGTCGTCGGCGTGGCAAATGATGTACACGTCCAGCGCTTGCCCGGTCGGGATCAGGCTCAGGCTCTTCAGGTATTGCTGGGTGCGCACGGCTTCCGTGGCGACCTGTTCGCTGAGCGAGCTGCCTGCCACGATGGGGGTCAGGCGCGAGAAGCGCAGCAGCCCGGCATCAAAATACGTCTGGCGCAACCCGGCATGTTTTTCCCATGACAGCAGCAGGTGCCCCGACGGGCTGTTCCGGATCAGCGGGGCGCTGATGTTGGGGACGGAATAAATGCCGACCACCGGCATGCCGTGCGACAGCATGATGTTCAGCCACGGCGAGATGAGCGCGGGGTTGGTCAGCGCCGAAAACAGCATCTCGTCGTCGCGCCGTCCTTCTTTCTGCCGCTGCAACAAAGACGCCTGCCGGAACGGGGTGTTGCGGTAGAACTGCTCGAACTTGCGCTGGATCATCTCGGCGCGCTCGCCTCCGCGCAGATGGGGCACGGTTTCGTGGCGGAAATCCTCCTCGATCAGGTCGGTGAGCAGATAGGCGGGATAAGGGTGGGCTTGCAGGAACGCGGAGAATTGCTCCTTGCCCTCCGCGCTGTCCGCAAAGCGCTGCGCGGCGGAAAGCGCGCCGCTCTTCCACGCATAGGCGTGGAAATTTTCGGCGCCGAGGAACAGGATGGTTTTATTGGGCATTACATCTGCACCTTGCTGATGATGTCATAAATCGGCGAAAGAACGGACAGCATCACCCAGCCGAGCAGCAGGCCGAGCACGATGGTCATGGTCGGCTCGATCATGACCTGCACTTTCTTGATCGAATCTTTCACGTCGCGGTCATAAAAATAGCTCACGTTGCGCAGCGCCATATCAAGTTGCCCGGTCGCTTCCCCCACCTTGAGCATGCGTATCACCAGCGGCGGGAACACGCCGGTGTTCTGGAAGCTCTGCGTGAGATTCTTGCCGGACTCGATCTCCTGCATGACCTGTTCGAGGCTTTTGGCGATCACCGCGTTGTTCGCGAGGTCGCGCGAGTTGGAGATGCAATCCAGTATCGAGATGCCCGAACCGTACATGATGGCGAAGGTGTTGGCAAAGCGCGCCAGAATGATTTTGCGCAGGATAGGGCCGGTTGGCCAGATGCGCAACTTGAGATTGTCCAGCGGGTATTGCAGGCCGGGATTGTAGGCCACCACCAGTTTGAATGCGGCGAACAGCGAAACCGGCAGCCCGAGGATGAGGTACCAGTAATTCACGAACACTGCGGAGGTGGCCAGCAGCAGCCTTGTCTGGACGGGAATGTCCTGCCCCATGCCCTTGATGAAATCGACCAGTTGCGGCACCAGATAAATCATCAGGAAAAAAGTGATGGCGAGAACCACGCCGCCGACGAATACCGGGTAGATCATCATGTTCTTGGTTTGCGAGGCCATCTCGTCCTGCCATTTCAGCGCTTCGGTGAGATGCCCGAACACCTCCGCCAGCTTGCCGCTTTCTTCGCCCGCGCGGGTCAGGCTGAGAAAAATCTTGTCGAACGCATCCGGATGTTCCGCCATCGCCTGCGACAGCTTCATGCCGTTCTGGATGGATTCCACCATGTTGGCGATGATTTCGCGGAATTTCTGGTCATCCATGCTGTCCCGCAAATCGCCCAGGCATTCCAGCAGTGGCACGCCGGCGCGAAGGAGCTGCTCCAGGTTGAAAAAGAAGGTAATCAGGTCGGAGCGTTTGATTTTCTTGCTGCCGAACGTGGATTTCTTCTCGTCCACTCGGGCGTGTACCAGGTCCAGCCCCATGCGCTTCAGGCGCAGTTCGAGGTCCACCACGTTGGCCGCGTCCTGCAAGCCCCTGGCCGTCTTGCCTTGCTCGTTGATCGCCTTGTAGGAATACAGTGCCATTTTGTTGAAGCCTCTTCATTTAGCGGGTAGCTCGTTGCTTGTAGCTGGCTTGTCGCGCTACGCGCGGCGTTTGGATTGGCTACCCGCTTATACTTAGCTCATGCGGTCGGTCAGATCCACCACCCGCGCCACCTCGGACAGCGAGGTGATGCCCTGCATCACGCGCCGCAGCCCGTCCTGCGCCAGAGGGCGAAAGCCCTTGTCCAGCGCCGCCTGTTTCAGGTCGCGGATGCTGGAGCGGCGCGCCACCAGATCATCCAGGTCGTTGTCCATCTTGAGCAACTCCATGATGGCGAAGCGCCCGTTATAGCCCTGGTGGCGGCACAAATCGCAACCGGCGGCGCGATACAGCGTGATTTCTTCTTCGTGGCCCAGGCCGAGCAGCCTGCGGTCCAGGCTGTCCGGGTGATACGGGTATTTGCAGTGGGTGCACAGCGTGCGCACCAGGCGCTGCGCGATGATGCCGATGATGTTTCCGGCCATGATGTCCGGCAGGATGCCGATGTCCAGCAGGCGCGGAATCGCGCCGATGGCGGAGTTGGTATGCAAAGTGGAATACACCTGGTGGCCGGTCATGGCGGCGCGGAACGCCAACTCCGCCGTGGGCTGGTCGCGGATTTCGCCGACCAGGATGATGTCGGGATCCTGCCGCATCATGGAGCGGATGCCGTTGGCGAAATCCAGCTTGGCCGCCTCGTTCACCGAGGTCTGGCGGATCAGCGGAATAGGGTATTCCACCGGATCTTCCAGAGTCATGATGTTGACCGATTCGGTGTTGATGTGGTTGAGCACCGAATACAGGGTGGTGGTCTTGCCGCTGCCGGTAGGGCCGGTTACCAGCACGATGCCTTCCGGTTTGGCGATGATCAGCTTGAGCGTGGAAAGCGAGGCTTCGTCCAGCCCGATCCTGTCTATGGGGACGATGCCTTTCTGCCGGTCCAGGATGCGCAGCACCAGGTTTTCGCCGTGCGTGGTGGGGTGGGAGGCGACGCGGAAATCAATGGCGCGACCGGACAGCCGCAGCGAGATGCGGCCATCCTGCGGCGCGCGGGTTTCCGCGATGTTCATCCCGCTCATCACTTTCAGGCGCACCACCATGGCCGGCCAGAAGCTTTTGTGCAGGCTGCGCACCTGGCGCAGCACGCCGTCAATCCGGTAGCGGATGCGCAGGAAACTGCTTTCCGGCTCGAAGTGGATGTCGGACGCACCCTGCTGCACCGCCTCGGTGAGCAGGGCGTCAATCAGGCGCACCACCGGCTGGCTGAACTCGGTGACGCCCTGGTGCAGCGCCTGGTACTCCATCTCGCCCGGTTCGATCTCGTGCAGGATACCGTCAATGGACAGCTCGAAACCGTAATACTGGTCAATGGCGCGCAGGATGTCCGATTCGCTCGCGAGCTGGGTGGTGAGGCGGTATTCGTCCCTGAGCAGGGCGCGCAACTGGTCCAGCGCGATGATGTTGTCGGGGTCGGCGATAGCCAGGGTGAGGTGCTTGTGGAGCGGGTCAACCGACAGCGGCAGCAGTTGGTAGCGCCGCGCGATGTCTTTGGGGATCAGCTTGATGGCTGCCGAATCTATGATGACGGTGGAGAGGTCAACGCTTTCCTGCCCCAGGTTCTCCGACAGCACATCGCGGATGGTAGCCTCGGACAGGAAGCCCAGCCCCACCAGCAGGCGGCCCAGCGGCTGGTGGTTCTTGTTCTGCTCCTGGACGGCGATGCGCAACTGGTCTTCGCTGATGACGCCCTTTTCCAGCAGCATGCGTCCCAGAGGTTGTTGGGTGATGGTAGTTGATGCCATGCCGTTTTTCTGCGTTACGCCATCAGGGAGCGGCCATCAGCTCATTCAGGCGCAACCGGGTTTGCGCGCGGTCAATTCCGGAAGAAGCGGCGGCGCCATCCAGTTGCAGCGCGCGCCGGTAATGCTGCGCGGCGAGCGCGCCCTTGCCCAGATGATCCAGGCTGACGGCCAGGTTGAAGGCAAACTGCGCGTTGTCCGGCTCTAGGTTGCTGGCGCTGAAATACGCTTGTTGCGCGTCTCCCCAGCGCGATTGTTCCGCATACAGGTTCCCCAGCGCAAAGTGCAGCGCGGGCGATTGGGGTTGCTGCTCGATCAGCAGTTTCAGGCGGCTTTCCGCGCCCGCTTCATTGCCGGGCCCCAGCAGCGACAACATGCCGGCGTGGGCGGCGGGGTCGCGCGGATCGAGAGCGAGCACCTGGCGGTAATAATGTGCGGCGGCATCGTCCCGCGCCTGCTGCTGCGCGATGGCGGCCATGCCCAGCAAGGCGTCGCGGTTCTTCGCGTCCTGTTTCAGCACCTCGCTGTAGCGCTGCCCGGCTGCGCCGAGATCGCCGCTGCGGTAAGCCTGCCAGGCTGCCAGCAAGTTTGGGTCAACCGTGCTGGCTTGTTGCGGGCCGCGCTCGATGCGGATGCCTTGGGCGGGGTGATCGGATGCGCTCTCTGCTGCCAACCCATCTTCCGGTGGAATGCCGTGAACCTCTGCGCGAGGCGGTTTGCCTCTGGCGGATGCGGATGGAAAAGCGCTATCGCGCGATTTTGCGGAAAGCGGTGCGGGCGGCGGCAAACTGCTGGCCGGGGCAATCTCATCGGCAGCGGCCAGCGATGCGGCAGGCGGGACTGCGGGCGCAACAGGCAGGCTTTCCTGTGCCAACGCAACAGGAGCCGGCACGGGAACCGGGACAGCAGCGGCAACAGCAGGCACGGCAGGCGGCGCGGCGTTGGCGATGGGTGCGGCTGGCGGTGGCTTTGGAAGCTGGCGCGTCACCGGTGTCGGCGGAGAGATTTCGCGCCAGACATAATATCCCCCGCCGGCGGCAATCGCCGCGCCGCCAATGAGCGCGATGGGAATAATGCCCAACCGCCTTCCCTCTCGTGCAGGCGCAGACTTGGCGGCAAATAAATTTTTCCCTGCTGCGACAGGGTCGCCGCGTACCCCCGTAAAGGGGACGCCGTCAGACGCTCGCCCTTCGGGCGGTCTTGACGCAGGCGGTGGGTGCCCCGCCGGCGTACCCCTTGCGGGTGCTGCGACAGGGTCGCCGCGTGGCGGCGGGGCCGTACCGGAATTTCCCGCAGAACTGGCACTGGATGGCGCGGCGGAAGCGGAAGATTCCTCCAGGCGCAGGGCTTCCGACAACTGCGGCTCAATAGCGTGGTGGACACCGGTTTGATCCAGCGCGAGCTCGATTTTTTTCCGGGCATCCAGTAGCAGGCTCATGGTTTGATGCTGTTACCCGTTCTTTTTCCGGATTCCTTGAAGAAGTCCTCGTTCGGCAGGCTGTCGCGGTACGCGCTGTAATCTCCGCTTATGCTGGCGTCCTTGATGACTACCGGGCGCAGGAAAATCACCAGTTCGGTTTTGGTGGTCGTGTCATCGCGGTTCTTGAACAGGTTGCCGAACAGCGGAATGCTGGCGGCGCCGGGAATGGCGTCGGTAGAGTTGTCTATGCGATCTTCCATCAGCCCGCCCAGCACCGCGATCTGGTTGCTTTCGATCTTCAGCACAGACTCCATTTCACGGGTCTGCGTTTGTGGGATTCTGCTCTTAATGCCAGCTAATGATGGATTAGGGTCATCGACATAACTGAGTAAACGTGAGATCGAAGGGCGCAGGTTGAGCAGCACCGTATCGCTGTCGTTAATCTGCGGTGTTACGCTCATGGTGAAACCGACAGGCACCGTATTGGGGGTGGTCGTATAGGTAGTGACAGCCGGCCCATTCTGGCTGGTGACCGTATCCGCCTTGATGGTGAAATATACCAGGTTGTCCACCACACGCAGCATCGCGGTCTGATTGTTTATGACGCTGAGCTTGGGGCTGGATAGCACCTTTACTGTCCCGAACGATTCCAACAGCGAGACGCTTGCGCTAAGGCTGCCGAGTTTAGAAGTTGGATTGACATAATTCAGGATAAAAGTACCGGCGGTTGCAGCAGCGGAATTGGGAAGCACGGGAGTTCCAGCTTGGCCTATGGAAAAACCCTTGGTGGAGCCACTCTGAAGAAGGCGATACCAGTTGATGCCTTGCTGGTATTGATCGCTCAATCGCACTTCTACCACGGTTGCCTCGATCAATACCTGGCGCCGCACACTAGCCATGATCTGGTCTATGAACTCCTGGATTTTATCGTGCTGTTTGGCGGTGGCGCGCACCGTGACGATGCCGCTCTCCGGGTTGGCGATGACCGAAGCCGCTTCGCGGAAAGTGCTGGTGCGCGTGACGGTGGTGCCACCTTCCTGTACGGTTGCCGGGTTCGGGCTGTTTTCGATGCCCGGCGATTTGGCGGTGGATTTTTTGCCGCCGGCCGCTTGCTGCGCACCGGTGCCGGTGGTGCTGATCGCGCTGCTTTGCTGCACCAGCGTTTCGCTGGAACCGGACGGCAGAACCTTGTCGGTTTCGCGCAGGATGTCCTTGATGTTCTGCGTCAGGGTTTCCCAGAAATGATTCCTGGAGATGTTCTTGATGGCCAGCGACGAATTGTTGCCCGTGCTGCCTCCGCTTGCCCCACCGGCTGCGCCGGAACCGACTTGCGTGGAGTCTGAAATCGCGCTGTCCGAGTCGCGCGCCATGTTGACGTAGTCAATCTTGTAATGCTTCAAAAAGGGCGAGTCCGGCATCACGACCAGGTTAGGCCCGTCCAGCTCGTAGCGCATGTCCACCTGTTTGGCGATGCGGTTGAGGATTTGCGGCAGGGTCTGGTCAATCGCGTTGAGCGTGACGGCACCCTGTATGCCGGCGTGGATGTCGAGGTTGATTTTCGCGTCGCGCGCCAGCGCGAACAGGATTTCCTGGGCCGCGACATTGGTCACGACCACGCTGTAGGTCTCGGCTTTTGGTGCGGCTATGGGCGGGGAAAGCGGAACGGCGCGCTTGATCGGTTGCGGGATGCCGGCGCTGCGCGCGGCATCCGCATTTTCGCTCTGGATGTGTTTGCCGGAAGGCTTGACCGGCTGCGTGCCACAAGCGATGAGCAGGACGCAACTGGAACAGAGTAATCCTACATTGCCTGATCGCATGTACCCCCCCTTGTTTATTTCGCCCGTGTGCAGACTAACATTTTCGATGGGCATACTCAATATATGTTTAACGTGAATCTCGCGTAGCGAGGGCCTCGCCCTCTCTCCCTCCGGGAGAGAGTAGAGTGAGGGAAACGGTCAGGGCGCAGACGATTCATTTTTTTGGGTGGCCTGCGCCATGACCGTTAGCGTGAAAGACACCACTCACGGGACGTAACAAATTCTGGCCTGTCGCAAGCGAGAGCGAAGGGAGGCGAGTGATGTGAGCGATGAAGCGGTGGCCGTGGCCGGCATAAAGCCGTGCTTGACCAGCATTTTTATCCAGCGGGGCGCATTGCGTTGGACGCTCAGCGCCTCGTAGTCAATCATCTTGTCCCTGTAGGGTGTGTTGTTTTTTAACATCGCAAAGAGGGT
>JACRPU010000095.1 GCA_016223025.1 Nitrosomonadales bacterium | reverse complement strand
TGTCGCAAACCAGAAATAACGAAACATGAAACGGCGTCTTTTTCCGCCATGCCGCGTTGCATCCCCTTGCCGTATACCCCATACGGCTGCGGGTCTGCGCCTTGCCTGGCAAAAAAATCCATCCGTTTCATTTGTTCCCCTGCTTCTGGTTTGCGACACCAGTCCCCATGCAATGCCATCGCTGCGCGAGATTCACGTTAAACCAAAACACTTTTCACCAGCGCCAGGCACAGCAGCGTATAACCGGCCGCCAGAATGTCATCGAACATGACGCCGAGGCCGCCGTGCCAGGCGCGGTCAAAGTGGCGGATGGGCGGTGGTTTGACGATATCGAAGAAACGGAACAGCGAAAAGGCGAGCAGCGACCAGAAAAAACCTTCCGGCGTGAAAAACAGCACCAGCAGGAAAGCCACGATCTCGTCCCAGACGATGCCGCCGTAATCCGCCGCGCCCAGCGCGCGCCCGGTCCTGCCGCATACCCACACGCCCACGGCAAACGCCCACACCAGCACCAGGATAAACAGGGCATCGGTCAGGCGCGGCGCAAGATACCAGTAGAGCGGGAAGGCGACCAGCGTACCGGCCGTGCCGGGCGATCCGGGAAACAGGCCGCTGCCGAACCCGAAGGAAATGAAATGCGCGGGGTGGCTCAAAATGAAACGCCACGAGGGTTGCACGCGCAAGTCAGCGGAAGTGGTCATAGCCGGATTTTTCCAGATGGATTGCGCTGCCGTCCGGGGCGCGCACGATGCAGCCGCCGCCGGCCACGATGGATCCGATGCGGGCAAGCGGCAGGCTCGATCGCCCGGAAATGCTTTCCACCTCGGTGCGGCGCGAAACGGGTGCGGTGAAACAAAGTTCGTAATCGTCGCCCCCGGCGAGGGCGCAGTGCTGCGCCATCTCACCGCTCCCCTGGGAGGAGAGGGCGCGCAATACATCCGGAACCGGCAACGCATCGAATTCTATCTCCGCCCCGGCAGCAGAATTCTCCAGAATGTGCCCCAGGTCGGCCAGCAGGCCGTCCGAAATATCTATCGCGCTGTGCGCTACCCCGCGCAACGCCAGCCCCAGTGCCACGCGCGGCACGGGCTGGTGCAACGCTGCGGCGCAGGATGCAAACTCGGCGGGAAGCAGCCGCACGGTTCCCCGCTTATGTGCCAGCGCCAGCGCCGCGCTCCCCAGCGAGCCGGACACCCAGACATCGTCGCCGGTCTTCGCGCCATCGCGCCGCAGCGCCGCGCCCTGCGGCACTTCGCCCAGGATGGTCACGCACAGGTTGATCGGGCCGCGCGTGGTGTCGCCGCCGACCAGCTCCACGCCATACTGTTCCGCCAGCGCGAAAAAACCCGCGCTGAAGCGCTCCAGCCAGCGCTCATCGGCAACCGGCAACGATAATGAAAGCAGCGCCCAGCGCGGCTGTGCGCCCATCGCCGCGAGGTCAGAAAGGTTTACTGCCAGTGTCTTGTGCCCGAGCAGGAAAGGGTCGGCATCGGGAAAAAAATGCGTGCCGGAAACCAGCGTGTCGGTGGACACCGCCAGTTCCATCCCTCTGCCAACGCGCAGCAATGCGGCATCATCGCCCACCCCCAGCGCCGCGCTTGGCGCGGGTCGCGTGAAGTAGCGCCGGATCAAGTCAAACTCTGAAGCGCCCCTCTTCATTCACTTGATCTCTTTTGGTCGGGCGCCCTGCCGCTTGGCGAGGTTCTTCATTGGGGTTCCAGCTCATTCCTTGATGGCATCACCGGTTAGCCGGGGTTGACCTGTCCCGCGCCAGCCCTTGCGGAGAATATTCCTGATAGGTATGGCCGTATGCGCCGGCAATAATGCCGGCCCCACGGAGCAAATGCACGATCGCGCGCATTGCGTAATAGGGCGAAAAAAGAAGCGCTGGCAGCATGACAACGCCAAGGCCGGCGCGAGCGACGCCGCCCAGCGTCCGCTTGATCAACCCCATGCGAGTGCCGGCCAGCCTCTCGCTGATCGAGAACGAGTTGCCAAAACGGTACTGCCTTTGGCAAATCCAGCGCAGCGTCATCCTGCTTTTCGGGACATCTTCATATACGGGGGCCGCAACCGACCATACGATGCGCATACCGAGTGCGGCAGCCTGCTTGAAAAACAGGTAATCCGAGCCTCCGGTCATGCGCATGCGATTATCAAACCGGAGCCCGGTCCGGCGAATGAAATCCGTCGAAATCAACACGTTATTTGAGGCTGCCGCCTTCAGCGGCGCCCGGTCTTCAAACTGCCAGCTATCGAATATCCTGCTTCTCACCAGCCATGCCGATGCATCTTCCGGATAAACCGGTATAACCGCGCCATGCACGCAGTCTGCGCCAGTGGCCCGCTGCGTTTTCAGCAGTTCCTCTACCCAGGTCGGGCCCGGCCACTCGTCGTCGTCAATGAAGCAGAAAAACCCGGCATCATCAGGCACTGCGGCAATGCCCGCGTTACGGGCGAACGGGATACCCTGAGTCGGCTCGACAATGTAGCGGACGGCCAAAGATCCGGCCGACTTGAACGGCTCGACGCTTGCCGCGGCCGAACCCGCGCTATCGTTATCAACAACAATGGCCGTCAGCCGGAAAATGCGCGCCGGATCGTGGCACTGCTGCCGCTCAAGCCCGGCAAGAAGCTTCACCAAGCCCTGGTGGCGGCGATAGGTGATGATGATTATGGCAACGTGTATCACATGCCCCCGCCTGCGAGCCGGCGCTCACGCAACACGCGCAGAACAAATTTCGGGTTGCCGATAATGTAGCGCCGCCACATTCTTCTCGGCTCCAGCATTAAACGGAATACCCATTCGATGCGGAGGCGGCGCATCCATAATGGCGCGCGCGGAACTTCGTCCGAAAGAAAATCAAACCAAGCCCCGATACCCCAGGCCGACAAGGCCACCTCCGGCACCAACCGCTCGATCCACTGCTCTTGCAAGCCGTTGCCCATCGCCACAAGCAGCAAATCCGGTTTCGCGGCTCTGATCGTTTCAATCACGCGAGCCTCATCCGGTTTGGCAAAGAATCCATCCTGATAGCCAACCAGGTTATGTTGCGGCCATCTGCGCGGGAAAATTTCGGCGACCCGCGCAATCACCGCCGGTTTGGCGCCGAGCAGGAACACGTTCAGCGGCGTGCGGCATTGATCTAGAAAATAAGGCGTGAAGTCTGTGCCATTGAGGTTATAAGGAAATGGCTTGCCGTACAGTATCCGGCTCGCGATATCGAGACCCACCCCGTCATTAAGCAGCAGAAATTGGCGCAACACGCCGTGCAGATGCGCATTTTCGTAGGCTATATTGGCAAGATTTGCATTAACGAATGCCAATCGTACCGGAGATCGTTCGCGGATACGCCGCTCCAGCATGTCCACCGCAGCTTCGCGCGTCAGGGCCGCAATGTCCAAGCCAAACACTTTGCGTGTATCCATTGAGTTTTTCATCAGTCCGCTATTGGCATTCAAAGGGAACATTTCAACGGGAGCATCACCGCTCATTTTCGCTCACGGTCTCACCCCATTCAAACTGGATGCGGTGCAGTTGGGCATACACCCCTCCCCTGGCGAGCAGCTCGCGGTGGGTGCCGGTTTCGACGATTTCGCCTTTTTGCAGCACGATGATGCGGTCGGCTTTTTCGATGGTGGACAGGCGGTGCGCGATAACCAGAGTGGTGCGTCCCCGCATCAGAGCTTCCAGCGCGGCCTGCACATGGCGCTCGGATTCGGAATCCAGCGCGGAAGTGGCCTCGTCGAGAATGAGGACGGGCGCGTTCTTGAGTATGGCGCGGGCGATGGCGATGCGCTGGCGCTGCCCGCCGGACAGGCGCACCCCTTTTTCCCCCACCAGCGTTTGCAATCCTTGCGGCATCTCGCGGATGAACTCCATCGCGTGCGCGGCCTGGGCCGCGGCAACGATTTCCGTTTCCGGCACTTCGCGCATCTGGCCGTAAGCAATGTTGGCGGCGACGGTGTCGTTGAACAGCACCACCTCCTGGCTCACCAGCGCGATATTGTCGCGCAGGCTGGCCAAGGTAAGATCGGCGAGGTCGTGCCCGTCCAGAGTGATGCGCCCTGCGCCTGGCAGATAAAAGCGCGGCACCAGGTTGGCAAGGGTGCTTTTGCCGCTGCCGGAAGCGCCGACCAGGGCAACGGTCTGCCCGGCGGGGATTTCCAGGCAGATGTCATGCAGGGCCAGCCGGCCATCGTTCCGGTAGGACAGGCTGACATGCTCGAACGCTATGCGGCCACCGGCGCGGCCTATTGCCGTTTTGCCGCTTTCGGCTTCGCCCGGCGTATCGAGCAGCGCGAACACGCTTTCCGCCGCCGCCAGGCCGCGCTGCAGATGTTCGCTCACGCCGGTGATGCGTTTGAGCGGGGCAGTCAGCATCAGCATGGCGGCGATAAAAGACAGGAAGCCGCCCACCGTGGTTTCGTCGCTTTTGGACTGGGCGGTGGCGATATACACGATGACGGCCAGCGCGATGGCCGCCACCATCTGCACGATGGGCACGTTGGCTGCTGCCGCCGCCGCCTGTTTCATGTTGTGGCGGCGCACCCAGTTAGCCTGGTCGCAGAAGCGGTTTCCTTCGTATTGTTGCCCGCCGAACAGCTTGACCACCTTGTGCGCGGCAATGCTTTCTTCAATCACTTGCGTGATGTCGCCCATCGCGCGTTGCGCATCGCTGCTGGAGGCGCGCATGCGGCTGTTGAGAGCGCGGATGAGGAAGGCGATGACGGGCGCCATGACCAGCGAAAGCATGGTCAGCTTCCAGTTGAGGTAAAACAGCCACCCCAGCAGGCCGGCGATGATGATGGAATCGCGGATGACTACCGTCACCACGCTGGTGGCGGCAGCGGTTACCTGCGTTACATCGTAGGTCAGTTTCGAGATGAGATTGCCGGTGGCGTGGTCGTCGTAAAAGCGCGTCGGCAGCGCCAGCAGCTTGCGGAACATCCCGTCGCGCAAATCCATCACCACCTTGTTTCCAACCCAGCCGATGGCGTAGGTGCCGACGAAGCTCGCCGTGCCGCGCACGAAGAAAATCGCCAGAATGAATACCGGCGCCATCCGGATGATAGTGTCGTCCTTATACACGAAGGTGCCGTCCAGCAGCGGCTTCAGCAGGGCGGGCAGCAGCGGCTCGGTGGCCGCCGTCACCGCCATGCCGAGGACGGATACCGCAAAGGCGCGCCAGTAGGGCTTGACGTAACCGAGCAGGCGCAGATAAAGCTGGGTGCTGGTCATATTCATGGCGCGCACTGTAGCAGAAAAACCTGCGCCAAAACAAAAGGCGGCATAGCCGCCTTTTGTCATGAGGCCCTTGCTGCTCGAACCGCTAAAACGAGTACCTTGCGCTCATGGAGAAATTTCGCTCCTGCATCGGATAGGCGTTGTAAATTCCCGATGCTGGCGCCCCAGCTATCGCGTAGGTAAAATATTTTTCGTTGAACAAATTATTCACCGCCGCAGCCAATGACCAATATCCTTCCTGATGCGACAGCTTCATATCTACCGTGGTGTAAGACGGGATTTTCTTGCCGAATGTGTTGGCCTGATCATTGTCGAAGTATTGTTCGCCGACATAAATGGCGTTGCCGCTGAGTGAGGTTCTTTCAGAAAACTTCCAAGAAGCGGTCAACGCCAGCCGCTGTTTCGGTACCAAGGGGATATTGTTGCCGGATACGTTGACTCCGCTGTAAATGCCATCACGGAATTTCGCCACGGTATAGCTGTAAGCTGCACCCATTTCGAAACTGTCCGAACATGCGTGCGATCCTTCCAGTTCTAGCCCGTAACGCCGAGTCGGCGAAAGGTTCATGTTGGTGAACGTGATCGCGTTGTAATGGATTTCGTTGTTTAAATCCATCCAGTAAACTGCCGCCCGCATCTTGCTTGCACCACTCTTGTAGTCTAATCCAACCTCCCTGTCCAGTGAGGTCTGCGGCTCCAGCATGGTAATCCTGGAGTCGAACAACAGCCCGCCGAACGGATCGAAAATCTCATCTACCGTCGCCATCCGGAAGCTGCGACCAACGTGTCCGAACAAGGACAATGCAGGGTTAAAATCATGGCGCAGGCCTAGCTCGTACACGTTCACGCTACGGCCCTGATTCGAGGACGCATAGGTTGCCGGGTTGACCGTATCTCTGGCACGGTAATCGGTTCGCTGGCTGCGCGCACCCAGCGTCAGCTTGGTATCGGCGCCGAGCCGGGTGGTATTCTGCGCATACAGCGCGCGGTTAAACTGCTTGGCCAGAATATGCGCCACCGGTGCGCCTATGGTGGCCGGGCTGGCCGAGCGGAGCGAATCGTAATCCCAATTAGCGAGGTCGGCACCGACAATCAATTCATTACCGGTGCCGCCAAGCTGGTGCTCCGCTTTCAGGCGCGGCGTGAACGAGAGCCGATTCAGGTTGGTGTCGAGATAACTGCCGCCGAAAGCCGCGAAATAAGCCTGCTGTTTCTTGTCGCGGTAGGCAATCTCGGCGGCCAATTCGCCAAAGCCAAGCTGCTGGCTGGTGCCCAGGCTGACATGCACGCCCTGGCGCTTGCCATAATCGAGGGGAGTTGCGGTGCCGCGCCTGTCTGTAGTCATCTGATCCTGGCTTATGGCAGGGTTAACCCTGCGCACGCCCGGATAGCGCAAACTTTGGTTGTCCGCGCCGAACTTCAAAACGGCGTCGCCGTATCCCGCTATGGTGCGCACATCGGCCTCCAGATTATTTTGTGCGATGTTGTTGTTGGCGCGGTAGTTGGCTGAATCCAGAGTGCTGGCCGAGATGTGCATACCGGCGCGCTCCCCCCTTGCGCCAAGGGAAAGCTGCCATTCCCTGGTGTTATAGCTGCCCAACCTTGCGCTGGCCGCACCCTTGGCATCTTTGCCGGGTCTCTTGGTGATGATGTTGATTGTGCCACCCGTTGCACCTCCACCATAGAGCACTGCGCCGCTACCGTTGATGATCTCAATGCGCTCGATCGAATCCAGCGGAATCGCCGACCAGCGTATCGAAGTCAACTCGATGTCGTTGAGTTGCTGTCCATCCAGCAGCACCAGAGTATTTTGGTTGCCGGTCATGCCGAAGCCCCGCAGGTCAATCGCCATGTCCGGCGTACCGTCGTTGCTGCGCACCTGGATACCGGCATGTTGCGCCAGCAAGGCCGGCAGGGTTTGGGCTGCACTCTTTTTGATATCATCTGAGGTAATCACCGTAACACTTACCGATGAAGCTTCCGGTGTACTGTTAAACCGTGTCGCCGTTACCACAATTTCATCAAGTGCATCTGTTGCCGCACAAGCAAGGGGAGCAGCCGCGCATAAAAGGGCTGCAAGAAGTTTCTGCTGTTTCATTTGAGTATTTCCTGATGGATTCCAAGGTTCCCCGTTGGAATGTTCAATAACAGGAAATGCGGGGGGCAAAACAGGAAGGAAGTGCTGGCTAACCGGAACGGAGCGCCAAACCGCCGTCCATGCGCCGCCCGCAGCATTTCCCGACCTGTGGAATCCTTGTGGGATTCCTGCGCTCAAGGCCGATATACGGGCTTGCAAGACAAAACGCGCCGCCTTCCCATAAGATCCCTTGGGGGGATTGCTCACAGTGGCTAAACCTTGCGGTTATTGGCGCGCCCACACTTGCTTACCGTTGCGGGGGCAGCACAGGCATTTCACCTGTTTCCCGTTTAACCGGACAGAGCAAACCATCCGGCACCTTCAAGCAACGCGGATTATAGCAGGTGGCGGGGAGCCCGGCGCCGCTCGCTCTACAAACAACCTTCAAAACTCGCCGTTACCGTTTGACTCATCAGGTTTTTTTAAACTATAGTGCGCCCATGAAAATAGAATTGGACGCATTGGAAAACAAACTGGCGCAACTGGTGCAAATGAGCCAGCGGCTGCGCGCGGAAAACCATCAGTTGCGGCAGGAATTGGCAACCGCCCTCAGCCAGAGCCGCCAACTGAACGACAAGATGGAAAGCGCGCGCAAGCGCCTCGAAAATATTCTGGCGCAACTTCCCGAAGATAACGCATGAGCGGCGACAAGGTTGAAACCCTGGATGTCACCATACTGGACCGCGAGTTCCGCGTCGCGTGCCCGGAAGATGAGCGCGCCGAACTGCTCGAAACGGTTGCCTATCTCGACAAGAAAATGCGCGAAGTACGCGATACCGGAAAGGTCGCCACGCTGGAGCGCATCGCTATCATGGCCGCCTTGAACATTACCCACGAGCTATTGACCACGCGCCTCGGCGCCGGTTTTGACATGGGGGAGTTTAAGCGTAGAATAAACCTCATGCAGACAACCATCGAGGCAACACTCGAAGAGCAGGATGAGTTGTTTTGATAAGACTACTAGCCATCCGGCTGGCCCGCCGAAAAACCGCCGGGTAAGCCGCTGGTTATAGGTTTGCCCCCTGCGGTGTTCGTGAGGTTCATCACTCTTAGAACCGATAAGCTACGCTTAGGCCGCGACCCTTACCGTTACTGTTGTGCGCGTCCCTTGCGGATGTACCTGATGTAACCGGGAACCGGCTCTCTTGAACCCTGGTTCAAGATACTGAACCAACGGCACAGGCGGGGGGCTCCACTTGAGGCGGGCAACGATGTGGCCTGCCCGTACCCGGGCAGGAAGACACTAGCCCGCACGGGGCGCACAATGAAAAAAATCGGGGATGAAAAGCGTGCCGTTGCGATTCTGCTTATCGCATCGCTTTGCGGTTGCGGCACTACCGCTTCACTCGAACCGGCGCGTTACGCGAGCAGCGCCGACAAATGGGTGGGGCACACCGTTGACGAGCTGATCGTCGCAAACGGGGAACCGGTCCGTGTTCACCGGCTGGTTTCGGGTGGCAGGGTGTTTGAATATGTGATGGATAGCGCAAGCAGCAAGTCTCAAGCCCGCGCGCTAAAAAGGCCCAGTACCGGGAAAAGCGGCGGCCAGCCCTGCAAGATACTGTTTGCTGTTTCCGCATCCGATGTCGTCGAAAGCTGGTCGGTAGAAGGCGACAGGTGCAATTAGTTTCTTACGAGTCAACTCTTCACGTTTATTGAGCAGATTTCCGAAAGCCGGGCTTCGGTACGCAGGTTGGGCAAAGCGGAGCGTACACAACATTGATACCGAAAAACTTTTGGTCTGGCACCCCCGGATGATGCCTTCGCCCGTTGTGTGCGTTCCGTTTTGTCCAACCTACGAGAAGACGGCTTTCCATGTTTGGTTCCGGCTCGCCCGGCTCAGGCTTCAACCCGCGTTATCCAGACCCGCCAGCACCATTTCCGCAGCGCGCAGCACGGCGCGAGCCTTGTTCTGCGTTTCCGTCCATTCGCTGGCCGGCACCGAATCGGCCACGATACCCGCCCCTGCCTGCACGTACAGCATCGTATCCTTGATTACGGCGGTGCGCAACGCGATGGCAAGATCCATGTCGCCGTTGAAGCCAAGATACCCCACGGCGCCGGCATAGATGCCGCGTTTGGAAGGCTCCAGTTCATCAATGATTTCCATCGCGCGCACCTTGGCGGCGCCGCTCACCGTGCCTGCCGGGAAGGTGGCCCTGAGTACGTCAATGGCGTCCAGCCCCGGCTTGAGCGCGGCCTCGACATTGGAGACGATATGCATCACATGCGAGTAGCGCTCGATCACCATTTTTTCGGTAAGTATTACCGAGCCGCGCTGCGCGACGCGCCCCACATCGTTGCGCCCGAGGTCAATCAGCATCAGGTGTTCCGCCAGCTCTTTCGGGTCGGCCAGCAGTTCCTGCGCGAGCGCGGCGTCCTGTTGCGGTGTTTTGCCGCGCGGGCGGGTGCCGGCAATGGGGCGCACGGTGACGTTATCTCCCTCCAGGCGCACAAGGATTTCCGGCGAGGCGCCGACCACATGGTGATCGCCCATGTCGTAATAGAACATGTAGGGCGACGGGTTCAGGCTGCGCAGCGCGCGGTAAAGCGATAACGGCGCTGCCGGAAAGGATTGCGACATGCGCTGCGACAACACCACCTGCATGATGTCGCCGTCAACGATGTAGCGTTTGGCTTTTTCCACCGCCCCCTTGAACGCCTCTTCGCCGAATTCGGATTTTGCCTCGCTGCCGCACATGGCGGGCGCAAGCGGAATTTCCACCGGGCGGCGCATTCGCTGCATCAGATCGTGAAGCTGCCGGCGCGCCAGTGAATAAGCGCCGGGCCGTTCCGGGTCGGCATAGACGATGAAGGTAAGTTTGCCGGAGAGGTTGTCCACTACCGCCAACTGCTCGGTCAGCATCAGCAGGATGTCGGGGGTGCCGAGCGCGTCGGGCTTTTGCGTCTGGGCAAGGCGCGGTTCGATATAGCGCACCGTATCGTAGCCGAAATACCCCGCCAGCCCGCCGGTGAAACGCGGCAGCCCGGACAGGGGTGCCACCTTGAAACCTCCCAGATAATCCTTGATGAAGCCCAGCGGGTTGCCGGCGTTTTGCGCGGCCTCTATGCCTGCGCGCGCGACGGTGATGCGGCTGCCGCTCGCCGAAATGATCGTATCGGCGGGCAGGCCGATGAAGGAATACCGCCCGAAGCGTTCGCCGCCCTGCACCGATTCCAGCAGATAGGAAAATGGCTGGTTGGCCAGCTTGAGGTACAGCGACAGCGGCGTGTCGAGATCGGCAAAAGTCTCCGCGACCAGCGGAATGCGGTTGTAGCCCTGCCGCGCAAGCCGGTTGAATTCCTGTTCGGAGATGGGAGACAGCATGGCTACGCTTGCGCTCTCATAATCAAATCGAGCGCGGATGGCAAATCGGGGATCACCGCATCCAGATCCAGCTTGTCCACCGCCTCGCCGTGATTATATCCGTAAGGCACGCACACCACCGGGCAACCGGCAGCGCGGGCCGCGAGCGTGTCGTTGAGCGAATCGCCGATCATCAGCACCTGTTCCGGCGGCACCCCGAAAAATCCGGCGGCGTGCAGCAGCGGCAGCGGGTGCGGCTTTTTTTCCGGCAAGCTGTCCCCGGAAACGGCGATTTCGAAATACTTGGCCAACCCGGAGCCTTCAAGCAGCGGCCCGGTAAAGCGCGCCGCCTTGTTGGTGATGCACCCCAGCCGGAATCCGGCCTGCCGCATGGCTTCCAGGCCCTCGATTACCCGATCGAACGGCTGGCTGCGCAACAGCAGCGCGGCGTAGTGGCGATCAAAAACCGGCAACGCTTTTTCAAACAGCGCGGCATCCGGTTCCGCGTGCATGTCGGCGGCATGATACGGCGCGTGCGAGCGGTTGGTGCCGGAATACCGCCCACAGCCTCCTCCCGCCCCGGAAGGCTCCGCCTCACCGTGTCGGAGGCTGCCGGTCAGCGCGCGCTTCACCAGCCAGCCGATACCGTTACCGATGTAGCTCATCAGCAAATCCTGCGATACGGCGGGACGGCCCATGTCGCGCAACATGCGGTTGGCGGCTTCCGCCAGCTCCGGCGCCGTGTGCAGCAACGTGCCGTCCAGATCAACGAGAATGGCAGAAATCTGCAACGGAAAATGCGCTTGCAGCATCAACTGCCGACCTTGGCCAGTTCCGCGCGCATGGCGGCAACGACCGTGTCATAACGGTGCGGGTCGCCATCCTTGCCCGCATTGAAAATGGCGGAACCGGCAACAAAGGTGTCCACCCCCGCCTCGGCGACTTCCCTGATGTTGGCGGGGCTTACGCCGCCGTCAATTTCCAGGCGGCAGCGATGGCCGCCCGCGCCGATCATCCCGCGCACTTTGCGCGCCTTGTCCAGCACGAAGGGAATGAACTTCTGCCCGCCGAAGCCGGGGTTCACCGACATCAGCAGCACCATGTCCAGCTTGGGCAGCGTGTATTCCAGCACATCCAGCGGCGTGGCCGGGTTGAATACCAGCCCCGGCTTGCAGCCGCTCTCCCGGATCAGGCCGATGGTGCGGTCAATGTGCTCGGAGGCTTCCGGGTGAAAGGTGATATAAGTCGCGCCCGCCCTGGCAAAATCGGGGATGATGCGGTCCACCGGCTTGACCATCAGGTGAACATCTATCGGCGCGGTAACGCCGTGTTTGCGCAACGCCTCGCATATCAGGGGGCCGATGGTCAGGTTGGGCACATAATGGTTATCCATCACGTCGAAATGCACGATGTCCGCACCGGCGGCAAGCACATAGTCAACCTCCTCGCCCAGCCTGGCGAAGTTTGCGGAAAGAATACTCGGGGCGATTTGATACATGATGTGACCTCAATAGAAGCATAGAAGCATGGATGCGAGGCGAGCATTTTAACCGAATACCTCAAGAGGCGGCGCGCGGCATCGTCCTCCGCACTGCGATTCAAACCGGGGCGGAAGTACAATGGCCCGGCAAAGCGATGGCTGGGTGGATAAAGCCCCCGCAAGCGTTCCGCCCACGCAGGCATCGAGCTTTGGAGTGCGGCGGGTGTCAACTCCGCATCCGGCTCCGGCTTGCCGTCAGGGTAAATGTTCTCGCAAATTCGTTTTATAAATCAACACGCGGATTCAATTTTGCAGTGCGACGCCTGACTTGAAGAATACCTGACTGGATGTCTGGTACGCCAGCATCACGACAGGCTGCCAGAATCCACATATAGCACATACACGAGGAGATTCTCATGGCTCAGTTGCATTGTTATGTCCCAGAAAAGATCGCCCATCAAGCTCAACGCCGTGCCGCGCAATCCGGTTTAAACCTTTCGCGTTATCTGGCAGAGTTGGTCAAGCGCGACACAGGCGCCAGCGCGAGTTGGCCGGAAGGCTATTTTGACATCTTCGGAAAATGGGAGGGTGTGCCGCTTGAGCGTCCTGCGCAATTGGCCTTGGAAGGGCGTCTGAAAATCAAACGATTTACCTGCTCGACACCAACGTCTGCATCCACCTGCTCAACGAAAAACATCCGGTCAACCTGCAACCCTTCCAGCAACATAGCCCCGCCGATATTGCGATGTGCAGCGTGGTCAAGGCGGAATTACTATGTGGCGCCCGGCGCAGCCAACGGGTAGAAGCCAATCTGCAACTGCTAAAAGCCTTTTTCTCCCCGCTGCAAAGCATAGCTATTGATGATGAATGTGCCGAGCACTACGGGCAAATCCACGACGATCTGTTGGCTCAAGGTAAATCCATTGGCCCGAACGACACCCTCATCGCCGCCATCGCCCGCGCCCACGACGCAACCCTGGTTACGCACAACACCAGTGAGTTCAAGCGTGTTGCAGGGTTACGAATAGAAGATTGGGAATTGCCCTTGGCATGAAGTTGTATCGGCTGCTACTTGGCAGGCTCAACGGCTTGCCATTCTGATCCGGGCGGTGCGCAAGGGGCAATACGAAGACCTGGAAAGCAACGCCAGCCGCATTTTGCTGGACGACGACGGAGACGCGATGTTAATCGGCACCCCGGAGCCAGGCAAGAAATCCGACAAAGAATAAGGACGGCGAGCCGTCACACCCCACACAGTAATCCCGATTTTCAGTCAATCGGCTTATGAGGTTGTTCGGGCAGGGTGGATAAAGCCCCCGCAATCGTTCCGCCCACGCAGGCTTCGGGCTTTGGAGTGCGGCGGCTTGCCGCCGCTCTTGCGCCCGGGTGGTTCTAAAGCGGGAGCAAGCTCCCGCACTCCAGAATGGCGAAGTAAGGCTAGGGCGCAATAACCAACGGGTGATCGAGCCGCTGTAGGTGCCATTCGATGCAATGCGCTACGCCTTACGCAAGCTATTGCAGAGCATCGCTTGGAGAAAAAAGAAACGGGCACCGAAGTGCCCGTTCCGTATCGGTGGGCATTTCAGCCCTTGTTGCCGACAGTCCCCACCATCGGAATACCTGATACAGTTCGCATCCTATACAACAAAACCAAAGGGAGCAAGCGACTATGGCGGCGAAGTATCGTTTGGGGTTGGATGTTGGAACGGCATCGGTTGGTGCGGCGGCGGTGTCGCTGGACAAGGAGGGGCAGCCGGGTGCGCTGATTTGGCATCATGTGCGAATTTTCAGCGAGCCGCTGGAGAATGCGCAAGGCACACTGGTTTCCAAGAAAGCCGGACGGCGCAAAGCGCGGATGCAGCGCCGCCAGATTGACCGTCGAGCTTCCCGCTTGCGGCGCATCGCAAATCTTGCCAGCTTGCTCGGACTCAAGCGCGAAGAGGTCGCTCCCGATGATGGCAGCACCCTACCCTATCTGCGCGCTCAAGCTGCAACCGGGCGCGTCGAGCTTGAAGAGCTATTGCGCATCTTTCTGCGCCTATCGAAACGGCGCGGTTACAAAGGCGAGTTCAAAGCCAAGAAAAAAGGCGAGGTCGCGGAAGGTTCCGGCGAACTCAGCCTTGCCATGAGAGCACTCGCTACAGGGCGCGGCATCCCCCTCAAGGATGAGAACGACACCGGCATCACGCTTGGGCAATATCTGCTGCATCGTATGGAAAGTGGCTTACCAACCAAACTCAAAGTGAAAGAAATCAGCGACGAACCGAAGAGTAAAAAAGGCGAAGACGCGAACGCCCCAAAGAATCTCTATGCCCTGCGTAAAATGGTCGAGCATGAATTCAACACCATCTGGGATACGCAAGCCAAGCATCACGATATCCTGAACGGAACACATGACGGCAAGCCCATTCGCGAACATTTCCATGAAGCGCTGTTCTACCAGCGCCCGCTGAAATCGGCTGCCGATCTGGTTGCACAATGCGGACTCGAACCGACGCTGCCGCGCGCCCCCCGTGCGCAAATGGCTTTCCAGCGTTTTCGTATTGAAAAAACGCTGGCAGATTTACGTTGGGGTGCGGGCAAACGCGCCGAACCGATCACGCCGGATCAAAAGCGAGTCATCCGTAACTTGCTCGACCAAAACGATAAGGTGAAATTCGAGGACATCTACGAAGCGTTAGAAAATGCAGGGTGCGCCAAACCTCAAGGCAAGGGGCTAAACCTTGACCGCGCCAGCCGCGAAGAACTGCTTGGCAATAGCACACTGGCCGCACTACGCAAACTGGATAGGCACAGTGCAAAGAAACACCCCGAACGTGCGGCAAATCTTGAACCAGCCTTCCGTGCGCTGGATGAGAAAACACAAATCGCCACCATCAATTTTTTGGCGGAGATCGGCTCACCGGAACAACTCGACGATCCAGAATGGCACACTTGTTTTGTGAAGTCCGTAAAAGACATCAAAGTTAAGGAGGGTCTTCGTGAAAGAGTGTGGGTAAATTTCATGCTTTTTAGAGCTTCGGGAGCATTGACGTGAGTATTTTCAATCGCAAATATTCTTCATCGCGCAGCCCATATGCGCGGCGCTGGATAACGCGTATCTTGTTGTTGAG
>JACRPU010000117.1 GCA_016223025.1 Nitrosomonadales bacterium | reverse complement strand
TCAACAACAAGATACGCGTTATCCAGCGCCGCGCATATGGGCTGCGCGATGAAGAATATTTGCGATTGAAAATACTCACGTCAATGCTCCCGAAGCTCTAAAAAGCATGAAATTTACCCACACTCTTTCACGAAGACCCAACCAATTTAAGTCTGCGACTCAAAGTGACGTTGAAGGCGCTAAGAAGGCTTTGGCATCACTTGCCGGAGCAAATTTGCGACGCGCGGCCGCGGCCGCGGGTTTGGGAGGTTCGACGATACTACTTCAGAAGATACTTACCAACTCTATTACTAACGTTCCAAAAAAGGTTCTCACTGCGTTGTCCTCTCACATGAACGTCGCACTTGCTTTACTTCTAGAGACTATTACTGGAAATTGCTTGGCGGTCGGTCGCAGATATAGCGCTACTGATAGGCCAACTACACCCCAGAAAGAAACGTGGGAAAGATCTGTCCGATCTCTATCACTTTCAAATGAAGAAGTTGAGCGACTATTGAATATGCAGGAAAAGGAATAGTTGTCTTGACCCCCTTTCTCCGCGCTCGGCTATGTCCGCTACGACTGGCAGCACTACATCGCGCTGATCGAACGCAAACCTGGGGCGCTACGCAATGGCGCGCCCTTTGCCGACATGCCCGCGCCACTCAAGCAGCTCAGGCTTGGGCTGATGCGGGACAAGGGAGGGGATCGCGTCATGGCGCAAGTGCTGGCGGCTGTGCCGCGCGCCGGGCTTGAAGCTGTGCTGGTTGCGGTAGAGTTGGTCATCGAATCCGGCGTATTGAGTGTGGAACATGTTCTCAACGTGCTGGGGCGGCTGAATGCAGCACCCACGCCGCCATGCGTGGAGACCAGCTTGCAGCTCAAGGATGAGCCGCTGGCTGACACGGGCCGGTATGACGATCTGCGGCAGGATGAGGAAGAACAACCAGACGCGGAGGAGTTCGATCATGCGGCGTGATGTTACTGCTGAACTCAAGGAGTTGCGGCTGCATGGAATGGTCGGGGCGTGGACAGACTTGACCGCAGACAGGACGGCAGCAATGGATTCTTCGAAGTGGTTGATCGAACACCTGCTGCAAGCCGAGGCAACGGATCGGGCCATGCGCTCGGTGCGGAACCAGTTGAACGCGGCCAAGTTCCCGGTACACCGCGATCTGGCCGGATTCGACTTCATCTCCTCCAAGGCTGACCGGCATCTGGTGGGGCAACTGGCGACGCTATCGTTCACCGACACGGCGCAGAATGTGGTGCTCATCGGCGGGCCCGGTACGGGCAAGACGCATTTGGCTACCGCCATTGCGGTGTCCGGCATTACCTCGCAGGGCAAGCGGGCGCGCTTCTACTCCACGGTCGACCTGGTCAATTTACTGGAGCGAGAGAAGCAGGAAGGACGTGCCGGACGCATCGCAATGTCCTTGATGCGCGTGGACTTGGTCATTCTCGACGAACTCGGCTATCTTCCGTTCAGCCAGGCCGGTGGAGCATTGCTGTTTCATCTGCTATCGAAACTGTACGAGCACACCAGCGTGATCATCACGACGAACCTGAGCTTCTCGGAATGGTCTGGCGTATTCGGTGATGCGAAGATGACCACGGCACTGCTGGATCGGCTGACACACCACTGCCACATCGTTGAAACGGGGAATGAATCATACCGATTCCAACACAGCAGCATGGCCGCGAAGACCCGCATCAAATCGCGGGAGCAAGCGCGCGGAGGAAGCAAAGCAGCAGCACCCGACGAGCCGTTCTAAATAGGCTCGCGCGGGGAGTTCATCGCGGCCTGCAGCCCCAGTGAATTCCCCGCGCATCTCAAAACATCAAACCGGCAATCTGGTAGACTTATCCACAGTTGCTGTTCCAAAAACAGCAACCGGCCCTGGGTCAAAATTCAATCGGCGCTAACAGAAACACCGCTGCGCCTTGGATCCAGGTTGCACCGATGCCGGAGCGGCATGTATGGCTTGTCTTCAGGTGGGCGAGCCTTCTTGCCGGTATTTCAATCGGTATCTGAGCCGCCTCACACTCTTCGGCTCTCACGGTTATTTGCGCCAGCCTTGATACTGGCCTCACGAATTCCAGGCGATGGTATCTCGAACCTTGCGGCTGGCTACGACATACAACCCTACCTTTGCGCGGCTTAGGCCGACGCGGCGACCAATGAGGGGTTTTCCATCCCGGATAGCTTTGCATTTTGCTTTGATGGAATATGTATTCCTCCATATTCGCCAACCGATTTTATGGGCAAACTCACCGTCTCATAAACCTTGATGCCCCCATCAATCGCACACAGCCGCTTCACCTCGGCATCCAGTTCGGACTTGCCCGGGCCGCTGGCGCAAGCAGTAGCAAGAGGAAGCAGAAGCAATAACGAAACGGGAGTTTTCATGCTGCGATCCTCCATGATCGGGTCGCCTCATCGTTCGCCGCAGGGCGTTGATGGTCCGCTTGCGGTATGCATATACTGTATGTATCATAAGCCCATGGCCATTGAATTCGATCCCGGGAAGGCGCTTGCCAATCTCCAGAAGCATGGGGTTTCTTTTGCCGGGGTCGAGCCGGTGTTTTATGACGGCTTTGCGTTGACCCGCGAAGACCGCGATGCATCTGGCGAGGCAAGGTTTGTAACCGTCGGCGCCGATGCGCTGGGGCGGCTTGTGGCGGTGTGCTGGACGCATCGGGGAGATTGTATTCGTTTGATTTCGGCGCGCTTTGCCACCCAGACAGAAAGGAAAAGTTATGAAAGCTAACTACGACATGACCAAAGCCAAACGCGGCGCGGTTGTTGCGCAAAAGGGCAAAACGCGGATCACGATTTATCTGGACGACGAGGTGATTGCAGGCTTCAAGCAACGCGGCGAAGCGTTGGGCAAGGGTTATCAGACTTTGATTAACGAAGCCCTGAGCGCGGCGCTGCTGGCGGGCAATGCGCCCGTGACGGTGAGCACCCTGCGCCAGGTGTTGCGCGAGGAGCTGCGCGCCGCCTGATGCGGGAGCCGCAGAACCGCCGGTGTAGCTGTAGATATCGCCCGATTCACCAAGCAAGGTGTCGTTCCCTGCCGTGCCATCGAGATCGACGCCGGTCGCGCCGCTGCCGGTTTGCGCGTTGCCTTGGGCGATGGCGGATTCGGCGCTGATCTGGGTGTCGGCATACAGGCGATCATCTCCGCTTCCGCCGTCCAGCACGTCGCTGCCGCCCCGCCCTTCGATGAGGTCGTTGTCCGCGCCGCCGTGGAGGATGAACTCACCCCTGATAAAATCCCAGAACTATTGTTGCTGACGTCTGAAGGTGATGGTTTCGTCGAGCGGCCTGCGCTCTCTTGCATCCGGCGCCGGATAGCCGCCGAGGTTATAAAATCGCTCGACCAGCAACACCCGGCCATCATGCAACCGCATTTCCTCTTTCCATCTCATCGAGTGGCCGAACAACCCCGCTCCTGCACTCATGCACGCCCCCATCATCAAGATCATTCCAAGTTTCGCGATTTGCTTCAACCGCAGTTGAATGGTTCTCATGCCGCATTCCTTATAGCGGCGCGCCGTTTATCCGGAGCCGCAAATCGTCGCCCAGCCGGGCTGCGAGCAGGCCGGAAACATCGAGGCCCGCCGCCAACCTGATAACGCCGCCTTGCGCGTCAACGGCGGTACCCGCCCCCATGCCGAAATTCATCGCGCCACCTTCCTTTCGCATTGCCTGTGACGCGAAATACACTTGTCGTTCGCCGCCTTTATCTTGTCCATGTATGCAATCTGCCAGCCCAATCAATCTTGGCCAGCGTATCAGTGTGCCATTCCCGCCCAAGCCGTTGATGCGGTCGGTGGTGTTGGTGCCGGTGAGGGTGTCATCGAGGTTGGTGCCGTCCAGATCGAAGCCGCGCCCCAGCAGTTCGCCGGTGGTGAGCGTGCTGCCGTCGTCGAACTCGAAGCTGCCAATGCCGGAGTTGTTGATTGCGTCGCCTTGGTCAAAATCTCCGATATGCACTTCGTCGCCGTTACCCAGGCCGAGCTTGAGGGAACCCGTGTATTTGCCGTTCAGCCAGGCCGACGGCGACTTGCTGTTTCACCTGCTGTCCAAATTGTACGAGCCAGGTAACTGCGGCTTTCCTTCACCGTAGAGATGGCAGCACACCTCGTGCGCTGTGCCGGCATTCGTTGATCCGGGATAGGTTGAACCGCACTGCGGCATGGCGTGGGCGCAACGCGGATGGAAATGGCAGCCCTGCGGCGGACTCGCGGGCGAAGGCATGTCGCCGGGCAGGCGCACCACCTCCGCGCCCCGCCCGTCCAGGCGCGGCACCGCGGACAGCAGCGCCTGCGTATAGGGGTGCCGCGCGCGATGCAGCACCTCTTGCGACGGCCCGCGCTCCACGATGCGCCCGAGATACATCACGCATACCTCGTGCGCCAGATACTCCACCACCGCCAGGTTGTGCGTGATGAAGAGATAGCTCAGATCCAGCTCCTGCTGCAACGATTTCATCAGGTTCAGAATCTGCGCCTGCACCGACACATCCAGCGCGCTGGTCGGCTCGTCGCAGATCAGCAATTTCGGGTTGACCGCCAGCGCGCGCGCAATCGCGATGCGCTGCCGCTGCCCGCCGGAGAATTCGTGCGGGTAGCGCCACTTCGCGGATGCCGTCAGCCCGACCTGCTCCAGCAGCGCATCAATATGCGCTTGAGGCGCGCCCCTTCCCGCGCTACTCCCTCCCCCTTGCAGCGGGGGGGGAGAGGGCAGAGATGGCAGCGCATCCATCCCCTCCTGCAAAATCTCCGCCACGCGCATCTTGGGGTTGAGCGAAGCATAGGGGTCCTGAAACACCATCTGCATTCCGGCGCGTTTCTCCCGCAGCGCGCCCGCTTCGAGGCCGACCAGCTCGCTGCCCGCAAAACGCACGCTGCCCGCCGTCGGGCGGATCAGTTGCAGCAGCGCCTTGCCAGCCGTGGTCTTGCCGCAGCCGGATTCCCCCACCAGCGCCAGCGTGTTGCCCGCCGCGATGGCAAGCGACACGCCGTCCACCGCTTTCACGTACCCCGCCGTGCGTTGCAGGATGCCTCTGCGGATGGGGAAGTGGACGCGCAGGTTTTCAACCTGCAATAGCTCGTAGCTGGTAGCCGGTAGCGGGTAGCCAACCCCTCCTTGCTCGTCTCTATGGTTCTCGCTTTTTGCTACCGGCAACGAGCTACCCGCTACAAGCTCAGAATATAAATGGCACCTCACCCCCTGCCCCTCCGCCAGCGTCGTCCATGCGGGCGGCTGTTCGCGGCACAGCGCCCACGCCTTGTCGCAGCGCGGCGCGAAACGGCAACCCTTCGGAATGTCGTGCAACTGGGGGACATTGCCCGGAATCGCCGCCAGCGGCTGGCCGTTGCGTGCCGCATCCGGCAACGCGGCAAACAATTTCTGCGTGTAGGGGTGTGCGGGGCGCGAGAACAACTGCTCGCGCGCAGCCTGCTCGACGATGTGCCCCGCATACATCACCGCCACCTGATGCGCCATCTGCGCCACCACGCCGAGGTCGTGCGTGATCAGCAGCAGCGCCATGCCGTTCCGCTTCTGCGTATCGCGCAACAGTTGCAGCACCTGCGCCTGGATGGTCACGTCCAGCGCGGTGGTCGGCTCGTCCGCAACCAGCAATTCCGGCTGCCCCGCCAGCGCCATCGCGATCATCACGCGCTGCTTCATGCCGCCGGAAAGCTGGAACGGATATTCGTGCAAACGGCGCGGCGCATCGGGAATGCCCACCTGCTCCAGCAGCTCGGTGCAGCGTTGTGCTATCGCATTACCTCCCACCCCTCCCCCGCGAGGGGGAAGGGAATCAGCCCCCTCTCCCTTGACGGGAGAGGGTTGGGGTGAAGGTGAAAACTTTACACCATGCAACTCCAGCGCCTCGGCGATCTGCTCTCCCACCGTCATCACCGGATTCAAACTCAGCCCCGGCTCCTGGAAAATCATCGCCATCTTGCCGCCGCGCACCTCGCGCATGGCGCGCTCGGGCAGCAACAGAATGTCGCTGCCGCCGAGCAGCACCTCGCCGCTTTCGATTCGGATGCCGCCCGGCAGCAGGCGCATGAGAGAGAGAGCGGTCATGGATTTGCCGCAGCCCGATTCGCCCAGCAGCGCGAAGGTCTCGCCCGCCTTGATGCCGAACGAAATGCCGTCCACGATGGGAATGCCGGGCAACAAGGAAGTGGTCAGCGATTTGACGGTGAGGATTGCGCTCATGGCTTCACCTGCCAAGCAAGCTGACAAAGCCACCTGCCTGGAAAATTGCTATTTTTCTCAACAGGCATAATCTTGCTTTCCAATTGATTTGCCGCTGTACTTGCTGGCGCAACGAGAGGATGAAATCTACGCGGATTATACGGTAGCCGTCACCGGATGACGCGCACAGGAACCGCAAGCGTCATGCGGGCAGGGGCGGAGTGGGGGTAAGACAATTTGAGCCCCTTTTGTCCTTGCCTTTTGTCCTTACTTTTGTCCTTTTGCCTGCCTTTTGTCAGCAGCTCGGCTGAGCGGCGGCTGTTGGCATAGGATAGGCGCAGGAAACTCTGCCATGCGGCTGCGCCTCTGCTGTCGCGAGTTGTCCGGAGCGCTGATTTATTCCCAATGCGCTCGCGAATTCGGGCGCACCACGCCGATGAAACAAGCTTGTCTTTGCGCCTGGTGTAACCCTGGGATCAATCTCATTCCGGCGTTGATTTCTCGTTACCGGTGGCTTTGGCGGTGCCGCGCACCAGCCTGACGTAGGCGGGTTTATCTTTCATTGCCACGAAGTCGAAGGCCTGATCGAAACGCCACGCCCAGGCGCCGGATTCGTGCATGCGGAAAGGTGTGGAGCTGAAGTAGCCGGCAAGGCCGCTTTGGGCGTTCGGGAAATACGCCACGGCCAGCGTGGGGCCGGGCATGCGCACGGATACATCCACGATCGAGCTCAGGTCGGTTCTGTTCGGCAAGCGCCAGTCGTCATAACCGCACAGGCGCTCCGCGTTGACTGCGGCGATGAACGCTTCGGTGTCGCACCTGCTGCCGGCGCAGGTGCCGCCGTTCAGCTTCCCCTCCCAGCCGCCGTTGGTGGCGTTATCCCTGTTGAACCAGGTGTAAGTGTTGGTGGCAGCGTGCAGGCCGGAAGCCGATGTTTTAACTTCCCATATGAGGCCGGACTTGTTGTCGCGCACGCACGGCCACGGCTGTTCCTGGTAGTTGTTGTTGCCCTTGTATTCGCTGCCGTCGGCAGCGAGGCGCGTCAAGTCGAATATATATACCGGAACCAGCTTGTCGCAGCCGGAGAGCAAGGCTAAAGCGAGCAGGGAAACGGGGGCATGTTTTTGCAATACGTTTGGCATCATGAGCTAAGGTCAATCCATGTGTGGTTGATCGGTTCCAGCCTGTTCCCGCGCGCGTCAAGCGCGGGGTTTTTTTGCGGCGGGTTTTTTTGCGGGCGGTTTGTTGGCCGGGGGCTTTTTGGCAGAGGTTTTCTTTGCGGGCGTTTTCCTGGCGTAAGGCTTCCCGGGTGCCCGGCCTTTTGCCGCGCGCGCAGCCAGCAGCTCCAATCCTTCTTCCAGCGTCACTTCTTCGGGCGTGACATCCCTGGGCAGGGTAGCGTTGATTTTACCGTGGCGCACATAGGGGCCGTAGCGGCCATTGCAGACTTCCACCGGCTTCTGGTCGCCGGGATGCAAGCCCAGTTCGCGCAACACGGTGTTGGAGGTTTTTGCCTGCGCCAGCAATTCCACTGCGCGGTTCAATGGTAGGGTGAAAATGCTGTCGCCCCTGGGGATGGATTTGAATTTTCCATCATGGCCGATGTACGGGCCGAAGCGACCGATGTTGACGATGATCTTCTTTCCGGTTTCGGGGTGGGCGCCCAGATCTCTCGGCAGTTGCAGCAATTGAATGGCCGCAGGAAGATCCGCGCTTTCCGTGGGCAGTTCTTTGGGCCAGGAGATGCGCTTCGGCTTGGTTTTGCTGCCCGTTTCCGCTTCGCCGAGCTGCACGTAATAGCCGTAAGGCCCGCGCAATAGCAGCACCGGCAGGCCGCTGGCCGGATCGCTGCCCAGTTCTCTGCGCGCTTCGCCCGCATCGGCCTCGCCCGTGAGGTTGCGCGTGTAATCGCAATCGGGATAGCCGGTGCAACCGATGAAGCGACCGCGCTTGCCCAAGCGGCTGGCGAGCGGCTTGCCGCATTTGGGGCAGGCTTCGTCGAGCAATTCCTGGGTCACATCCTTGCGCTCGATATTCTTTTTTTCATTCACCAGAGCATCGAATGGCCGCCAGAATTCATCCAGCACCGGAATCCAGTCGCGCTTGCCTTCGGAAATCTCGTCCAGTTCGTCTTCCATCTGTGCGGTAAAGCCGTAATCCACATAGCGCGTGAAATGGTCGGTGAGGAAACGGGTCACGACCCGGCCAACGTCGGTGGGGTGAAAGCGCTTTTTGTCCAGCACCGCGTACTCGCGCGCTTGCAGCGTGGAAATGATGCTGGCGTAGGTGGAGGGCCGCCCGATGCCGTGCTCTTCCAGGGTTTTCACCAGGCTGGCTTCGGAGTAGCGCGGCGGCGGCTGGGTGAAATGCTGCTCACCGTAGAGTTTGTCGAGCGGGATGGTTTCTCCCTCGGCCAGCGGCGGCAGCTTGCCGCCTTCTTCCTCTTCGCTGTCGTCGGTATCTTCCTGGTATACGGCGATGAAGCCGGGAAATACCAGGGTCTGGCCGCTGGCGCGGAACAGCGTGTCGTCGCCGCCCAGGCGGATATCCAGGCTGACCGTGTCGAAGCGCGCGGGGGCCATCTGGCACGCCAGGGTGCGCTTCCAGATCATTTCGTAAAGTCGAGCCTGGTCTGCGGTGAGGTGCCCGCGCACGCTCTCCGGTGCGCGCGCGATGGAGGTGGGGCGTATCGCTTCGTGGGATTCCTGCGCGTTCTTGGTTTTGCTCTTGTAAACGGGGGCGGATTTTGGCAGGTATTCCGAGGAGAATTGCTCCGCGATGTAGTCGCGGATTTCCTGCACCGCTTCTTTTGCCAGCGAAACCGAGTCGGTGCGCATGTAGGTAATCAGCCCCACCGTCTGCCCGCCGATGTCCATGCCCTCGTAAAGCTGCTGGGCGATGCGCATGGTGCGGTCGGCAGACATGCCGAGCTTGCGCACCGCTTCCTGCTGCAAGGTAGAGGTGGTGAAGGGCGCCGCAGCATGGCGCTGTTTGGCTTTTTTCTCCACGCGCACGACTTTGGGCGGCAGCTTGGCCGCATTGAGGGCGGCGGATATTTTTTTATATTCCGCCTCGCTGCCAATGCCGAGTTGTTCCAGTTTTTTCCCTTGGTACTGGAACAGCTTCGCGCTGAATGGCACGCTGTTTTTCTGGCTGTCGAGATGCACGGTCCAGTATTCCCGCGAACGGAACGCCTCGATTTCCTGCTCGCGTTCCACGATCAGGCGCAAGGCCGGGCTTTGCACGCGTCCGGCGGAAAGGCCGGGGCGGATTTTCCGCCACAGCAGCGGCGAAAGGTTGAAACCCACCAGGTAATCCAGCGCGCGCCGCGCCTGTTGCGCGTTGACCAGGGGGATGGAAATTTCGCGCGGGTGCGCCACCGCCTCGCGCACCGCAGTCTGGGTGATCTCGTAAAATGCCACGCGCTGCAAGGCTTTCTTTTTCAGGCCGCGCTTGCCCTTGAGCAGTTCGGCGATGTGCCAGGCGATGGCCTCTCCTTCGCGGTCCGGGTCGGGCGCCAGATAGATGTGATCCGCATCGGCGGCGGCCTTGGCGATAGCATCCACGTGCTTGCTGTTGCGCGCGATGGTTTCATATTGCATGGCATAGCCGTTTTCGGTGTCAATGGCACCTGATTTGGGAACCAGGTCGCGCACGTGACCGTAGGATGCCAGCACTTCGAAATCCTTGCCCAGATACTTCTTCAGGGTGGCGGCCTTGGCCGGGGACTCGACAATCAGCAGATTTAGCGCCATGTAAAAATGTATTCCGCTCGGGGTTAGTGTAGGAGGCCGGGTTCAGCCGGTGTGAGCAGCTCTTCGATTATCTGGGGTTCCAGTTCTTCGTTCTGGTTCCACAGCACCATCAGCGCGATGAGCTTGATTTTATCCAAAGGCAGGTGGTCGCGGCCAAGCGCAACTGCGCGATCCAGGATCATCTCGCGCTCTACCGGGGCAATTATATGGTTTTGTTCCCAGAAGGTCAGGAACCGGCGCGCTTCCGGGCTGATGCGCCTGGTTTCCAGTTCGGCGTAGCAGCGCACGCCGCCACTGTTGATCGTGGCCGGGTAGTCGTTCCGGGTTAACTGCCGCAAGCCGGAAAGCCAATCCAGGGCGCGATTTATATCTTCGTGCTCAAAGCCGGCGGCGCTCAGCTTGAGGGATAGCTTGTTGGAATTCGGGTAGTTGCCGGCATAAAAATAACTCTCAAACAAAAACATCAAAATATCAAACATGGTGCTCCGATAAAAGCGTGGTTTAACCCGGAACTCGCGCAGCGATTCGTTTGCCCCCTCTCCCGGGTGCCCGGCCAAAAGTTTTTCGGACTCCGGGGGATAACCAGCGACTTGCCCGCTTGAGGGCTTTGTCGGATGGCTATAACCAGCCGCTTGGCTGCCGTTTTTTGGCGGCTTAGCGGAATGGCTAGTTGTTCCATCAGTTGTTTCACCAGTAGTTCCACCAGGGTTGGGGTGGGGGAAACGGGCATGGCGAGTTCCGTATCAATGGGCGGCACGTTTGCCATGCCCGTCAGCCTATGCGCTGGTAAAGCCCTCCGGGCAAGGTGGCGACGCAACCTTCCAGCTCCAGTTGCAACAGGATGGCGGATAGCGTCTCAATCGTCAAGCCGCTGCGCTGGCTCAAGCTGTCCAGGCCCACCGGGTCGAAACCCAAATGTTCGAACAGCGGGTGGTTTTCCTGCGCGCCATCCGTCCGGGGAGACATGGCGGCGAAATGCCCCAGTTCTTCCAGGATGTCCTGCGCGCACTCCACCAGCTTTGCTCCCTGTTTGATCAGATAATGGCACCCTTTGGCCTGGGGCGAGTGGATGGAACCGGGGATGGCGAACACTTCTCGCCCCTGCTCCAAAGCCATGCGGGCGGTAATCAGCGAGCCGCTCAGCAGCGAAGCTTCCACCACCAGGCAGCCCAGGCTCATGCCGCTGATGATGCGGTTGCGGCGCGGAAAGTTTGCCGCCAGCGGCGGCGTGCCCAGAGGAAATTCCGAGAGCAGCGCGCCCTGCTGCGCGATCTGGTGCGCCAGGTCGCGGTTGGCGGCGGGATAAATCTTGTCCAGCCCGGTGCCGACTACGCCGATGCTGGAACCTTGTTCGCTCAGCCCGCCGCGGTGCGCGGCGGCATCTATGCCGTGCGCCATGCCGCTGACCACGCACAGGCCCGCGCTGCTCGCCGCCCGCGCAAACGCCTCCGCGTTGCTCGATCCTTGAGCGGTGGCGTTGCGGCTGCCGACGATGGCCAGCGCTGGCCGGTTAAGCAGTTCGCGCCGGCCTTTCAGATACAGCAGCAGGGGTGGGTCGGAAATGTTGAGCAGAGCTTGCGGATAGCCGGGGTCGGCCAGCGTGACGATGCCGTTCGGCGGATCTTCCAGCCAGGAGGCAACGGGCGCCAGATCCGCTTCGTCCCAGCCTCGGGCAATCGCTTCCGCCACGGCTGGCTGAACGAACGGTTTCAGGGTGTGCGCCGGTGCGGCAAAGATATTGGCGGGGCTGCCGAAGGCCTGCAACAGGCGGCGCGAGCCTTCGTTTCCCAAACCGGAAATCCGGCTCAGGGCGAGCCATGACGCAAGCTCCGCGTCCGAGAACATGCGAGTCGCCTCTCAGGGAGTTTGCGCGCTATCCAGCAAGGTTACCGGCAAGCGGGTTTGCATCACCAGAGCGTAGGCTACCTTGTCGAAGGTGCGGAACACGAACGACAGGCCGTAACGCATATCCGGAAGAACCAGAGTTTTGTCCTTTTCCTTTATCGTTTCACCCTTGCGGGTCAGCGCCAGCACATGCCCGTTTTCCAAGCCGTCCCGGCGGCCTTTGTTGAGCGTGATGACGGTGTTCTGGCCGCCTTGCGAAACGCCGCCGTAAATCGAGATCACGCGCGCGGCAATCTCGCTCTGCGGGGCGTGCGGCACATAATTGCTGAGCAGATCGCCGGAAGCCTGGACGAGGCGGTCGCCCTTTGTGATTTCCTGGATGGACTTGGTGATCCGGATGGTGCTGATATCGGCAAGTTTTTCGACATTCGCTTCGCCGAGGTAAATGACTTCATGGCCCAGCACTTCCCTGGTGTCCGGGTCAAGAAGCGCCTTGCCGGCACGATAAATCTGCCATTGCGTTCCCTCTCCTTCGGTCAATCCTTTCACGTAAGCGATATCGTTGTTGCCCAGGATGACGCGCCGCTCGTAAGTGCCGACCAGGGTGGGAGCGCCGGATAGCGCATCCTTTTCAACCACCATGGCGCGGCTCAGAAAAGGTTCGATGTCGGCGACCGGGATGCCGGGGATGGCGCCGTGCCGACTTTCCTGCGAGTGTATCCGGGGGGACAGTTTGACAACCGTACCGGAACCCGATGGGTCGGCATCGCCGCCCGCGCCGATGCGCAGGGTGCCGGTTGCCCGATCCAGCAAAATCACGTCACCGGGATAAATCCAGTGCGGATCCTTGATGGTGTCCTTGTTCAAGCCCCAGATTTGCGGCCACTTCCACGGATCGTTGAAGAATTTACCGGAGATGTCCCAAAGCGTATCGCCTTTCACCACGATATGGCGATCCGGTGCGTTGTCGCGGACTTCAGGCGCAGCGGCAAAGGCGAAGGCGGGCAACAAACAGCAAATCAGCGATATAATAAATTTTTGCATGGAAACCCCGGCGGAATAAAGTAGAGCTCGCGCGCCCGTCTGCGGTCGCGGGCGCGCGGCAGCGCAAATTCTGCATCCAGTCCTTTAAATTAGCAAGCTTTTATGGCAATTCTCAAAATACTGCAATATCCGGATGCGCGGCTGCATACGGTCGCGAAACCCGTGCGCGAAATGAGCGGCTCCGTCCGCAAACTTGTCGCCGACATGGCGGAAACCATGTATGCCGCTCCCGGAGTGGGATTGGCCGCAACCCAGGTGGACGTACACCGGCAGGTCATCGTGGTGGACGTGTCCGAGCCGCGCGACCGGCTGGTGGTGATGATTAACCCGGAAATCATTTCCAGCAGCGGCGAGAGCGTTCATGAGGAAGGCTGTTTGTCGGTTCCCGGGGTATATGAAAAGGTGCAACGCGCCGAGCGCATCACCGTGCGCGCGCTGGACGTGCAAGGCAACCACTTTACCCTGGAGGCGGACGGCTTTCTGGCAACGTGCGTGCAGCACGAGATAGACCATCTCAACGGCAAGGTGTTCGTCGAGTATCTTTCGCAGCTCAAGCAATCGCGCCTTCGCGCCAGGATCATCAAGCGCCGCCGCGAGACGCTGTAACGGTCGCTGCCTTGAGAATCATTTTTGCCGGTACCCCGCATTTTGCCGCCGCCGCCCTGGAGGCGTTGCTGGCGCACCGCTTTGACGTGGTCGCGGTGCTGACCCAGCCGGATCGGCCCGCCGGGCGCGGCATGCGGCTCGCGCCCGGCCCGGTCAAACAATTGGCGCAGGCGCAGGGCCTGCCCGTGTTGCAGCCC
The DNA here is from genome assembly GCA_016223025.1 of Nitrosomonadales bacterium. Classification (GTDB taxonomy): domain Bacteria; phylum Pseudomonadota; class Gammaproteobacteria; order Burkholderiales; family Gallionellaceae; genus VIKH01. The sequence goes on along the minus strand of JACRPU010000117.1, from coordinate 17,127 downwards.
GCGTCCCTGAAACAGGCGGACATTCAGCGCGAGATCGCCGCCTGTGCTGCGGACGTGATGGTAGTCGCGGCATATGGCCTGATTTTGCCGCTGGCAGTGCTGCAACTGCCACGGCACGGCTGCCTGAACATCCACGCTTCGCTTTTGCCGCGCTGGCGCGGTGCGGCCCCGATTCAGCGCGCCATTCTGGCGGGAGACGCCGAAACCGGCATCACCCTCATGCAGATGGACGCCGGGCTGGATACCGGCGACATGCTGCTGAAAAAATCCTGCCAGATCGGCGCGTGCGACACCGCGCAAACGCTGCACGACAAACTTGCCGCGATGGGCGCCGAAGCCGTCATCGCCGCATTGCGCTTGCTGGGGCAAGGGCGCCTGGCGCCCGTGCCGCAGGAAGACGCGCTGGCGACCTATGCCGCCAAGCTGACCAAGGAAGAAGCCCGGATCAACTGGGCGGACGATGCGGCGCGCATCGCGCGTGCGGTGCGCGCTTACAATCCCTTTCCGCTCGCAACCGCCCGGCTTGACGGGACTGCCATCAAGATTTTGCAGGCCAGCGCACTCGACGATTCCGGAGGAGAGCCGGGAAGCGTGCTGAGAGTAGAAAAAAACGGCATCGTTGTTGCGTGCGGCAAGGGCGCTTTGCGCCTGGAAATCCTGCAGCGGGCCAATGCCAAAGCCTTGCCTGCCGCGCAATTCGTGCAGGGGTTCGCGGTGCGACCGGGTGACCGGTTTACCTGATGGACGTTGTGCAATGGGGCGCCAGCCATGCGGTGTGCCAGGTATTGGGCGGGAGCAGCCTGAACCAGGTGCTGGAAACGTTCCTGCGGGCCGCACCCGGATTGACGCAGCAGCAGCGCGGCGCGTTGCAGGATTTGAGCTATGGCGCACTGCGCTTTTACGGGCAACTGGCGCGCGTGCTGGAGCAGTTGCTGCACAAGCCGGTGCGGGATGAGCGGCTGCGCTGCCTGCTGCTGGTGGCGCTGTACCAGCTCCAGTACAGCAAAGCGGCAGCGCATGCGGTGGTGGATCATGCCGTGCGCGCCGCCCGCAAGCACAACGCGGCGGCTGGCGGACTGGTCAATGCGGTGCTGCGCAATTTTCTGCGCAACCGCGACGCGCTGCTGGCCGCCGCGGCCGGCACGGACGAAGGACGCTACTCCTACCCGCAATGGTGGATAGATGCGGTCAACGCGCAATACGGCGAACGCGCCGAAGCGATACTGCTGGCCGGCAACCGGCATCCGCCGATGGCATTGCGCGTGAATCGCCGCCGCTCAAACCCGGAGGAGTATTTGTCGCTGCTCGCGCGGCACGACATCCAAGCCAGCCTGATTCCCCCCGATGCAATTCTGCTGGCGCACCCCGTTCCCGTGGACAAACTGCCGGGGTTTTTTGACGGCCTGGTGTCGGTGCAGGATGCCGGCGCGCAATATGCGGCACACCTGCTCGACGTGCGCGACGGCATGCGCGTGCTGGACGCCTGCGCCGCGCCGGGCGGCAAAAGCGCGCACCTGCTGGAGCTGGCGCAAATAGACTTGACGGCGCTGGACAAGGACGCGCAGCGCCTGCAGCGGGTAAGCGAAAACTTGCGGCGGCTGGGTTTGCGCGCCCGTTTGCAGTGCGGAGATGCGGGGCAACCCGAAGAGTGGTGGGATGGCAGGCCCTTCCGGCGCATACTGGCCGACGTGCCCTGTTCCGCTTCCGGAGTGGTGCGCCGCCACCCCGATATCAAGTGGCTGCGCCGCGCGTCGGACGCGGAAGGATTCGCGCGACAGCAGTCGCAACTTCTCGGGGCGCTGTGGCGATTGCTGGAAAGTGATGGTACATTGCTTTACGCGACGTGTTCGATTTTTGCGCGGGAGAACCAGCATGTCATCGCCGAATTTCTGCGGCAGCACGGCGACGCGCGGTTACAGAAGACAGAGGGAGTCGCCATGCCCGGTTTGAACGAGGGGCAGCTTCTGCCGGATGACCGGCACGACGGATTTTACTATGCGCTGTTGCACAAACGGGGAGCGGGGGGCTGATGACACAAGTTCGCGCGCCGTATTTTCTGCATGGATAACAGGATGTGGCTGCGTTCTGGCAGCGGCGCGCGCCGTTTGCTTGCCGTTCTCTGCCTTTTGTTTTCCGCCCTCTGCCCCCTGTCCCCGGCCTCCGCCGAAGGCATTGCGGTGCGCAAGGCGGAGGCCTATTTCTCCGACGGCGGCTACCAGATTTCCGCCGATTTTGATGTCGGCCTGAATCCGGTTGTGGAGCAGGCGCTCACGCAGGGGGTGCCGCTGTATTTCGTCACCGAGTTTACCCTGACGCGACCTCGCTGGTACTGGCTGGACGAGACGGTTGCACAAAACGAGCAGACCATCAGGCTGTCATACAACAGCCTGACCAGCCAGTACCGCATTACGCGCGGCTCGCTGTTCCAGAATTTTGCCAGCCAGGATGACGCGCTGGGCACCATCCGGCGGCAGTCTGCCACGCCCATCCCGGCGGAACTGCTCAACGGGGGCGGCGGTTTCCTGGCGGAAAAGCTGCTCAGGAAGGAAAACAGTTATGTTGCGTCGGTGCGCATGCGCCTCGATGTGACGCAACTGCCCAAACCGCTGCAAGTCAACGCCCTGACCAACAACGACTGGAATCTCGATTCCGATTGGCACCGCTGGGTAGTGCGCCCCGATCCATCCGCGCAACCGAGGTGAGCGGGCCGTGAAGTATCTGATCTTTTTCAGCGCGCTGATCGGCAGTCTGCTGCTGTATCTGCTATCCCGCGCCAGCGCCAACACCGACCTGTTTTCGCGCAATTATTACGCCCTGCTGGCGCTGGCCGGGGCGCTGGCGTTATGCCTCGCGGTGCTGGTGGGATACCAGTTGTGGCGGTTGCGCGGCAAGATCCGGGCGCGGGTGTTCGGCGCGAAGCTGACGTTGCGCCTCGCGCTGTTTTTTACCTTGATCGCGGTGCTGCCGGGGTTGCTGGTATATGCCGTATCGGTGCAGTTTCTCGGCAAGAGCATCGAATCCTGGTTCGATGTCAGGGTGGAAAAAGCGCTGGAGGGCGGCCTGAACCTCGGCAAAAGCTCGCTGGAAAACGGCCTCAAGGAACTGGCCAGGAAGGGGCAGTTTGTCGCCCTGCTGCTGGCCGAGCAGGCGCCCGATCAGCACGCGCTCACGCTGGGCAGGCTGATAGACGAGGGGACGGCGCAGGAGGCGGCGCTGTTCAATGCCGGCGGCAATCTGCTGGCCTTTGCCAGCAGCAGCAACAAACTGTCCCCCAACATGCCGGACGCCACCATGCTGCGCGAGGCGCGCAAGCAAGGCTGGTACGGCATTGTGGACACACTGCCCGACAACAGCCTGGTGTTGCGCGTGCTGGTGCCGGTCAACCCGGAACGCCTGTCGCAGGAAACGCGCATCCTGCAATTCGTGCAGCCGATACCGAAACGGCTTTCCGACGATGCGGAAACCGTGCAGGCGGTTTACCGCGACTACCAGCAGTTGTCATTGTCCCGTCTGGGGTTGAAGCGGCTATACGGCATCACCCTCACCCTGTCGCTGCTGATCGTGCTGCTGAGCGCGGTGTCGGCGGCTTTTTTTCTGAGCGAGCGGCTGAGCGCGCCGCTCGCCGCGCTGGCAGCAGGTACGCGCGCGGTCGCGCAGGGGGATTTTACCGGCAAGTATCCGGTGCAAAGCAGGGATGAGTTTGGCGCGTTGACCGGCCTGTTCAACCAGATGACGCAGCAGTTGTCCGATGCGAGAAAAACCAGCGAGCAGCAGCAGCTCCAGGTGGAAAATGCCAAGGCTTACCTGGAAAGCGTGCTGGCGCACCTGTCGTCCGGCGTGCTGGTGGTGGACGAGCAGTTCAGGCTGCGCTCGGTCAACGGCAGCGCGGCGCAGATACTGGGGGCGCCGCTGCTGAATATGCCGGGCAAGCCGTTGCAGGAAGTCGTCGCCAAACACCCTTTGATGCGCCCCTTTTTCGAGGCGGTTGTCGGGGCGTTTGACGGGGTGCCGGGCGGCGAGTGGCAACGCCAGATCGAACGGCCCAGCAAGAACGGCAACCAGATGCTGCTGATACGCGGCACCCGGTTGTCATCGGCGGCGGAGAGAGGCTACGTGGTGGTGTTCGACGACATTACCTACCTGCTGCAGGCGGAGCGCCAGGCCGCATGGGGCGAGGTGGCGCGCCGGCTGGCCCACGAAATCAAGAACCCGCTCACCCCGATCCAGCTTTCCGCGGAACGCCTGCAACACAAGCTGAGCGCGAAACTGGACGAGAGCGATGCGCTGCTGTTGCAGCGCGCCACGCAAACCATCGTCAGCCAGGTGGGGGCAATGAAAAACATGGTGACGGATTTTGCCGATTATGCCCGCGCGCCCGCGCTCAAACTGGTGACGCTGGACATGCACCAGTTGCTGCGCGAAGTGATGGGGCTGTACGAGGCGAACCTCACCCCGATCACGCTGCACCTCGATGCGCGGCAGGCCGGGGTGCAGGGCGACGCGACACGCCTGCGCCAGGTCATCCACAACCTGCTGCAAAATGCGCAGGATGCGCTGCAAGGCGCAAACCGGCCGGAAATTGTCCTGAGCACGGCGGACGAGGCCGGCGCCTTGAAGCTGCACGTGCAGGACAACGGCAGCGGATTTCCGGCACACCTGCTGGCGCGCGCCTTCGAACCCTACATGACGACCAAGTCCAAAGGCACCGGGCTGGGCCTGGCCATCGTGAAAAAAATCGTGGAAGAACATGGCGGCAGCATCGCCATCGAAAATGTCATATCGGGCGGGACGCGGGTAAGCGTCACCCTGCCTACAGTTAACGGGGTCGCATGATGGCAGCCAGGGAAATTCTGATTGTGGATGACGAAGTGGGCATACGCGAGTTGCTCTCGGAAATCCTGTTCGACGAAGGGTATCAAGTGCATCTGGCGGAAAATGCCGCGCGCGCGCGCGAGTTCCGCAACCGCCGGGCGCCGGATCTGGTGCTGCTGGACATCTGGATGCCGGACACCGATGGCGTCGCCCTGCTCAAGGAATGGGTCGCGCAAGGTTTGCTGACCATGCCGGTAATCATGATGTCCGGCCACGGCACCATAGAAACGGCGGTGGAAGCGACGCGCATCGGCGCGGTGGACTTTCTGGAAAAACCCGTCGCATTGCAGAAACTGCTCGATACCGTTGCCAGGGCGATCCGGCAGGGTGTGCCGCAACCGCGCCCGCAATCGGTCGCAGGTTCGGGTGAGGCAGCCACCGGAGCGGCGGCGCAGTTCCGGTTGCCCCTCGATCTTCCGCTGCGCGAGGCGCACGACGTTTTTGACAGGCTGTATTTCAATTATCACATGCGCAAGGAGGACGGCAACATGGCGCGCGTGGCGCAAAAGGCCGGCCTGGAGCGCACCCACCTGTACCGCAAGCTGAAACAGCTCGGCATCAAGGTTGCCAAAAGGGAGCAGGGCGGCGACCAGCAATAAAAGCGCGGATATTATCGGAGCTTTTGTCGGGTATCGCTGCGTTTCACGCAACGGCAAACTCTTTGGGCGGCGGAAATATTAACGTGAAACTCGCGCAGCGAGGGCTTCGCCCTCTCTCCCTCCGGGAGAGAGTAGAGTGAGGGAACGGGCATAGCGAGTTTCATAATCAGGGGTGGCTACTCGCCATGCCCGTTGGGTGAACCTCAAATGACCACAAACCGGCAATCGCCGTATATTGTTGCAGGTGTAATTTTCGTGATTGCCGTGGCGGCAAGGTTGCTTGTGGCCCTGGAGATATCCGGCACGCCGCTGTTCGGCATCTATGTGGGAGATTCCCAGTACTATCACGAATGGGCGTTGCGCCTGGCCGCCGGCGAGAGCGATCACACCGTCTTCTTTCAGGCCCCCTTGTATCCCTATTTCCTCGGGGCGCTCTACTGGCTTTTCTCCCCTGATCCCTGGGTGCCGCGGATCGTGCAGGCCATATTGGCCGGGGCGGGCTGCCTGCTGTTATCCCTGTCGGCGTTTCGCCTTTTCGGGCGGCGTGCTGGCTGGATCGCGGGTTTGCTGGCGGCCCTGTATGCGCCGGGTTTGTTCTATGATCTGCTGGTACATAAATCCGGAATCGCGCTGCTGCTCGGCTCGCTGATCGTTTTTTTTGTCACCCGGTTCCTTGCGGGTAACCGGACAATGCCGGCGGCGGCGGCCATCGGCGGTGTTACCGCCCTGGCGGCGATGGCGGTCGAGCACTACCTGATGGTCTTGCCGGTAATGGCTGGCTGGATGCTCGTGCAACCGGCGGTTGCATGGCGGCAGCGGGCGCGTTGGGTCTGCGGCCTGCTGATCGGCGTTTCCCTGATCCAGGCGCCGGTGATTGCCAGAAATTACCGGGTAGCCAACGATCCGGTCGTCGCATCTTCCAGCGCCGGCCTGAACTTCTGGATCGGGAATGGCCGGGGGGCCGGAGGGCATTATCGTGAGCTTTCCTTTAATCGGGGGGTTATCGAGTACGAGCAGAAAGATTCGGAACGGATCGCGAGCGCCGCTCTCAACCGGCAAGTGTCCGGCAGCGAGGCATCCCGGTGGTGGTTCGGGAGGGCGATGCGCGAAATCGCGGCGCAACCGGTCGCATGGTTCAAGGTGATGGCGCGGAAAGCGGGTTTGGTTCTCAGCGATTACGAATGGCCGGATCACGACGCCTATAAGGCCTACGTTCCCGAATCGCGCGTGTTGACAGCGCTTGGCGGGATTCTCCGCTTTGGCTTGCTGCTTCCGCTCTTCGTTATCGGAGCAATGGCCCTGTGGAGCGCGAAGGAAGAGTCGCGCCCGATCATCGCGGCATCAATAGCCATTCTGGGCGGAGTGATGCTGTTCTTTGTGTTTGGCCGGTACCGCTACGCGGCTGCGCCGTTCATGTTTGTCGTGGCCGGTTCGGGTGCGGCGATCCTCGCATCCATGAATAAAGGAAAATTGCCGTTCATCACCGCCATAGCGGCAGGCGCAATCGCGTTTCTCCCCCTCGATACTTCGTTAAAAAATCCCGGCAGCAATTATTTCTCGATCGGGATGAGGGCGTACTATCTCAATCGCTTCGATCTGGCGAAGGACATGATGCTGCGCACCATACAGGCGGCACCCAATTGGGCGCTACCTTACAATTCACTGGCGATGGTCTATTGGCACGATAACGAGTGGGATCTGGCGGAGGCCAACATGCGCAGGGTCATTGCGATTCAGCCCGACTTCCCCAAAGCGTATCCTTTCCTCGGTCAGATATTGGTGAGAGTGGGGGACGTTCGCGCAAGAAGGGGGGATGCGGAAGGAGCGATCCGGTCCTATAGCGAAGTCGCGTCAATGGAAGGGGCTATTGACGTTGATCGCCAATACGCGCGCTCCCGCCTTGAGCGTTTTGTGCGGTAGTTGCCGGCAAAGCGTTGCACGGTGAATTCCTCGGGATGGTTTTTCAGCCGCGCTTCTGCACCCAGAACTGGTACATGCCAAAAAACATATTGGGGTTTTCGTGCTCGAAAATATCCCAACAATCGAGATTGGTCTGCGACAGGTCATCGGGAAAGCGACGTTTGTACTGGCTCAGCAGGCTTGGCTCAACGGAAAACCCGATGAAATTCAGGCCCAGTTCCGCAAGGTTTTCTTTCAGTTGAGACAGCGTATAACGGTGTTCCTGGACATTGAATATCAGATCGCGGTAGGAACTGGTACCGAAAAAGTCGCGGGATGACGTCAGCCGCCCGAGCAGCGCATCGTTTACGGAGGCCATCAGTTCCTGGCGGCATTGGCGGATGCCCTCCGCGCTGGGCGCGTGACCGCGCTCGGCGATGAAGCGCCTGGCGGCAACGATATGCTGGCGCGCCAGCTCGCTGTACAAACCCAGGCGCATCAGGCCGCCTGGCCGCAGCAGGGAAAGCAGTACCTTCCAGCCCGCCAGCGGGTCTGCCAGATGATGCAGCACGCCAGCCGATTCGATCACGTCGAATGTCCGCCCGATCCCGGCCAGCCTCATGATGTCGGCCTGCGCGTACTCGATATTGGTCAACCCGAGCTCCAGCGTCTTCCTTTTGGCGTAGCCGAGGCTGGTTAAACTGAGGTCAACGGCCAGCACCCTGGCGCCCGGAAATTGTTGCGCCACCAGGATCGAATGCTGGCCTGTCCCGCATCCCGCAACCAGGATGTCGAGCCCGTCACCCTTGCCGAGAGCCTGCACCTGCGCGAAATGGTCGGTGCAGGCGGCATTGTCGCCGGACGGCATTTTTACCCATCTCGGATAAGGGTTCTCCTCGTATTGCCGCTGCACCAGGAGGGATACCTCGTCCTCGATCGCGGTCAGCGCGGGAATGCCGGAGCGGAACAGGATATCTTCCAGAGGCTCTCGCACCTGCTGCGCCAGCAAGGCGGCCACCGGTTCGGGCCACGAACGATCCAGCAGCGCTTCGGCGGAAGGCAGGGAGAATATCGGAAAATAGGCCGCCACAGCCGCGAGCCACAACGCCGGAAAAGGTGCCCCCGCTTCAACGGCTGTAACCAGGCGCCGCAGCAGCAGCTTTGCCCGCTCGATCTCTTCCCCGGTATAGGCAAAAACATATTCAGTGATGAAGCTCTGCCGTGCCAGGGCGCAGTAGAATGGCAGGGCTATTTCTTCCGGATCTCCGGAGGCAGTCGCTTCGGCGGTTTCAAGCAGGGCAAACCTGGCCAGGGTCAGCAGCCGCTCCATGCCCTGGTCGCTCACCGGCGCATTCTCCAGCAGGCATTGCAGCAGACGGTCGCCTGCCAGCGCGGCCAGCCCGTCCGCCCCGAACAGATCCGGCCCGGATATTCTGGCCGGCCAGGCGCTGGCGGCGCGCTCCATACACTCCTTGATGTCCGGGTCAAGCGCGACCAGCGAAACGACCGGCGACACGAAATCGCCGGGACGACCCCATGGCTCGGTTATTGCGCGGATCAGACAAGCGCGGGCGCCGGCGATTTCCTGATGAAACCGCAGCCGGGTCACGGATTGGGCGAACCCGATTTCGCTTTCCGGGGTTGCCCTTAACCGGAGTGCCCGGAGATAGCTGGCCACCGCCTCGGCAGGTCGGCCAAGCTCGTTGAGCGCGTTGCCGAGATTGGCGTGCGCGCCAACCATGTTCGGGTCGGATTGGGTCGCCTTGCGGTAATGGCCGATCGCCTCCTCCAGCTTGCCTTGTTCCTTGAGCGCGTTGCCCAGGTTGACGTGCGCTTCGGCGTAATCCGGCTTGAGCGCGAGTGCCTTGCGGTAGCTCTCGGCGGCACCGCCCAGATCGCCCAGCGCCTTGAGCGCGTTGCCCAGGTTGTAGTGCATGGCGCGCGAGGGGTGGATGCGGATCGCCCTGCTGATGAGTTCGGCGGCGTCGCGATGCCTGCCATCATGGCTGGCGATTGCGCCAAGATAATGCAGCGCGTCCGCATGATCCGGCGCAGCCTGAAGAATTTGCCGGTAGAGCGCCTGCGCCTGCGGCAGGCGCCCTGCCCGGTGATGCTCCAGCGCGGCATGGAGGGAGATTGGATCGGCAACTGTCCAAGAGCCGAGTTTTTCTGCAACGCCTGATTTTCCCATGATGGTTTACTGTTCGGTGTGAAAGGTAACTGCCTGTTAACGAATAAATGTTGCGTGTCTTTTTGGGGTTTGTCCGGTGTTCTTGTCATGCGGCTCAACGGTTGGAGGCAGCTTGCCAACCGATTCTTAACCGAAGCTTAAGAAAGCCTGATGAGTTTGCTTTTGTGGTGCGGCATGCCGGGTGCGGCGATGTGAAGCAGGAGGAAGTGGCGGTGTTTCTGGCGAAGTTCAAGAAACAGGCCGGAAATTTTTTCGCCCGAATTGAGCCCCACGAGCTGGAGCGGAGTGCATAGCCGCAGGATGTGGTGAGCCTGCGAACCGCATCAACCGCGAACGATGCGATTCCTTCGAGTGTCAATTCCGCATCGGGTTTGCCCGACAGCAGATTGCCTGACTTTGTTGCACCACATCCCGCCCTTCCCGGTTTGAGGTTCATGGGTAGGGGTTGCACCCGCAAGGGGTGGGCAGTGAGTTGTAGAGCCGCAGAAGCGGCAACAGCCACGCACGGGTGAGGGGGAATCTGCGCGCATTGTTTTCCCCGCGAGTTGTGTGCTCTCAACTGAGGGAAGCAGATTCAGCTATGATGCCGGATTTCGTTGGTAGGCCGCGCCTTGGCGGAGCTATAGGGCTACCCGGCGCGGGTCATGGCTTTGCTCACAGCTTTGGATGGTAAAATTGACAACTTTTGAGATGGCCGTAAACCAGAATTCGAGCAAACATGACCGATTATAAAAATACCTTGAATTTACCCGACACCCAGTTCCCGATGCGCGGCGATCTTGCCAGGCGGGAACCGCTGATGGTGGCGCGCTGGCAGGAGCAGCAGCGCTACCGGAAAATCCGTGCGGCGAAAAAGAATGCGCCTAACGGTAAATTCATCCTGCACGACGGCCCGCCGTATGCCAACGGCGACATCCACATCGGCCATGCGGTGAACAAGGTGCTCAAGGACATTATCGTCAAGAGCAAGACACTGGCAGGTTTCGATGCGCCCTATGTGCCGGGCTGGGATTGTCACGGCCTGCCGATCGAGTTGCAGGTGGAGAAGAAACACGGCAAGGCCATCCCCCCCGCGCAGTTCCGCGAGCTGTGCCGCGCCTACGCGCAAGAACAGATCGAGCGGCAGAAAAATGACTTCATCCGCCTCGGCGTGCTGGGCGATTGGGATAACCCTTATCTGACGATGGATTACAAGACCGAGGCCGACATCATTCGAGCGCTCGGAACCATCTACGGGCGCGGCTACTTATACCAGGGGCGCAAGCCGGTGAACTGGTGCCTGGATTGCCAGTCGGCGCTGGCCGAAGCGGAAGTGGAATACGAGGACAAGACTTCGCCCGCGGTTGATGTGGGGTTCGAGGTGAAGGACAAGATCTGGCTTGCCCGGGCGTTCGGCGTGTCGCTGCCGGGCGAAGCCAGAGTTTATGCGGTGATCTGGACCACCACGCCGTGGACGCTGCCCGCCAACCAGGCGGTTTGCGTGCATCCGGAGCACGAGTATCGCCTGGTCAAGACCGCCAAAGGATATTTGCTGCTGGTCGCGGAGCTGATGGAAAGCTGCTTGCAACGGTTTCAACTGGATGGCGAGGTTGCCGGTCGGTGCAACGGCGCAGCGCTGGAATTGCTGCCGCTGCAACACCCGTTTTACGACCGCATCGTGCCCATTATCTGCGGCGGACACGTTACGCTGGAGGCGGGCACCGGCCTGGTGCATACCGCGCCGGCGCACGGGCTGGACGATTATTTCATCGGCCAGAAATATGACTTGCCGGGCGACAATCCGGTGGGCGACGACGGCAAGTTTTTCGCCAATGTGCCGCTGGTCGGCGGCATGTTCGTATGGAAAGCCAATGATGTCGTTCTGGAAGCGCTGCACGCCAGCGGCCACCTGCTGCATCAGGAAAAATTGCGGCACAGCTACCCGCATTGCTGGCGGCACAAGACGCCGATCATTTTCCGTTCCACGCCGCAGTGGTTCATCGGGATGGAACAGAAATCCCCCCCGGCCCCCCTTTTGCAAAGGGAGGAGAATGAGGCCGACGATTTGATCGCCGAGCGCAGGCATGTAGCGGATACCCCCCTTTATCAAAGGGGGGCCGGGGGGGGTTCAAGCCTGCGCGACCTTGCGAACCGCGCCGTCGAACAAACCGAATTCTTCCCGGCCTGGGGGCGCGCGCGGCTGGAGGCGATGATAAAGAACCGCCCCGACTGGTGCGTGTCGCGCCAGCGGAGCTGGGGCGTGCCGATGACGTTCTTTGTGCATCGGGAAACCATGCAACTGCACCCGCGCACGCCGGAGTTGCTGGAGCAGGTCGCATTGCGGGTCGAGCAATCCGGCATCGAGGCATGGTTTGATCTGAACTCTGCGGACTTGCTGGGCGATGATGCGGCGCGCTACCGGAAGCTCGCCGACACGCTGGACGTGTGGTTCGATTCCGGCGTCACGCACGCATCCGTGTTACAGCGCCGCGCGGATCTGCATACGCCCGCCGACCTGTACCTGGAAGGCTCCGACCAGCATCGCGGATGGTTCCAGTCCAGCTTGCTGACCGGCTGCGCGATCAATGGCCGCGCGCCTTTCAAGGCCTTGCTGACGCACGGCTTTGTCGTGGACGGGCAGGGCCACAAGATGAGCAAGTCCAGGGGCAATGTGATTGCCCCGCAGAAGGTGCTCGACACGCTCGGCGCCGACATCCTGCGCCTGTGGGCGGCCTCCACCGATTACTCCGGCGAACTGACCATTTCCGACGAGATACTCAAGCGCGTGGTGGAAAGCTACCGCCGCATCCGCAATACGCTGCGCTTCCTGCTGGCGAATATCGCCGATTTCGATGCGGCGAAACATACCATGCCGGTGGAACAATGGCTGGAAGTTGACCGCTATGCGCTGGCGCTGGTCAAAAACCTGCAAGATGAACTGGTGCAGGACTATGCGCGCTATGAATTCCACCTCGTGGCGCAAAAGCTTCAAACCTTCTGCTCGGAAGACCTTGGCGGCTTCTATCTCGATATTTTGAAAGACCGCCTCTACACCGCCGGTGAAGATTCAAAGGCGCGCCGCTCGGCGCAGAATGCGCTGCATCACATCACCCACAGCTTGGTGCGCCTGATGGCGCCGATACTCAGCTTCACCGGCGAAGAAGTATGGACAACATTGACCGGCAAAGATGACGTGAGCGTGTTCGAACAGCAGTGGTATAAGATACCTGAAATTCAACTGACAAAAGGTAGTACCAATCTGTGGAAATACATCAGAAACTTGCGTGAGCAAGAAATTAATAAAAAATTGGAAATCATGCGTGGAGCTGGAGAGATTGGCTCTTCTTTAGCAGCAGAACTTGATATATATGCGACAGCACGTAGTTACGAAGTACTAAGTCGTGTGCAAGATGAACTGAAATATGTATTCATTACTTCTCGTGCAACACTTCATAAAGTTGATGAAGGCTTGGATGTCGAGGTTAAGGTAAAACCCAGCGCCCACGCCAAATGCGAGCGCTGCTGGCATTATCGCGCCGATGTGGGCAGCGATGCCAACCATCCTGCGCTGTGCGGGCGCTGCGTTTCCTGCATCGAAAAGAATGACGAGGAGAACGAGGCACGCCAGTATGCTTAACCTGTCGCGCTGGCTCGGGCTGAGCGCGCTGATCGTCATACTCGACCAGATCAGCAAACTGTGGATCAGCAGCCATTTCGCTTACGGCGAAAGCCTGCCGGTAACGGGCTTTTTCAATCTGGTGCTGGCGCACAACAAGGGCGCCGCGTTCAGCATGCTCAACGAGGCGGGCGGCTGGCAGCGCTGGCTGTTCAGCGCCATCGCGGTGGTTGCCTCGATATGGATCACCTGGTTGCTGCGCAGACATTCGCGGCAGCAACTGTTTTGTTTCGCGCTGGCGCTGGTGCTGGGCGGCGCGCTCGGCAACCTGATTGACCGCATCTCCTACGGCCACGTGGTGGACTTCCTGGACTTTCACTGGAGCGGCCACCATTTCCCGGCATTCAATGTCGCGGATTCGGCCATTACTTGCGGGGCGGCGCTGCTGCTGCTGGACAGCTTTTCCAATAAAACAGGAAAGACCTGATGGACGTGCTGCTGGCCAAACCGCGCGGTTTCTGCGCCGGCGTGGATCGCGCCATCGAAATCGTCGAGCGCGTGCTGGCGCTGCACGGTGCGCCCATTTACGTGCGCCACGAAGTCGTGCATAACCGGTTCGTGGTGGACAACCTGCGGCGGAAGGGCGCCATATTCATCGAAGACCTGGCGGATGTGCCAACCGGCAGCATCCTCATATTCAGCGCGCACGGGGTATCGAAGGCGGTGCGGCGCGAGGCCGAGGCGCGCGGATTGAAAATATTTGACGCCACCTGCCCGCTGGTGACCAAGGTGCACATCGAGGTGATGCACATGCGCGAGCAGGGCAAGGAGATCATCATGATCGGTCATGCCGGACACCCGGAGGTGGAAGGCACCATGGGCCAGAGCGACGGCGGCATGCACTTTGTGGGGTCGCTTGCCGACGTTCAGCACCTGAGCGTTGCAGACGAAAACAATCTGGCCTATGTCACCCAGACCACGCTTTCCCTGGATGATGCCGGCACCATTATCGCCGCGCTCAAGGTGCGATTCCCCAATATTACCGGCCCCAAGAAGAACGATATTTGCTATGCCACGCAAAACCGCCAGGATGCGGTCAAGATCATGTCCGGGCAATGCGACCTGATCATCGTGGTGGGATCGCCCAACAGCTCGAACTCGAACCGTCTGCGCGAAGTGGCGCGCAACATGAACGTACACGCCTATCTGGTGGACAACGCCGGCGAAGTGCAGGCTGAGTGGCTGTCCGGGAAATCGCGCGTGGGCATCACCGCAGGCGCTTCCGCCCCGGAGGTGCTGGTGAAAGAGGTCATCGAGCGGCTGAAACAGCTCGGCGCGACGGGCGTAAGGGAACTGGACGGCATCAGCGAGAACGTGGTGTTCCCGCTACCCAGGGCGCTTGCCTCCGCCTGACGGTAGCGAGATGATGCAACGGGCTGGAAGGGCGGGTTATAATCCGCCTGCCGGCAACAGGTGTTGCCGGCATCGCAAGGCCGGGTTAGTTCTAATGGTAAAACAAGGCACTCGTAACGCTTAGTTGCAAGTTCGATTCTTGCACCCGGCACCACTGCCAGCCACTTTCCTGCCGCGTTGCAGCCAGATAAGCAAAAGCAGTTTTCCAGACAAAATCCGGGGAACATTATGTGCCAACTGCTCGGGATGAACTGTAATGTCCCCACGGACATCTGCTTTTCCTTCAGCGGCTTCCAGAAGCGCGGCGGCGCGACCGACGTGCATGCGGACGGCTGGGGCATCGCCTTCTTCGAGGGCAAGGGGGTGCGCCTGTTTCTCGACCCGCAGCCATCGGCGCAATCGCCCATCGCCGAACTGGTGCGCAACTACCCGATCCGCTCGCTGAACGTCGTCGCGCACATCCGCAAGGCGACGCAGGGCGTGGTGTCGCTGGAAAATACTCACCCGTTCATCCGCGAGCTGTGGGGGCGCTACTGGATTTTCGCGCACAACGGCAACCTGCCCGAATTCGATCCGGCGCTCGATGGCAGTTGCCTGCCCGCAGGCAATACCGACAGCGAGCTGATTTTCTGCTGGCTGCTGCAAAGCCTGCGCCAGCGGTTCGGCAATGCGGCGCCGCCGCGCGAAACGCTGTTCGCTGCGCTGCACGAGCTGACCTGCCGGATAGCCGGAACCGGCATTTTCAACTACCTGCTGTCCAACGGCGATTGCCTGTTCGCGCACTGTTCCACCGAACTGGCCCATATCGTCCGGCGCGCGCCTTTTGCCGTGGCGCACCTGAAAGACGAGGATGTCACGGTGGATTTCAGCGAGGTGACCAAGCCGAATGACCGCGTTGCCGTCGTCGCCACCCTGCCGCTCACCGACAACGAACCCTGGATCACCATGCAGCCAGGCTCGCTGTGGATGTTCCACGAGGGCGAAGCGATAGCGCATCTCGACACCATTGCCAGTCCGGTGAAATCGCTGGGCGGAGTTTGACTCATTACCCAACGATCATGGCGCAGGCCACCTCGAATGATGATTCGTCTGCGCCATGATCGCTCCCTCACCACCGTTCCCCCTCTCCCAAAAGGAGAAGGGTACGGTATGCCCTCGCTACGCGAGATTCACGTTAAACAGAGAGAGATGACATGCCCGCAAACATCACGCTGTTCTCGCACATCCAGATCGGCCCTTACACTTTGCCCAACCGCATGGCGATGGCGCCGATGACGCGCAACCGCGCCGGAGAAGGCAACGCCCCGCAGCCGCTCAACGCGGAATACTACGCGCAGCGCGCCGGCGCCGGGCTGATTATTACCGAGGGATCGCAAATTGCCGCCGATGCGGTGGGCTATCCCGCTACGCCCGGCATCCACAGCGCCGCGCAGGTCGCGGGCTGGAAGGGCGTAACCGATGCGGTTCACGCCAGGGGCGGGCACATCTTTCTGCAACTGTGGCACTGCGGGCGGGTTTCCCACCCGTCCCTGCTGCCCGGCGGCAAGCTGCCGGTCGCGCCTTCCGCGATCAAACCGGCAGGCCAGGTTTACACCTGCCAGGGCATGCAGGATTACGTGACCCCGCACGCGCTGTCGCTCTCCGAAATCTCCGCCATCATCGGGCAATACCGCAGCGCCGCAAAAAACGCGCTGGACGCCGGTTTCGACGGCGTGGAAATCCACGGCGCCAACGGTTATCTGCTGGATCAGTTCCTGCGCGATGGCTCGAACCAGCGCGACGATGCCTACGGCGATACCGTGTCGAAACGCGCGCGGCTGATGCTGGAAGTGACCGAAGCGGTATGCGCGGTGTGGGGCGGCAACCGCGTCGGCATCCGGCTTTCGCCGTTGCAGCCGTTCAACGACATGCGCGACTCGCAGCCCGAAGAAATTTTCAGCCATGTTATCCGGGAGCTGAACCGCTTCGGCCTCGCCTATCTGCACGTCACGGAAATGGGTAAAGAAAAACCCGGCGCGGCTGGACCTGCGTTCGATCTCGGCAAACTGCGCAAAATCTGGAAGGGCGCCTATATGACCAACAGCGGCTACGATCTGGCGCGCGCCAATGCGGCGCTTGCGGCCAATGCAGCCGACTTGGTGTCGTTCGGCGTGATGTTTCTCGCCAATCCGGATTTGCCCGCGCGACTTGCCAAGGGTGCGACGCTCAACACGCCAGATCCGGCGACGTTCTACGGCGGCGGCGAGAAGGGTTATACCGATTATCCGGTCATGTGTTGACGCTTCCACCCCGCTGCCGGAGAGCAGAATTACTTTAAAGGGCGCCTCTATAAATCCAATTTCAAAGGGGGTGGTATCGGCAGTATGTACTCCAGGCCTTGCCGTGCTTTGGTCAAGAGGCATATAGAACTTTGAATTTCTAGTCTTACTGTGTCATATACTTAACTTTGCGCTTACCCAATTGCAATGCGGGCAATGTCCCAGCCTGCTCGTGAGTGCGACGCCCAGGCGCAGGCGCAGCGTCGTGATCGAGTCCGGTACGTGACGCTGCGCGCGCCG
>JACRPU010000103.1 GCA_016223025.1 Nitrosomonadales bacterium | reverse complement strand
CCGTGGTTGTACCGCAAGGGTAGGCAAATCTGTTACCAGCCAGAGGCTGGACAGAATTTGCACTAAGGGGCTGAAGCCCCAACAACACACGCAGGCTGGTTATCCCAAAAGGAGAGGGGTACGGTATGCCCTCGCTGCGCGAGATTCACGTTAAAACGGGAGCAAGCTCCCGCACTCCAGGGTGGACACGATTTTCCCCGCAAGCGGGATGAATGATTTTTTTCGAGAACAAACTTACCTTGGCCGGCTATCTTGCTACCGGCAATCTGCCGTTTCTGAGCCACCCGTCCATGTCTCCATCCAGATGCAGCAGCTTGCTGAAACCTGCAGATCGCAGGATGAGTGCGGCGATGATTACGCGCCCGCCGCTCCCGCAGTACAGCACCACGTCTTTGTTCTTATAGGAATCAATCTCGGCAAGGCGGGAATCCAGCCGGTCAAAAGGGATGTTGATGGCGCCCGGTAAATGCCCCTCCCTGTATTCTTCCGGGGTGCGCACATCCAGGATGAGGTGCGCGTGGTTGGTGCCGATGCGCCGCATCAGTTCGGTTTGCGAAATATCTGCCACCTGCGCAAGGCCGGGGTTGCCCGCCGCGAGGAAGAGCAGCGCAACGGATATTCTGGAAAACCAGCCGGTCATTCTGCGAATTTTCATCATGGGAAGAGCCTTTCCGGGTACGGCTTGGCGGCATTGTATTGCGGCGGCGGATGAAATGAAAAGAGGGAACCGGTTAAAATGACCGGCGCAAACCATGCGATTGTGGTTCGGCACATTACATCGAGGAGGATCATGCACGCCACGTTATCCCTGCTCCGGGACACCGGATTCCCCGCGCCGCAACGCGGCAAACTGGAAGCGTTGCAGGTGAATCTGGGCTACCAGTGCAACCAGACCTGTTTGCATTGCCATGTCAACGCCGGACCCAGCCGCCCGGAAATGATGGGGGCGGAGGCGCTCGAACTGGTTCCGCGCGTGCTGGAAGCACGCCGTATCGGGACGCTCGATCTGACCGGCGGCACCCCGGAATCGCATCCCGGATTTCGCGATCTGGTGGGCAGGGCAACCGCCCTGGGCGCACACGTGATTGACCGCTGCAACCTGACTATCCTGTTCGAGCCGGGGCAGTGCGATCTCGGCAAGTTCCTTGCCGGCCACAAGGTGGAAATCGTGGCATCGCTGCCGTGTTATACCTCCGCCAATGTGGACAAACAGCGCGGGGAAGGCGTGTTCGATAAAAGCATCGCGGCGTTGCGGCAGCTCAACGCGCTGGGTTACGGGCAGGAAGGCAGCGGCCTCGTTCTGAACCTGGTGTATAACCCGTCAGGCCCTTCGCTGCCACCCGATCAGGTTGCGCTGCAAGCGGATTACCGGCGCGAATTGTCGGGAAATTTTGGTGTCGTGTTCAACCGGCTGTACGTGATGGCCAACATGCCCATCCAGCGGTTTGGCAGCACGCTGATTTCCAGGGGGCAATTCAACGATTACCTGCGCCTGCTGAAGGAAAATTTTTCTGCCGCCAATCTCGGCAACGTGATGTGCCGCAATCTGGTGAGCGCCGATTGGCAGGGCTATCTCTACGACTGTGATTTCAACCAGCAGCTCGGCCTGGCGCTGCCGGGGAAAGGCCGCCCACACCTGCGCGATCTTCTGTATTCCGGTCTGGAGGGAAATATCGTCCATGTCGCCGACCACTGTTACGGCTGCACTGCGGGGCAGGGCAGCAGTTGCGGCGGCGCGTTGTTGCACGGCTGAGCGGGCGGCATGAAGAAGGCGGCGCTCGTCCTGCTGGTGGTCGCGGCATTCGCCCTGTTTTTCGGTATAGGCCTCGATCGTTATCTGACGCTGGAATCGCTCAAGCAGAGCCAGGGAGCGTTTGCGGCCATGCGGGCGCAGTCTCCCTGGACGACCGCTCTGGCGGCATCCTTGATTTATGTCGCCGCCGTCGCGCTGTCGTTTCCGGGCGCGACCATCATGTCCCTGGCGATAGGCGCATTGTTCGGCTTCTGGGCCGGTACGCTGCTGGTGTCTTTCGCGTCGTCCATCGGCGCGACACTCGCGTTTCTGGCCTCGCGTTACGTGCTGCGCGACAGGGTGCAGCAGCGCTTCGGCGACAAGCTGAAGAGAATCAACGAGGGCATGGCGAAAGAGGGCGCCTTCTATCTTTTCATGCTGCGCCTCGTGCCGGTATTTCCGTTTTTCCTGATCAACCTGCTGATGGGGCTGACGCACATCCGCACCGCCACTTTCTATTGGGTCAGCCAGGCGGGCATGTTGCCGGGCACGCTGGTGTATGTGAATGCGGGCACGCAGTTGGGGCGCGTCGACAGCCTGTCCGGCATACTCTCGCCGGAAGTGCTGCTGTCCTTCGCATTGCTGGGCGTATTTCCGCTGGCCGCCAAACGGATAGGCCAGGCGATCCGGCGGCGCGCCTGAGGCCATGCGGCTCTCGATCATTATTCCCGTCCTCAATGAAGCTGCGAGCCTGCCGGGTTTGCTGGAGCATCTCGCGCAGTTGCGCGCGCGCGGCGCGGAAGTGATTGTGGTGGATGGCGGAAGCGAGGATGAATCGCAGCAATTCGCATCCCGTGCGGGTGTGCGGCTGGTTTGCGCCGGGCGCGGAAGGGCGCGGCAAATGAACGCGGGCGCGGCTGCTGCCAGCGGCGATGTCCTGCTGTTTCTGCACGCCGATACCACGCTGCCGCCTTCTGCGGAGCAGGCCATCGAAACTGTCGTCCGGAGAGGCAGAGGAGCCAACGAATATGTGTGGGGGCGTTTTGATGTGCGTATCAATGGCCATCACTTCATGCTGCGGGTGGTCGCCCCGCTGATAAACTGGCGCTCGCGCTTCACCGGAATCGCCACCGGCGATCAGGCCATGTTCGTGGCGCGCAGCGCCTTCGAGGCGGTGGGCGGGTTTCCGGAGCAGCCCTTGATGGAGGATATCGAAATGTCCAAACGCCTGCTGGCGCTGTCAGGACCGGTTTGCCTGCGGGACCGGGTAGTCACCTCCGGGCGTCGCTGGGAAACGCGCGGGGTCTGGAGAACGATCTGGCTGATGTGGCGGTTGCGCTGGGCTTACTGGCGCGGTGTACCCGCCAGCGAGCTGGCCAAATATTATCGATGACCAGAATAATAATTTTTGCCAAGGCGCCCCAGCCGGGCTTCGCCAAGACGCGGCTGATCCCGGCGCTCGGTGCAGAAAGGGCTGCCGGGCTGGCGAGGCGGATGCTGTGCAACACCTTGCAGGAAGCGCTCGCCGCAGGCATTGGCCCGGTAGAATTGTGTGTTACCCCGGAGGTCAACCAGGCGGCCTGGCAGGGAATACACCTTCCGGCAGGAATCGAAATTACCGGCCAGGGCGATGGCGATCTCGGCGCGCGGCTGGCGCGCGCATCGGAGCGCGCGCTGAAAAATGCAACGCCGATTCTATTGATTGGCACGGACTGCGCGGAAATGTCGGGCGGTTTGTTGCGCGAGGCCGCGCAAGCGTTGCGGGGACATGATGCGGTTATTCATTGCGCGGCTGATGGCGGCTATGCTCTGCTGGGTTTCAAGAAGTTTGACCCATCCCTGTTCGGCGACATACCCTGGAGCACCAGTGCGGCAGCCGCCACGACCATCGCCCGCATCGGGCATCTCGGCTGGTCGCTTCTGGCCGGGCAGACACTGCACGATGTGGATGAGCCGCAGGACTTGAAATACTTGCCAGCCAAATGGCGATACGATGTCGCGTAGCGAAGTAGCTGCGTATTCAGGCAACTGTTCGAGGAAGATCACATGCATAAAATCGTCAAGGACTATTACGGCAAGCAGCTTCAGAATTCAGACGACCTGAAAACCTCTGCCTGCTGCGATGCGTCGCGGACGCCGGACTGGCTCAAGCCGCTGCTGGCGCGCATCCACCCCGAAGTCATGTCGCGCTATTACGGTTGCGGCCTGGTTTGCCCGCCGTTGCTCGAAGGTTGCCGGGTGCTGGATCTGGGCAGCGGCTCCGGGCGCGATGTGTATGCGCTGGCGCAGCTTGTCGGCGAACGCGGCCATGTGGTCGGAGTGGATATGACCGTGGAGCAACTGGAAGTTGCCGAGAGGCACCACGCCTACCACAGCGAACGGTTCAGGTTTGACAATGTGACTTTCAGGCTGGGCTATATTGAACGCCTCGGCGAGATCGGGCTGGAACCGGGCAGTTTCGATGTCATCGTGTCGAACTGCGTGGTCAATCTGTCCCCGGACAAGGATGCCGTGCTGCGCGAGGCGTATCGCCTGCTCAAGCCGGGCGGCGAAATGTATTTCTCCGATGTGTACGCCGACCGGCGCGTGCCGGAGCCGCTTCGCAATGATCCCGTGATGTACGGCGAGTGTCTGGGCGGCGCGTTGTACTGGAACGATTTTCTGCGGCTCGCGCAGCGGCAGGGCTTTGCCGATCCGCGCCTGGTTGACGACAGGCCGCTGGACATTACCGATCCCGAGCTGGCAATCCGCGCGGGCAACATCCGCTTTTATTCCGCAACCTGGCGCCTGTTCAAGCTGGATTCCCTGGAAACCGCCTGCGAGGACTACGGGCAGGCGGTGATTTACCGGGGCACCATCCCCGATCACGCGCACCGTCTGGTGTTGGACAAGCATCACGATATCGCGGCGGGGCGCGTCTTCCCGGTTTGCGGCAACACCTGGCGGATGCTGCGCGAAACGCGCTTCCGCGAGCACTTCGATTTCATCGGTGATTTCCGTTGCCATCACGGCCTGTTCGCGGGGTGCGGCGGCGGTTTGCCGTTCGGGAGGGGCACTGCAAACGGCGCCGGCGCGTGTTGCTGATCCGCTCAAGGCCGGCCTGGCTCCCAAGAGCTTGCGGGCGTTGCGACGGTAGTTTGAGAGACAGTCGCAGTTGACATAGATCAACAAGAAGGGGAGGTAATATGCTATATTTTCGCGCGTTTTGAAATTGCAGGGTTAATATAAAAGCTGGGCATACAGATTGGCAATGGATGCTCCGGAACATCAGCGCGCCCATGAAGATGCACAATAACTTTAACCAAGAAAAAACCATAATAATTCCAGTCAGTACCGTTTCCTCATTAAGTTTGTTTTTTTTGAATCCATAGAAAGGAATGCAATATGAAACTGCTAGCAGTTACCGTTTCCGTTGGTGCGGCATTGCTGGTCATGACGACGGCAACCAGCTATGCGGCTGGTGGAGATGCGGTTTTCAAGAAGAGTTGCGCCAGTTGTCACTATACCGATGGCCCGGCAAAGGAGAAAACGATTGCCGACCAGTTGGCGAAGAAAGGGCCGGAGCTGTGGTATGCGGGCAGCAAGTTTCAGAAGGCCTGGCTCGCGGCATGGCTGCAGGATCCCAAGCCGATCCGCGCCTTGAAATATAACTCGCTCACCGACAAGAACAAGGGAGATCATCCGAAATCTTCCGCTGCGGATGCTGCGGCACTCACGGATTATTTGATGGGGCTGACTTCGCCGGAGGTCAAGGCCGGTGTAATCAAGCCTGCCACAACCCCGCAGGCCAAGCAGATTTTCAACAAGAAAATGCCCTGCTCCGGCTGTCACTCCTTCCCATCGGGCGGTGAAGTGCATGGCGGGCTGAGCGGGCCAAGCCTGGTTGGGGCCGCCAAGAGGCTGAACCCCGACTGGACTTACGCCTATCTGGCAAACATCAAGCATTTCAAGCCGGTTCGGGATATGCCCGACTTTGCCAGCGTGCTCAACCCGAAAGAACTGGAAGCCGTGGCGGCGTATGTGGCCACTTTCGAATGAACCAAACGAATTAACGGAGGAATAGACTCATGTCGAGATTTGCAATGATGGCCACCATGGTTCTGGGTTTGGCTCTGGGCGTGGCTGGTTCGGCACAGGCGGACACCAAGCAGGT
Organism: Nitrosomonadales bacterium; assembly: GCA_016223025.1. Taxonomy (GTDB): domain Bacteria; phylum Pseudomonadota; class Gammaproteobacteria; order Burkholderiales; family Gallionellaceae; genus VIKH01. The sequence goes on along the minus strand of JACRPU010000103.1, from coordinate 17,804 downwards.
GTTCGATTTTTATTGCGCGCAGTGTCACGGGGAAAAGGGCGATGGCAAGGGCGTCAACGTCACCAAGGATTTTGCCACCGACCCGCGCAATTTCACCAATAAGGCTGATATGGAGAAGCGCTCCGATGAGGATATCCGGGGCGTGATCAAGGACGGCGGCCCATCCATCAGCAAATCGCCATTGATGCCGCCGTGGGGGGCGACCCTGTCCGCGGCGGATGTTGACGGGCTGCTGGCCTACATCCGCAAGATGTGCGACTGCAAGGGCAAGTAGGGTGGTGTGGGGAATGAGTTTTCTGAGCAAAAAACATCTTGCCGATGCCGTCATTTTTTCCGGGATGCTGGTGAATGTCATTTTCAGTTGCCTGATTCTGTATTACTACGTCTTTTAGTTTGGCAAAGCAGGGCTCGAAAAGGGGGATACCATCCCCCTTTTTGACGGGTGGGTTATGTGAGTGATGGGCGAGCAAGCCGCTTAAGGAGGGTTGGTATGAGTGCTGATAATTGTGAAACACACGAATGCGGGGCAACGAAGTATCCGTGGCTGGGGCCTGCGTTCTTTGTTGCGGTGCTGGTTGCAACGACCATTTTCTTTGTGTGGTTCCTGAGGGCGTAACGACATGAAAGCTTATCTTCTGCCGTTCATCGGCGCATTTGTTGTGTTTGGCATCGTATTTTTTGCCCTGGATTTCTCCATGATGAAACTCCAGGGTTTAACTCTGATATATCACCATTAAGGATTTAACCGCCACCTCCCTGAGAGGATGTTTCCCCTTGGGTAACGCACATGCGTGCATAAATCAGGAGTAGATCTTGCTAACACGGAATATGAAAATAACCTGCGGGGCGTTCTTATTGGCGGTCTTCGCCATGTTCATGCAGCCGGCTCTCATGCCGGCGGCAAACGCATCCGAGGCGGCGGCCACCGCATCATCGGTGGCTTCGGCTCCGGCGGCAATGCCGGCCCCGGCAGCTTCCGCCGCCGCTGCCCCGGCGACCGCTGCCGCCCCGGCCGCCCATGCGGTAACTTATCCTCCCGCGCCGAAGTTGACCGCCGCGGACTACCCCACCATACCCGGCGTGAACTCCAGGGTGGCAGTATGGCTTGTGGCCCAGTTGCACCTTTGGTTCGGGGCGTTTGTGGTGGCGGTGCCCATGTTCGTGTTCATCATCGAGGCGATCGGCATGGCGACCCGGGATGAGCGCTATGACAACATGGCTTACGAGTTCATCAAGGTCAGCATCACCGCCTATTCGCTGACCGCCATTCTGGGCGGCTTATTGTCTTTCTGCCTGATCCTGTTCTATCCCGACTTGTTCAAGTACATGGCATTGATCTTCAAGGGGAGCATGTGGGCGTACGCGCTGCTGTTCTTTGCCGAGAGCGCGGTTCTGTACATTTACTATTACGGCTGGCACTGGCTGCAGGGCGGAAACAAGAAATGGGTACATCTGACCCTGGGGTTGCTGCTCAACGCGGTCGGTTGCCTGCTGATGTTCCTGGCCAATGCCTGGACGACCTTCATGATGAGCCCGGCGGCTGTGGATGCGGCGGGCGTATTCAACGGCGATACCTGGGCCGCGATCCACAACTTCCTGTGGAACCCCATCAACATCCACCGCGTGGTCGCCAACGTGGCCTACGGCGGCTCGATCGTGGGCGCCTATGCCGCGTTCAAGTTTCTCAGCGCGCAGAAGAAAGAGGAGCGCGCGCATTATGACTGGATGGGGTATAACGCCAACTTTATCGCCATCGCCGCGCTGCTGCCGCTGCCGTTTGCCGGTTATTACCTTACCGCCGAGCTATACGCCTACAGCCAGCAGATGGGCATCACCCTGATGGGCGGCGTGTTCGCCTGGATATTCATCATCCAGGCGGTGCTGATCGGCGCCCTGTTCCTGTCGGCCAACTATTATCTGTGGTGCGGCATGGGGCGCAGCGAGGGCGCGTACCGCTACAACCCCAGAATCAAATATATCGCCATTGTCCTGGTGGTGGCTTTCCTGGTGTGGTTCACGCCGCATACCCTGGTGCTCACCAATTCAGAACTCAAGGATCTGGGCGGCCCCTACCATAAGTATCTCGGGGTCCTGGGCATCATGCCGGCGAAAAACACCGCAGTGAACTATCTGCTCGTATTTACCTTTCTGAGCTTCATGTTCTACCGGCGCGCCAACAAGGTTGCCACGGTATCGTGGGCGGCGGCGGGCAACGCGGCGCAGATCGCGCTGTTTACCGCCGGTCTCATCAACATCACGATCCTGGGCGTCTACCACGGCTACTTCACCAACACGGTGTACAAAGTGGCGGCCTCCATCCCCCAGGTGCTGACCACGCTGGTCATCATCATCGTCAGCACAATCATTGACGCCTTCATGTACAAGGGCGCGAAAGACGTGGCGCCGCTGCACTGGGGAAGAATGCCGCCGCGCTCGCAATACGCGCTGTTCCTGCTGGCGGTGTCTTTCACTTGGCTGATGGGCCTGATGGGGTACGTGCGCTCCGGTATCCGCCAGCACTGGCATATATCCAACATTTTCCGCGATGGCTCTCCCGATGCTTTCACTCCCGGCCTGGGTTATGTGGCAAACATCGTTTCGATCGGGACGATCATGTTCATGGCCATGGTCATCTTTGTCTTCTGGTTGAGTACGATCAGCGGTAAACATGTTGTTGCCAAAGGCTATTGGAAGGAGCAGCAGGCATGACTAATTTTCTCAAGGTTGCCTTCTTCAGCCTGCTGGTAATCAGTGGATTCTGGGGGTTTTCCAACTTCGGCATCCCGCAGATCAAGCCGGCGGATCCGCCGGTAGAGGAAAAGGTGGATCTCGGCGCCATGACCATGGATCAGTTCATCGCGCTGGGCAAGAAAAACTTCGACGGCAAAGGCACCTGCACCTTGTGCCACAACGCGCTGGGCCGTGCGCCGATGCTGGACAAGATCGGCGCCGTGGCGGCGGAGCGCATGAAGGATGCCCGCTACAAGGGCGCGGCCAAGACTGTCGAGGAATACCTGATGGAATCGCTGGTAAAACCGTCTGCCTTCGTGGTTGCGGGCTTTGGCAAGTCCGGCACCAACGACACCGAAAGCCCCATGCCGGATGTGACGGGGGGCAGCATCGGATTCAACGAAGCTGAAACCAAGGCCGTGATCGCCTATCTTCAGGATTCGAGCGGCAGCGAAGTGACGGTGGAAATACCTAAAATGGCCCCTCCCCCAGCCGAAGGCGCTGCCAAGGCTGAAGAAGCACCGTTGAAAACGGCTGAGGAGGTTATCGCCAGGCATGGGTGCGGCGGCTGCCACAAGATTGCCGGCCAAACCGGCGAGATGGGGCCAGACCTTACCAGGATAGGCGCAACGCGGAACAAGGAATATTTGCGGCAAGCGATCCTCGATCCCGATGCGGTTATCGCCAAGGGATTCACCGCAGGCATGATGCCAAAAATATACGGAGAGCAAATGAAAGCCAAGGAGCTGGAGATGCTGGTGAACTATATGGCAGGGTCGAAAAAATGAGCGCGACGCCGAAAAGAATGATTCCGCGCCTGCTGCAAATGGCGCTGGTGATAGTTGGGGTGTACTTCGGTTTCATCCTGTTCTTCGACGTGCTTCTGGGCCAGTTGATTCCCAAGAGCCTGCTCACCATGTATATGGTTTTCGTGGTGGCCGGGGTGGTCATGGTGTTCACCTTCACCGAACAGGGCGCGCAGGAACTGGCCGGCCCGATCAAGGCGCTGGTGGAGGATCCGTCCAAAAAAATGATGCGGAACGTGGTGTTCGTGATCGTGCCGCTGCTGGCCGGTTACTACACTTATTCGAGCATGTTGCTCAGTTTCGAGGCGCCGGTGGAACTGCGCACCATCCACCCCGCCCCGCCGAACAAGTTCAAGGCATACGGCAAGAGCTACAACCTGACCACGCTGGAGAATCCTTATCGCAAATTCGAGAAGGAAGACCCGGCAAAATTCAAGGAACTGGTCAAAGAAGGCGGCGATGTCTATATCAGGAATTGCCAGTATTGCCACGGCGACAAGCTGGACGGCAAGGGGCCATATGCATCAGGCCTGAACCCCACTCCACTCAATTTCCAGGATGTGGGCACCATCGCGCAATTGCAGGAATCTTTCCTGTTCTGGCGCATCGCCACCGGCGGTCCGGGACTGCCCGCCGAGGCTGCGCCCTGGATTTCATCCATGCCGGTCTGGCAGGATTTTCTGACGGAAGACGAGATATGGAAAGTGATCCTGTTCCTGTACAACTATACCGGCAGACAGCCGAGGTCGTGGGCACATGAATAACCGGCGTTTAGGAAAAACGATGACTTATATAAACAAACTGGCGCTTCTTACCCTCTGTTCGGCGCTATTTGCGGCGGGGCCGGCGATGGCGAAGCCCGGAACTGCGGCCAAGGGCAAGGAAATCTACGACAAGCGCTGCACCTGGTGCCACGGCGCTGAAGGTGACGGCAAAGGTGCGGCCAGGGATCGGCTCAACCCGCCGCCACGGGATTTTACCTCCGGCAACTACAAGATCCGGAGCTCGGATTTTGAAGACTTGACGCCCAACGACGACGATATCTTCCGCATGATCCGCGACGGCATGCCGGGAACTGCCATGCCGGGCTGGAGCGATATTCTGACCGAGCAGGACATGTGGGATCTGGTAGCTCACGTCAAGACTTTCGCCGGTTATGAAAAACCGCCCGCCAAGCAGGTGGATTACGGCACGCAGATATCAAGTTCGGCAGAGAGCATCGAGAAGGGCAAGAAGCTGTTTGAAGACGGGGATCGTTGCGTGGAATGCCACGGCAAGAGCGGCAAGGGCAGCGCCTCCAAGCGGCTCAAGGGGGAGGCCGGTGAGCGCACCTGGCCGCGCAACCTGACCAAGCCCTGGACTTATCGCGGCAGCAACGACCCGAAAGACATTTTTTCGCGTATCTCCACCGGTATCGCCGGCACCGAGATGCCCTCCTTCGCCGACCCCAAGAGCAAAAAGAAGCTCACGGTAGAAGAGCGCTGGCATGTGGCCAACTATGTTGCGTCGCTGGCCAAAAACGACAAGAAAGTCAACGCCGATAATACCGTCGTCAAGGCGGACAAGGTGGAAGGCGAATTGCCCGCCACCCCGGATGACGAGCGCTGGGGGAAAACCGCCCCCACCACTTTTTATCTGGTGCCGCAGATTATCGGCAAAGAGCGCTATTTCACGCCGTCCAACGACACCATCACGGTGCGGGCCTTGTACAACGACAAGTCGGTGGCGATGCTGCTGGAGTGGGATGATCGCACCAGGAGCACGCCGGGGGACGACAGCGCCGGAAAGCTCGCCGATGCGCCCATCGAGGAAGATGGGGTTGCGGTGCAACTGCCCGTCGTGATTCCTTCGGAAATGCAGAAACCGTATTTCGGCATGGGCGATGCGGCGCACCCGGTGAATATCTGGCACTGGAAAGGCGGCACCAAGGATGCACCGGAAACGGCCAGCCTGATCACCAGCAAGGGCTTCAAGGAAATCGAAAAGCGCGATGCAAAGGAGGTGGGCCTCACGGCGAAGTCCGGCTACAGCGACGGAACCTGGAAAGTGCTGATGGTTCGCCCGCTCGCTACTGCGGCAAAGGACAAGGACATCCAGTTTGTCGAAGGCAAATTCATCCCGGTCGCGTTTGCCGCCTGGGACGGCAGCAACAACAGCGAAAAAGGCTCCAAACACACCATGACGACCTGGTACTGGCTGCTGTTAAAGCCGGCAACCGGCTCAAAACCGCTGGTTACCGGGCTGGTGATTGCGGCGCTGTTCCTGGGCGGATTGCTCTGGTGGGCGCGTAGCGCCGGCAGCAAGGCCGCATGATGGTCGCGCAGGGAGACGCCGCCGAGGAAGCCCTGCCCGGCAGCCGGGGCGTGAAGACCCGGTTGCTGGGCTTTATCATCATGGTGCTGGGCGTGCTGGACAGCTTGCTGACCCTGCGCGGCGGCGTGCCGGCATACGAATTTCTTCTGCTCATTGTGCTGGGGGCGGCAGTGTTCGCCATCGGCACGGTTCGTGGCACACAAAAGGCTGGCGGCGCGAAGGCTTCTCCCGAATAGCCCGGCAGACAGCCGGTTACACAGCCATCATCCCTCGATCCGGTGGAATATCCGGGCTAGCGCCCGCACCGGATTATCTGAACACTATCGTTTTGTTGCCGCATACCAGCACTCGGTCTTCCACATGGAAGCGCAGGCCGCGCGCCAGCACGGTCTTCTCGATGTCGCGCCCGTAGCGCACCATATCTTCCACGCTGTCGCCGTGATCTATCCGCACCGTATCCTGCTCGATGATGGGGCCGGCATCCAGCTCCCCGGTGACGTAATGGCAGGTCGCGCCGATCAGCTTTACGCCGCGCTGGTAAGCCTGATGGTAAGGCCTGGCGCCGGCGAAGGAGGGCAGGAAGCTATGGTGGATGTTGATCGCGCGCCCGGCATAGCGCCGACACAAATGCGGCGGCAGGATTTGCATAAAGCGGGCCAGCACCAGCGTGTCGCCGCAATGCTGCTCGAACAGGCGCGCGATTTCGGCGAACGCGGCCTCCTTGTCATCCATGACCACATGATGGAACGGGATGTCGTGCCACTCGACAAAGCCGCGCAGGTCGTCGTGGTTGGAGATCACGCAGGGGATATCCACCGCCAGTTCGCCGCTGCGCCAGCGATGCAGCAGGTCGTCCAGGCAATGGTCCTGCTTGCTGACCAGAATCACCACGCGCTTTTTCTGCGCGGAATCGCTGGCCCGCCAGTCCATGCCGAACTCCTCTGCCGTCAAGGCGAAGCGCGCCCGGAATTCGTCCAGTTCAAACGGCAACGAGTCCGCGCGGATTTCCTGGCGCATGAAAAAGTGCCGCGTCAGGCCATCCGTGTGGTAGCTGGCCTCGACTATCCAGCCGCCGTGCTGCGCGACAAAGCCGCTCACCGCCGCGATGATTCCGCTCCTGTCCGGGCAGGAAATGGTCAGGGTATAACGGCGTTCATTCATCACTTGCCTCCATGTCTATTTTGGTTAACCCATCGTCAGCACGATCTTGCCGGTGGCGCCGCCCTGCTCGATCAGGCGGTGCGCCTGCCCCGCTTCTTCCAGCGGCAATTTATGGCTCACCAGCACGCCGAGCTTGCCCGCTTCCACCAGTTGCGCGCCTTGTTCCAGTATCTTGCGCTGGCGCACGCGCTCGCCGTGCAGCTTCATCACCTGCGGGGTGAGCATCAATTCGTAGCACAGCGACAGGTTGCGCAGCCGGGCGAGTTGCGCATCGGCCAGCGCCAGCGGAGTGGACAGCAGGCTGACTATTTTGCCGCCGACGCGGGTGGCATTGAACGAACGCAGGAAGATGTCGCCACCGACGGTATCCAACACCACGTCCACGCCATCGCCCGCAGTCCAGTCGAGCGCCTCCCGCACAAAATCCTGCACGCGGTAGAGAATGGTTTTCTCTGCGCCCAAGCCCCGCACCAGACCTGCCTTCCCCGCGCCGCTCACCGTCGCCGCGATACGCGCGCCCAGGTGGTGCGCCAGTTGCACGGCAATATGTCCCACGCCGCCGGCTGCCGCATGGATCAGAATGGTTTGCCCGGCCTGCAAATGCGCGCGCTCAACCAGCGCTTCCCAGGCGGTAATCAATACCAGCGGCAGCGCGGCGCTGTCCTGCAAGCTGATATTGGCAGGTTTTGCAGCACAGTAATCCTCATGCAGCGCGGTGTATTCGGCATAATTTCCCGGCTCACCGCCCATATTTCCACCCAGCCCGCCATTGCAGAAATACACCGCATCGCCGATTTTGAAGCGCGTCACCGCGCTGCCGATTTTTTCCACGATGCCTGCCCCGTCGCAACCCAGAATGGCGGGCAGTTTGTCAGGGTAATAGACAGGCTTGGCGCGCAGCTTGGTGTCCAGCGGATTTACCCCGGCAGCGGCGAGTTTCACCAGCACATGGTGCGGCGAGGGCAGCTCCGGTTTTGGAATTTCGCGCAGTTGCAGAACTTCCACGTTTCCTGGCGCTAACGCTAGGATGGCTTGCATCAACAAATTCTCCCGATTCGCCATTCCGGCCTTTCGACAAGCACAGGATAAACTGGCTTTCAGCCGAGCCGGTATGGCGGTATTTCATGAAGGCGCGCTATGTTAAACTTGCCGCATAAATTTTGCGAGTTCAACCATGTCTGGAAATACCTTCGGCGCTTTATTCCGTGTCACTTCCTTCGGTGAATCGCACGGCGCAGCCATCGGTTGCGTGGTGGAGGGCTGTCCGCCGGGCATGGTGCTGAGCGAGGCCGACATCCAGCATGACCTCGACCGGCGCAAGCCCGGCACCTCGCGCCACGTCACGCAGCGGCACGAGTCCGACACGGTGGAAATCCTCTCCGGCGTGTTCGAGGGCAAGACCACCGGCACGCCCATCGCGCTGCTGATCCGCAACGAAGACCAGCGCAGCAAGGACTACGGCAGCATCGCCGAGACCTTCCGTCCCGGCCACGCCGACTACACCTACTGGCAGAAATACGGCATCCGCGACCATCGCGGCGGCGGGCGCGCGTCGGCGCGCGAAACGGCGGGTCGCGTCGCGGCTGGCGCGATTGCAAAGAAGTGGCTGAACGAACGCTATGGCGTGACGGTGCGCGGCTACCTCGCGCAACTCGGCGAAATCGCGATCCCGTTCAAGAGCTGGGACGACGTGAACAACAACCCGTTCTTCGCGCCGGACGCCGGCGTGGTGCAGGCACTGGAAGACTACATGGACGCGCTGCGCAAATCCGGCGACTCCATCGGCGCGAAGCTCGCCGTCGTCGCGCACAACGTCCCGGTCGGCTGGGGCGAGCCGGTGTTCGACCGCCTCGATGCCGAGATCGCCTACGCCTTGATGGGCATCAACGCGGTCAAGGCCGTCGAGATCGGCGCGGGCTTCGATTGTGTGATGCAGAAAGGCAGCGAACACGGCGACGAACTGACCCCGCAAGGATTTCTGTCCAATAATGCGGGCGGCATCCTCGGCGGCATCTCCACCGGGCAGGACATCGTCGCGCACTACGCGGTCAAGCCCACCTCCAGCATCCGCATCCCGCGCCGTTCCATTAACAAACAGGGCGAATCGGTGATGGTGTCAACCGAGGGACGCCACGACCCGTGCGTCGGCATCCGCGCCACGCCAATCGCCGAAGCCATGCTGGCGCTGGTGCTGATGGATCACGCGCTGCGGCATCGCGGGCAGAATGCGGATGTGGTTTGCGGGACGCCTAAATTACGTTGAGATCCAAGCCCGGTAGTGGGCACGATTTTCCCCGCAAGGGGGAGGCCGTGGTTGTAAAGCCGCCGAAGCGGCAACAACCTCGCTCTGTGCCCGCGCGGATACCAAACCGCTTGGGCAACCCGCGTAGGGCGACACCGCGTAGGGCGTCAATAAGCGCAGCGCATTACGCCGTATGAACCCGTTTCGCGCCCAACCATCCGGTGCGATGCGATGCGCTTACTGCAAAAACCTGCACCAAGTCACATAACCAAAGGAGAAGTAAAAATGTACGATACATTCAAACCCGCACAACCCGTCGGCCTGATGGACTTTGTACGCGCCGCCAAGTCCTGCATTACCGAGATCACGCCCCAGGAGCTCAAGACAAAACTGGATGCCGGGGAAGACTTTGTGCTCGTTGACGTGCGCGAGGCTGCCGAGTTCGAGCATGGCCATATCGGCGGGGCGCATCTCGTGCCGCGCGGCATTATTGAAGCTGCCGCAGACACGAGTTACCCCAAGCACTATGCTCCGCTGTCCGGCGCCCGTGACCGGCAGATCGCCCTCTACTGCGCCACCAGCGGGCGTTCGGCCATGGCCGCCGCCGTGTTGCAGATGATGGGTTTCAAAAAGGTGCTCAACCTTGCCGGCGGTTACGCGCGTTGGGAAGCGGAAGGGATGCCGCTGGCCCGCGAAGCGGAATACTGATCCGGGCCATGCGGCAAGCCGTAGGGCGCAGCACCCGCAAGGGGTAGGCCGTGGTTGTAAAGCCGCTAAAGCGGCAACAACCACGCACTAACCAACGGGCATTGCGCCGTATGCACTACCAATCCATTTCCTCCCCTTCTTTCGCCAGCCGGATGTCCGGCAACCCTGCCGTGCCGGCGTACCGGGCCAGCGCTTCGGCGAAGACCCTTTCCAGTTCCTCGTCGCTGCGCGCGGGTTCGTGGTGCGTGCAGTAGAGTATTTTCACGCCCGCCGCCAGCGCAAGCTGGATGCAGGAATCGAACGTGCCGTGGCCCCAGCCTTTTTTGGCCGGATATTCCTGCTGCGTGTAGGCGGAATCGGCGATCAGGATATCCGCCCCGCTGATGGCTTCCACGATGGCCTGGCGCTGCTCGTCCACCAGTGACTGATATTCGGCGTAGCCGTCGTCTCCGGGCGCGTAGATGTTGTAATGGGGTTCGTGGTCGCCGGTGAAGAACAGCGATTTCCCGCCGCATTCGATGCGGTAGCCCAGGTTGATCACCGGATGGTTGAGCAGGGTGGCGGTGACGGTGGCGGCGCCCGCGCGCACCGTTTCGCCGGGCTGCACGGTCCGGTAATGGATGCGCGATTGCATCTCCGCTTCGCGCACCGGAAAGTAGCTGTACTGCATCTGGATGGCCATGATGCGTTCCGGGCCTGCGCCGGAAACGGGATCGAAGGCCCCGTACAGATGAATTTGATTTTCCGGAATGAAGAGGGGGATGAAAAACGGCAAGCCCTGAATGTGATCCCAGTGGCTGTGGGTGTTGAAGATATGGGCGGTGACGGGCAGTTCCTTGAGCAGCGCCTGCGCCAGCGGAAAAATGCCGGTGCCGCCATCCAGGATGAGGAGATCGTTGTTGCCGGTGCGCACTTCGATGCAGGTGGTGTTGCCGCCGTAGCGCATGGTTTTCGGGCCGGGCGAAGGAATGGAGCCGCGCACCCCCCAGAATTTCACTTTCATGCCGGAGCCTCCTTGCCGATTCTTGCAAAAGACTGCGCTTCCTCCGCAATTTTCGAGAGGTCGCCCAGGCGCGCGATGAGGTCGTCCATGCCGCCGAAACGGGCGGCCAAGCCGGACGGCAATTCTTCCGCCACCGGGTTGCCGCTGTCGCCCGCGGACATTTGCTTGCTGATCTGGTCGGCCACAAAGAGGCTGGCCAGCATGGTGTTTCCGGGCGGAATATCGCCATGATGCTGGCTGATGGCATCGGTGAGCAGTTTCGGGAACTGCCATTTTCCCACCAGCATGGCGCCCACGACGGAATGATCCGCGCCGATGATTTGACGCTCGGCCTCGTGCAGCGGAATGGCCCGGTCCCGGCACAGGGCAAGGGCTTCGCGGAATTCCGCCGGCATGAACTGGGCGAACACCACCTTGCCGAAATCGTGCAGCAATCCCGCAAGGTAACAATCGCCGGGGTCGGCGTCGCCGTTGCCGAATTTCTGGCAGATCGCGCGGGCGAGGCTGGCCGTGGTGAGAGAATGCAGGAGATAGCGCTGCATGTCGAATCCGGCGGCGTTCTGTTGCGGCAGCACCCCCATGGCGGCGAAAGACAGCGCCATGTTTTTGACGGTATTGAGCCCCAGATAGAGCAGTGACTGGTTGACCGTGGTGACTTGCCTGGGAAAATTGTAATAAGCTGAATTGATGATGCGCAGCAGCTTCATGGTCATGACCGGGTCTTTCTCGATGACCGCCACCAGCTCTTTGGGCTGGCAATGGATGTCGCGGGTAATCTCCAGAATGCGCTGCACGCTTTTGGGAAAGGCGGGCATCTTCTCCACGGCCGCAGAGAGTTTTTCGGCGAGATTTGCAGGAGTTTCGGTCATGAAAATTTTCGCAAACAAGCAAGGTTGCCGGGTTATTCTACCGCTTGCCGCAACTGTTTACCCGTGCAATCAATTTGGGCCGCGCAACTCATGAGCGATATCGAAAAACAAACCGGAAAAGAAAAAACCGCGCGCAACCCGATCAAGATCGTCCCGCTGCCACAGCGCCTGCGCAAGCCGGAATGGATACGGGTTAAATCCGGCAGCGGGCATGGCTACCGCGAGGTCAAACGCCTGCTGCGCGAATACAACCTGCATACCGTGTGCGAGGAAGCCTCCTGTCCGAATATCGGAGAATGCTTCGGCAAGGGCACCGCCACCTTCATGGTGCTCGGCGATGTCTGCACCCGCCGCTGCCCGTTCTGCGACGTGGCGCACGGCAAACCGCAGCCGCCGGATGCAAACGAGCCGACGCAACTGGCGCAATCCATCGCGCTGCTCAAGCTGAATTACGCGGTCATCACCAGCGTGGATCGCGACGACCTGCGCGATGGCGGGGCGCAGCACTTTGCTGATTGCATCGGGGCCATCCGCGCCGACAGTCCGGGCACCCGCCTGGAAACGCTGGTGCCGGATTTTCGGGGTCGCATGGAAGCCGCGCTGGATGCGTTTGCCGGCAATTTGCCCGATGTGCTCAACCACAACCTGGAAACCGTGCCGCGCCTGTACCCGCTGGTTCGCCCCGGCGCCGACTACGCGCACTCGCTGAAACTGCTCAAGGAATTCAAGACGCGCTTCCCGCAGGTGATGACCAAATCCGGCCTGATGCTGGGGCTGGGCGAAAGCGACGATGAAGTGCTGCAAGTGATGCGTGACTTGCGCGCGCACGACGTGGAAATGCTCACGCTGGGGCAATACCTGCAACCCTCGGAAGGCCACCTGCCGGTGCTGCGCTACGCCCACCCGGACACTTTCAAAATGTTTGAGCGGGCCGCGCAGGGCATGGGGTTTTCCCATGCCGCGTGCGGGCCGATGGTCCGATCCAGCTACTTCGCGGATGAGCAGGCGCGCAAAGCTGGTATCGGCGCCTGATCGCCCAATAGAACCAGCATAATTTCTTGACAACTTGACACGAAAATGGCAGTCTTTCCTTGTTGAGTATTGAAGGAATAACCATGAAGACAATGACCGTGGGCGAATTAAAGGCGCAGTTTTCTGAGGTATTGGGGCAGATGATTAAAAACGGCGAGCCGGTGGCGATCAGCTACGGCAAGAAAAAAGAAAAGATCGCGGCCATCGTTCCATACAGCCAGATCAGGCCGCAAGCCGAGCGTCCCCTGGGGGTGATGAAGGCGCGCGCGCGTTGCGTCATCCATGATAACTTCGCGCTGGACGATAGCGGAATGTTTGGCGCATGAATTACCTGCTCGATACGCACACGTTCCTGTGGGCGGCTTTTTCGCCGGGCAAGTTGAGTGCGAAAGCAAAAAAAGAAATCCGCTCGGCAGAAAACCGGGTTTGCCTGAGCACCGTTTCATTTTGGGAGATTTCCCTTAAATTCGCTTTGGGTAAGATTGATCTGGTGAACTGCAAGCCGGACGATATGCCCGGCATTGCAACGCAGATGCATATCGAGGTTATTCAGCCGACGGCGCAGGAAACGGCTACTTTCCATCGGTTGCCCAAGGTGCAACATAAAGACCCGTTTGACCGGATGATCATCTGGCAAGCCATTCAACAGCCGCTCGTCCTGATTTCAAAAGATGCCGGTATTTCCGAATACAAAGAATTCGGGCTGAAAGTTTTATGGTGATCGGGCTGGAAATTGCCTGAAATGATGTCGCCGGTAGTCTTGCTTCGGCAGGGCGGCAAGAAGCGCAACGTGCTGGCCGATTTTTTCATCGGCGCACATGCCGCCGTGCCCGGATGCCCGCTGCTGACGCGGGATACACGGCGCTATCCAGGCTGTTTCCCCGGCGCGCCACCGATCACGCCGTAATATCGCACACCGCCCGCGCACAGAACACGGCTGCTCTCCCTGTGCCGTGCGTTGATGATGTGGCAAGCTTGTTTTCCAATCACTGCACCAAGGCAATGCGCATGGCGAGATTGCCGCACCATCCCGAAGCAAACCCGCTCCGTTCCATCGCGACGCTTGAGCCTATCGCGTTGTTGTATAGGTGAAATTGTTTGCTGGCATAGCCCTTGCTGTTACCTGTCTGCACATTTCTCACGAGGCGGTCAGGTTATGGAAAAAATGAAGCTGGTGATGATAGGCAATGGCATGGCCGGGGCGAGAACGCTGGAGGAGTTGCTGAAGCTCGCCCCGGATTTGTATGAAATCGCGGTGTTCGGCGCCGAACCTTACGCCAATTACAACCGTATCCTGCTGTCGCAGGTTCTGTCGGGCGAGCAAACCGTCAGGAGCATCATGCTCAACGATGTGGAATGGTACGCCGGAAAAGGCATCACGCTGCACCTGAACCGGCGGGTGGCCAAAATAAACCGCGCCAACCGCACCGTGCAAACCGCCGACGGCGAAATCGCCGGATATGACCGGCTGATTATCGCCACTGGTTCCACTCCCATCATTTTGCCGGTTCCCGGCAACGATCTGGAAGGAGTGGTCGCTTTCCGCAGCATCCATGATGTGGATGCCATGATCGAGGCTTCCGCCAGGCTCAGGCACGCAGTCGTGATCGGCGGCGGCTTGTTGGGGCTGGAAGCGGCTTACGGCCTGCTTTCGCGCGGCATGGATGTCACCGTGGTACACCTTGCCGAATGGCTGATGGAACGCCAGTTGGATCGGGCCGCGGGCCGCATGTTGCAAAAATCGCTGGAGGCAAAAGGGGGCAAGTTCCTGCTGCAAAAACAGACTGAGCGCATCCTCGGCGAAGGCCGCGCCCGCGCGATCCGCTTTACTGACGGTGCGGAAATACCCGCCGACCTGGTGGTAATGGCGGCGGGCATCCGCCCCAACGCCGCGCTTGCCGAGGCTGCGGGCATTCACTGCAACCGTGGCATCGCGGTGAACGACACCATGCAAACCTACGACCCGCGCATCTATGCGGTCGGCGAATGCGTCTCCCATCGTGGCGTTTCCTACGGGCTGGTGGCGCCGCTGTTTGAGATGGCCAAGGTGTGCGCCAACCATCTCGCGCGCCTCGGCATCGGGCGCTACACCGGCTCGGTTGTTTCCACCAAGCTCAAGGTCACGGGGATTGATCTTTTTTCTGCGGGCGATTTTGGCGGCGGCGAGCATGCCGAAGAAATTGTCATGCACGATACGGCGAGCGGCATTTACAAAAAGCTGGTGATCCGGGGCAACAAACTGGCGGGCGCCATCCTGTATGGCAATACCGTGGACAGCGCCTGGTATTACCAGTTGCTGCGGGACGGGCGCGACATCGCCGGCATCCGCGACAGCCTGCTGCTCGGCCAGAACCATCTGGGCAACACCGGCCATCAGGGCGAGAACCGCGCCGCCGCCATGCCGGACAGCATGGAGGTATGCGGCTGCAACGGCGTCACCAAGGGATGCATCGTCAAGGCGATCAAGGAAAAAGGCCTGTTCACCCTGAATGATGTGCGCAGGCACACCAAGGCCTCCGCCTCCTGCGGCTCCTGCACCGGGCTGGTGGAGCAGATTCTCGCTTCCACCCTCGGCGGCGCCTATGCGCCCCAAACCGGCGCCGCGAAACCCCTGTGCGGTTGCACCGAGCTGACCCACGAGGATGTGCGCAAGGCGATACGCGAAGAAAAACTGCTGTCCATCCCGCAAACGATGCAGTTTCTGAACTGGGCCACCCCCGACGGTTGCGCCGCCTGCAGACCCGCGCTGAATTATTACCTGATTTGCGCCTGGCCGCGCCTGGCGCGGGATGACCCGCAGTCGCGCTTCATCAACGAGCGCGCCCACGCCAACATCCAGAAGGACGGCACCTTCTCGGTGGTGCCGCGCATGTACGGGGGCATCACCAGCCCGGATCAATTGCGCCGCATCGCCGACGTGGCGGACAAATACCGGATACCGACGGTCAAGGTGACCGGAGGGCAGCGCATTGATTTGTTCGGGGTGAAAAAGGAAGACCTGCCCAGGGTGTGGGCCGATCTCGACATGCCGTCCGGCTACGCCTACGGGAAATCGCTGCGCACCGTCAAGACCTGCGTGGGCAGCGAGTGGTGCCGCTTCGGCGTGCAGAATTCCACGCAGTTGGGGATAGACATCGAGCTTGCTTTTGATCGCATGTGGACGCCGCACAAACTGAAAATCGCCGTATCCGGCTGCCCGCGCAATTGCGCCGAAGCCTCCATCAAGGACGTGGGCGTGATCGGCGTGGATTCGGGATGGGAAATTTACGTGGGCGGCAACGGCGGCATCAAGACCGAAGTCGCGCAGTTTCTGGCGAAAGTAAAAACGGGCGATGAAGTGATGGAGCATGTGGGCGCATTCATCCAACTGTACCGCGAAGAAGCGCGCTACCTGGACCGCACCGCGCACTACGTCGGGCGCGCCGGGATGGACACCATCAAACAGCGCGTGGTGCAGGATACGGCGAACCGCAGGGCTTTATATGATCGCCTTTTGTACGCACTGGAAGGAGCGAAGAATCCCTGGGCCAAAGAGAATGTCAATCCGCGCGAATTTGCGGCGCTGGCTATTTGAACCCGGATAATCATCGAACTGGGGCACATCATGGACAACTGGTACAAGGTTACAACACTGGCAGACATTCCTTCTTCGGGCAGCCGCGTAGTAAAAACCCGGCAGGGTGATATCGCGCTGTTCCGCACTGCGGGCGGCGCGGTGTTCGCGTTGCGCGACAAGTGCCCGCACAAGTGCGGGCCTTTGTCGCAAGGCATCGTGTGTGGCAACCATGTGACCTGCCCGCTGCACGGCTGGAACATCTGCCTGGAAAACGGCCTGGCCGCCGCGCCGGATGTCGGGTGTGCGCGCCCCTATCCGGTCAGGGTGGAAGGCGAAGCGGTGTATCTCGCATTGGGATAGTTTTTGTGTCCAACTGGAGCGGGCCGAACGGAGCAGGTCTGTTGAGGAATACATTCATCCCGAATTCCTGTGTTGATGGGTTTGTAGGCGTGAATAAATTCGCACCTGCCGAAGCGGCATACATATCAGCCATTTGACTAGGCTGTCAAAAGACGACAGCCAAGTCGCTGGTTATGCCCACGCGGCTTGCTTCTGATTTGCCGACAAAGGCGTTTCTTCGAGTGTTTTTGCCAAACCCTGGAAAACTGGGGCGCTCAACCAATCTATTCGCCCAGCACATCCGCGCCTTTGGGCGGGATAAAGCGGAATAATTCCGGAGATAGCCGGGGGTTGCGCTGCATGCCGGAAAAGTGCAGCACGGTTTTCTGGCCCAAGGCATCGTGCAGCTCCATGACTACCAGCTCGGAGCGCGCATCGAACGCCATGAGGATTTTTTCGAAACTGGTGTCCAGCGCGCGGGGTGTGGCTCGCAGCCATTCCATACCATCACGCTCGCAGTCATCCTCGAGCGCGAAACCGCGCTCGATTTCGTTGTTGCCGGACAGCAGCGCCGCCGGGCTGCTGCCCAGCGCGGCATCCAGCTTCTTCACCGTGACCTGGTTCAGCTCCACGTCATGCAGCCAGAATTTCTCCCCGTCGCCGACGATCAGTTGCTCGTAAGGTTTCTGGTAAACCCAGCGGAATTTTCCGGGGCGCACGAACTGCATCGTGCCGGATGCCTGCTGGAGGCGCTTTCCGCTTTTATCCTGCACCTCCTGGCTGAAGTTTGCCTGCCCGGAACGGGTGGAGGCGATGAAATTCCTCAGCTTGTCGGTGGCGGCGGCGTGAGCGGCAAGCGGCACGATAAAAAGAAAAAAGAGAATTGACCTCGATACTCCATGTATCTGAAGTTTAGACACACGCCGCTCCCTGCCGCCCCGAATTTTCCACGGCGGCGAGGCACGACAAACACAAAACACAACGATCCGACACCGGCAAACGCGATGCCGCACACCTCAACACTGCAAACGCTGATCCTGACCGG
>JACRPU010000093.1 GCA_016223025.1 Nitrosomonadales bacterium | reverse complement strand
CCTGATGATGAAATGTTTCACGATTGTGTTCCACGGTTATCAACAGGATAGATATCTGATGTGTAACGAATAAGCGTCATTTTGCGAAAGTTATTTCACGCTAAGGGGCTGAAGCCCCAACAACACACGCAGGCTGGTTAGCCCGGAGGGAGAGAGGGCGAAGCCCTCGCTGCGCGAGTTTCACGTTAAATCTGGCTGCCCATGAAAAAGCCGGATTAACTTCATTTAGAGGTGATCTTTACATGGTTTGCGCGGGTCGCGCGCGCGGGGAGGAAACATGAATCTGAAAGAAACCCGCCTGGATTCTGCGGTTGTCTATGACGGCAATTTCATCAGCGTGCGCAGGGACAACGCCCTGATGCCGGACGGCAGCGTCAGGTCGCGCGAATACATCGCACACCCCGGAGCGGTCGCCGTGCTCGCCTTGCTGGACAACGGCAATCTGCTGATGGAGCGCCAGTTCCGCTATGCGCCGCAGAGGGAGTTCATCGAAATCCCGGCAGGCAAGATTGATCCCGGCGAAGACATCCTGCTATGCGCGCAACGCGAGTTGCTGGAAGAAACCGGCTATGTGGCCGCCGAGTGGACGCATCTGACCACCTCCTGGCCGTGCATTGGTTATGCCGACGAGCAGATCATATATTTTCTGGCGCGTGGCCTCACGCATCGGGGCAGGCAGCTTGATGACGGCGAATTCCTCGAGGTATTCGAGCTGCCGCTCGACGATGCGCTGGGCTGGGTGCGGCAGGGGAAAATCTGCGACAGCAAGACCATGGTCGGCCTGTTCTGGCTGGAGAAGGCGCTAAGCGGCTGGAAGTAGGGGCAGGTTTCGGCTATAAATTCATCGCCATTGTTATGGTGCGTTATGTAATGCGACACTCATCTGGCCTGGGTGCCGCCGCCCTTGAACATATGGGCCAACCAGATGCAAGAAGCGAATAAATCCATCGAGTCCTGGATATGGGACGCCATACGCGGCGCGAAGGATGCCGCGAAGTACAAGGACCCGCAGTGAGGGGGAGCGTTATCGCAAAGCAAGCTGACACGGTTACACAGGAATTACAC
This sequence comes from Nitrosomonadales bacterium, assembly GCA_016223025.1. Taxonomy (GTDB): domain Bacteria; phylum Pseudomonadota; class Gammaproteobacteria; order Burkholderiales; family Gallionellaceae; genus VIKH01. The sequence goes on along the minus strand of JACRPU010000093.1, from coordinate 13,449 downwards.
AAACGGCTGGAATGAAATAAAGACCTGCATCGCTGCAAGTCTTTATCTATGTTGGCTCCCCGACCTGGACTCGAACCAGGGACCTGCGGATTAACAGGTTGATTAACCGGATGTTTATTAACATTATTGGCCCGCCCTCACTCGCCAATACCCGCTGACAACCGGCAAGTTTGTCACGCTCTAGGAATTCTGACTCATCAGCCTTCATCTATGATGGTCGAGCATAAAAACCCGCCGGGGTGCGCTTGAATTCATAACCAGCGACTTGGTCGCCGTCTTTTGGCGGCCTAGTCGAATGGCTAGTTGTTTTATCAGAGGCGTGGCGGGTGTTGTTGGATGAAGTATATGCGGCATTCAAAGGCGCGGTCAAACTGATTCCTTGATTCTGTAGCCCATCGCTCGATACCCACGTTGGCGCTTGTCCCACATTCGCAGCAGCGCAGGATGACCTGTATCTACAAAGTCGATCACCCGCACATCGGTCTTGGTCGCGTGTTCGCGGTGTAAACGTCCGGCGTACTGTTGCAGTGTTCCCTTCCACGAAATCGGCATTGCCAGAACCAGAGTATCGAGCGGTGGATGGTCAAAACCCTCGCCAACCAGTTTCCCGGTGGCGAGCAGGACACGCGGTTCATCAGGTGGCAGTGCGTTGAGTTCAGTGATCAACGGGGTGCGCAGCTTATTCGACATCCGTCCGTGCAGCACGAAAAGCGAAGGTATCTTTTCGATCAACGCGGCCTGAATGGCATCGAGATGTTCGGTGCGCTCTGTCAGTACGAGCACCTTCCGGCCTTTGCTATACGAACTCTCGATTTGAGAAGCAATCGCCGCCGTACGATCTGCGTCAACAGCAAGGTGGCGGAATACATCCTGAATGCCGGCATCCTGCGGCAGATCAATCCGTTTGTGCAGCAGTTGCGGAATGACTTCCAAATCGTGCGGCGCACTTGCCGGCTTGGCCGCCGTATAACGGATAGGCCCGCACTGCATGAAGATGATCGGCTGCTGACCATCGCGGCGGATCGGGGTGGCTGTCAGGCCGAGCACGTATTTCGCTTTGACCCGCTTCAGGATCGCATCGAACGATACCGCTCCGACGTGATGACATTCATCAACGATAACGTGGCCGTAGTTTTCGACCAGCGGATTGATCTCGCCCTGACGTGACACTGATTGCATCACCGCGATGTCAATCTTGCCGGTCGGTTTAGCCTTGCCGCCGCCGATGGTTCCCACCATGCTTTTGCCTACGCCGAGGAAGGACTGCAATCGTTCCTGCCATTGCTTGAGCAGTTCGGTGCGATGCACCAGAACAAGGGTATTGGTGCATCGCTGGGCGATCATCGCGGCGGCAGCCACTGTTTTGCCGAAAGCTGTCGGTGCACACAGTACCCCGGCATCGTGATGCAACATCGCGGCCACTGCCGCTTCCTGGTCAATACGCAGTGTTCCGGCAAAGGCGACTTCGATGGCTACCCCCTCGTATCTCTCGTCATGCAGGTCGCAGCGAATGCTGTTTTCCCGCAGCAAATCCTGTGCGGCATTCAAACAGCCGCGAGGAAGCGCGATGTGCTTCGGGTAGTTTTCCGCGCAGCCAATCACACGCGGCTTGTCCCAGACCGACATGCGCATTGCTTGTGCTTTGTAGAATGCTGGATTCTGAAAGGCAGCGAGACGGATCAAGCGATTGGCCAGCGCTTGCGGCAGTTGCTCTTTCTCGAAGTAGATGAGATTGGCCAGCGTCAGCGTGAGGGATTTTGGCATGGAGCCAGACAGTTTTTTTGTCGCCGGTGCAGATCGCTTCCACGGTTCCTTGAGACCCTCATCATCAATGAAGGTCACGTCCAGCGGATGCACGCCGCCGGTAGCGCGCAGGATGGTCGGCTCGATGTCGTGCGCAGGCATCGGTTGGATGGAGGCAAGGAATGCCCACTGGTCGGGATAAGGGCGCAAGGCCGCATCCACGAACACACTGCATCCATTCTCGCGGGGTTTCTTCTGCAAGGGCAGGGCAATCAGGTTGCCGAAACCGCCCTTGGGCATCGTGTCCTGATTGGGGAAAAGCCGGTCGTAGGATTCGAGCTTGAGTTGTCGGGTGCGGGCGCAGGTATGGCTAATGATGGCTGTGCCAAGCCGCCGGGCATCACGGGCGGACACACTGCCAGAAAAGAAAATCCATGCGTGCGTGCCGTTACCTGAGCGGGAAATTTCGAGGGCAACCGGCACGCCCAATTCGTGACACGACTGGACAAAGACCAGTGCATCCTCTTTCCATTCGGCCTTGTCAAAATCAGCGGCCAAAAAATGACAGGTGTCGTCTGCCAGAAGTGGATAAACGCCGATTGTGCGCTTCCCCGCGAGGTGGGCGTAGATAACCTCATCCGACAGCGGAATGAGCAGGCGAGTGCTGCAATCAGCGCATTTGATACGCGGCTTTGCGCAGATACCGGCAAGCCATTCGTTTGCGCAGGCAGGAGCGTAACCCGTCTTGCCTGTTGATTGGCTTTCCCATCGAATCGGGTAGACATCGGTGCGTCCATGGAACAGGCGACGAAAGAGCGCCACTTTCTCGCCAGTGCTGAGCTGGGATGGCTCTGCATCCACCGTGACAGGCAGCGCAGGTTCTGGGGGCAAGCGCCATTCAATACCATGCGCATCGAGCAATGCGACAAGCCGGACGTTTTCTGCCCGCAAAGCGGTTAGCGGATCGTGCTCAGTCATCGGCCCCTATTGCGCGCCAACGGCTCATACCTCGCCCTCCGTCGTCGGCCCAGCCTGCCGCCGCGCTTCCAGTTCCTGCCGCGAGCGTTCCAGTTCGTCGGCCAGTAGTTTTTCATTCGGCAACACGGTTTGATACTCGGCGGCCAACACTTTGTTGGTGAGCCCCTCCAGAGCGTAATGCGCCTCTGCCGCGCCCTTGGCGGCACAGAGAATCAGACCCACCGGAGGATTTTCGCCGGGCTTCATCCAGTGCTCACGGGCATAGTTCAGATAGAGGTGCATCTGCCCGGCGTCGGTGTAGCTGAACTTGCCGACCTTGAGGTCAATGACGATCAGACATTTCAGGCGGCGGTGGAAAAATAGCAGATCAATGCGGAACCAGTTGTCGTCCAGGCGCAAGCGGCGCTGGCGACCGACAAAGGCGAAGTCATCGCCAAGCTCCAGCAGGAAGTCGCCCAGATGCTGAATCAGCGCATCTTCCAGATCGGATTCGGAATACTGATCCTAGAGGTTGAGGAATTCGAGAACGAATGGATCCTTGATGGCTTCCTCGGGCATGATGACATCGCCCGGCTCGGCGTGTTCGGCCTGCTCCAGCATCGCCACCTTGTTTTTTGACAGTGCGGCGCGTTCGTAGAACTGGCTATTGATCTGCCGGTCGAGCTGGCGCACAGACCAGCCGCAGCGCAGCGCCCCGGTTTCGTAGAAGCTCCGGGCGGCTTGGTTCTTGACCGATAGCAGGCGCACGTAGGCCGACCAAGGCAATGGGAAACGCTGGGCGAGTGCGACAATATCCACTGGTGCAGCCGCAGTCTGCACAATCGTCATGGAGGGTGATTCTCCAGACACTGTCTGGAGATTCTGGGGCGGCAAAGATATATCAGACACTGTCTGATATATCTGCCCGGATGGCCAACACAGATAATAGAAGTTGCGCATCTGTTGGAGATTGATCACACCGAAGCCTCGACCAAAACGAGCGGTCAGGTCGGATGACAGGCGTTTGAGCAACTGTTGTCCATACTCGGCCCGCTCCTGGCCGCCTTGCTCGAACTCAACAATACGCCTGCCGATTTCCCAATAGCTTGCGGTCATCAGTGCATTGACGCTGCGCGCGGCGGCACGTCGCGCGGACTCCAGCAACTCGACGATGCCGATATGGATGTCGCCGTAATCGGTGGGCATGCTGACAGGCGTGGCCATTGCTCAACCTCACCGATTTCTCCGAGCAGACGCATGACTTCGGTTTCGTGACTACGCATAATGCATCGTATTGTGTCAGCGTAGCGCCCCACACTTCTATCGAGGATTGTCATAATTGAAGGCAGAGTCTCCGTATCTCGCAGGGCTGGCTACGCTCGGCTTCCTTATTGGTGGCGCGGAAAATTTCGCGGGCAGTGTCTGCGAAATTGGAGAGGGCTCAAGAATTGCCAGACAGTGTCTGACAAATTGCGGGGGCGCAGATATTGCAGACAGCATCTGCAATATCTGTTCGGCTGGACAATCAGCTTCCCGGTCTATTTCCGCTTGCTTGCCCGCTATGCCAGGTGTGCCGCATGGCCAGCTGCATATCGAATGGCTGGCGCTCCAGTTGAAAATTTCCGAGGCCGAGGCGAAGGAGCGGGATCAGAAAGTCCGGCCGCAGATCGCGCAGGAACTGGGCCACAGCCGCATCGAGGTAACCAATGCCTACCTTGGCTGAGCAGGTTCGGCGCCGGGCGCATGTGTATGTCGCGCATGGCGGAAAAGCGACCGGATTCCTTGGCCTGTTGCGTCGTGCGACGTATTTCCTCTCTATCCAGATCGCTTTCTTCCATCGCCATCGAAGGCCGACGTTCCCAGCGTTCCGTTACCACAGACTTCGACTGAACCATGTCACGCAGGGTGACGGCATCTGCCATGCGGGTAGGTGACAGTAATGTGCTGGAATTGGCACATTTTTGTCACACCAGAAAAGACAAAAGGGCCAGAGCTTGAACGCTACCCCTTGTTTTATTTGGCTCCCCGACCTGGACTCGAACCAGGGGCCTGCGGATTAGCAGGCGGGTAAGTCAAATAATGATTCATTTTTTATCAATGCCTTGCATCACCTGCAATGTTTGATAAACAGCTACGGAAAGCGCATCAACACGTTGGAATATTTTGAGCATGGTTACGTTTTGGCTACGGTGCGGTCATTGACTTTGGATGCGGTCTGCCCAGGAAACAGGGCGATGATGTTGGCGCGCGACAGCAGTCACAACTGTACCGCCAGCGTGCTTGACTGATAAAGGCTGATAAAGGCTTGCTGAACCGGAGTGAGATAAATCAGGGGGGAAATTGAGATAAATGCGGGAACAGGGTGGGTGTGACGGGATTATAAGGGGCACGGAATAAAAAACATTTTTAACAGGTAAAAATCAAAAGAGGCGCAAAAAATTACCTGCAAAAAAATAATCTTCAGGCATTATCCAGCCATCGTATTTTTAATGGCTTCACGCAGCACCTCTGCAATTTCTTGGCTTAATTCAAGCGGCAGGCCTTTACCTTTATCCGGGAAGAACGGGCGCGCCGGGATATCTCCCCACAAGTGCGGGAACATGGCCTTGGCGCCGCCGAAGTTCTGCATGGCGGCGTAGGCCTTGAGCGAGGTGACCACCACGGTATCGTTGCCCAGCACCCGGTAGGCAAACTTCGTGGACAGGGATTTCGATTCCCCGATCAACGGCTTCTTGCCAGCCAGCACCGTCTGGCCACGTTTTGACAGCTTGCCCGCCCTGGTGAAGTTTCTGCCTGACCGGTGCAGCGCGGCGCGCAGTACAGTGTCCGAGTTCGGCGCCCAGGGAGTGCCGTAGGGGTCAGCGCTTTCCTCGAAAAGGCGCTTGGTGAACTCAGCCACCACTTCACCGATCCCCATCAACGCGCCGCGCGGATTTTCGCCGAATGAGATCAGGCGGTTGAAGGCATCCACCACGCCTGTATCGGTGACTTGAATTTTAATCATATTGGCCTATACTGTGCTTATCTGGTCGCTGGTACCTGCAATCGGGAACAGGACGGTTATGCCGCTTATATGGGTTCGACTCCCATCTAGCGACCGGATACCTCTACCAGTTCCCACACCCCCCCTTTTACATTACCCGCTATAGTCGCATCATCAATACGGAACGCGGCAATAACCAGGTTCATTTTGCTGCCCTTGAGTTTTTTGGGATCAAACTCCAATATCACCTTCTCCGGCCCAAGATTTTCAGCGACAAAAACCAGGCGCCCGCGATGCGTATCAAAATAAATCGCACCGGGACGATCCAGCACCGCCGGCAACCGCCTCCACTCATCAAGGGTGAGCCCGTTTTGAGCGAGTTCGTGCCGAGCCTGCTTGGCGCCATCCGGCAGGTGATCGTTAATCGCTATTTCCGCTGTAAGGGGCACGGGTTTATTGTTGGCCTTGAGCCATCGCAGCGTCTTGGTTGATAACGACCCGACTACCGCCTCTTCGCCGTCCGCGTATTTTTTCGCCAGCCACCTATCCAGGGTTTCGTCCCACATTAATTGACGTTCCAGCGCCAACACCGGCCTCATGCTTTCATATATCGCCGCGCCGATCGATGCATCGAGCTTGATTAGTTTCTGGTCTATGAAATCCTTGAGCGGCCGCGTGGCATTCGCTCCCGGCGCAAAATTCCAGCCGCGGGCAACCAAATCCGGATCCCTGTATTCCGCATCCACCCCCTCCCATCCGGTGGGCGGACGGCCCTTTCCGCCGGCGATGGCCAGCATGTACTTTTCTTTCGATACCGCGCTCACCCGGCACTTGCATCCCCAATTCGGCGGTATTTGCGGGGGGTAGTGCAGCTTCCAGAACGGGTGGTCGGGCGGCAGCGTCAGCCCATCCCAACTCACATGCAGCGGGCGCGGGGTGGTCACGCTGTCGTTGTGGTGGTATTGCCAGTACGGCAGCACCTTGAGCAGCGCCGGGTCGTTGAGCTGCTTCCAGCGCCCGGCGGCGTAGCTGGTGTCCATGTTGGTCTGGTAGATCACCTTGGTGCGCCAGGCCTCGCCGCCCTTGGTGCCTTCGCCTGTCCATCCCGTCCAGCCGCGCTCGGCCACGATGCGCTTGAAATTCTTGCGGAAGGCCTCCAGCCCGGTGCCGCGCTCGACGGCCTCATCCACCGCGCCGCGCAGATCCCCCAGCAGGTCTGCGCCCTGCGCGCCGGCCACGATGAACGCGCGATCGTGCGCCATGCGCTCGATGTCGTCCCAGCGCTCGGTGGGCAGGTTGAGCTTCTGCCGGAAAAATTCGAGCTGCTCGGCGAAGGGTTGGTTGAAGGGCGGGTATTTCGGCACGTTTACTTACCGTTTAGCACATCCGCCATCCCGGCCAGCGCAGCTACCTGAAACCCCTGCGCCATCACCTTGCGTAGATCGTCGAGCGGCAGACCGCCATAGGCCGAGAGCAGCGCGGCCTGCAGCGCCTCCATGCTGTCCGACTTGGCCACCAGATCTTCGATATGCACCATGACGGCGTTCCAGGCGTCGGTTGATTTGGCATCCAGCCCAGATCCATCTTGTGCGGTGAGCGCGGCGACGGCTGCCGCAACGGCTGCCGCAACGCCCTTGCCTGCATCAGGTGCGGGTGGCTGAGCAGATACGGATAGCACCTCATCGCCTTCTTCCGGCATCGGGATCCCGGCGCGCTCGTGCGCCCACTCCGTTTTAATCTTCATCCCGACACCGACCAGCTTGGGCAGCGCATCGGCCAGAACACCGAGGTCTTCGCTATCGTCGAATATGAACCTGAAACGCGGCAAGCGGCGGCGATCGTCCACGCCGCCCTTGTTCAGCGCCAGCAGCGGATACACCAGGTCGCGCGTCAGCGTGCCGGCCAGCTGGACCGCATCCGATACCATCAGGTCGTGGCGCACCTCGTTGTGGACGTTGCCCAGCGCGTTGGTGCTGCTCTTGCCGTCAGCCTGGCTGGTGAGCGTGCCGCCCAGGATCGCCTTGCTTTGGCTCTTCTCAGCCCATTCGATCATGGCCATGAACGGATCGGATGCACCCTTCGCGGCCTCGGTGAATTCGATGGCCATGCCTTCCGGGATGATGCCCGCCGCATCGTGGCCGATGCTCATCACCGCACGCAGCAGCGTGGCCTTCTCTTCGTCGCTTGCGCCGGTCTGGTATTTACCCAGGCGCAATGGCAGGCCGTAGATTTCCAGGAACTCGGCGAGATCGCCGACCGAGTAGTTCTTGAACAGGTATGGCCACGCCAGCACGCGGTGCAGGCCGGAACGGGCAATGTAGCCGCTCTTCGCCTTGTGGATATGAGTGATCCAGCCGAACGGCTGCAGCGGATGCCCGTCCAGCGACATATCGCGCAGGCGGATCTCGGTGCGCGTCTCGCGGTCGGTCTGGAACCAGCCCTGCGGGCGATGGTGCAGCGCCTTGGGCAGCCACTCGCTGCCGAGCCGCTCCCACTCGATCTCCTGGCAGGAAAAGCCGTGGCCGATGCCGTCCAGCGCGTCCAGGATCACATCCTCGAAGTTCGGCACGTCCTGCAGCAGCTCTTTTGCATATCCGGCCAGTTTGCGCTCGGTGGCGCTGGCGTTGCGTGGCGGCGCGATGTCCCAGTCCACCGTGAGCAGCGCGCGCTTGCGCTTGCCCATCTCGGCGTGGATGTGCGCGTCCTTCTCCTCCATGTCCAAGAACAGGTCGTGCTGCGCGCGGATATCGCCCTGCTCCGCCCCTTCGAGGATGCGCGCCAGTTTTAACGGCGTTAACCCGCGCGACGGGTGGCTGGCGAATTCGCGGCGCAACTGCGCCAGCTTCGAGGTCTGCGGCTCGGTCAGACCGGAGCGCTTGATCGGGTTGCCGGATGCGTCGAGGATTGTTGAATTGGTTACCATGCTGATCTCCTGTCGCTGTTGCCGCCGACATCGTCGCGGCCCCTGTCGGCGCTGCGCTTATTCGCCACACCCTGGTATTCGATCGGCGCGACCTCGCGCTTCATCGCGTAGTGGCCGAGGAACAGGCCGATCGCCGCGTCGCCGTGGCGCTGCAACTTGGGGCCGTCTTCCTTTTGCGTCTTCGATTTCGGCAGCTTCGGCACGCCGTCTATCACGCGCAGCGCGCGCAGATCGTCGCGGACTTCGGTGTCTTTCGGGATGTCGGCCAGCGTGCCGTCCTGCAAAGCGGCCTTGAAGCGCGGCATGTTAGCCAGGTAGAACGAATCGCTGAGCATCACCTGCTCGATGCGCGCCTGGCCGAATTTCTGCGCGGCACGCTCGGCCAGATACTGGCCGTTGCCGCGCGCATCGAGCACGCCGGAGCGGAAGCGCGGCAGGCGGCTGACGATGTAGAACAGGATCTGTTCCTGTTGCCGGAACGGGCAATTCGACAGCTCGATCTGCGCCTTCACGCGAATATCGAGCGTGCGCGTTTCTTCCATGACGTCGATGATCGTCAGGTCTCCTGTGCGGCCGAAGTCTTCTCCGAAGCCGTGCGCGAGGTCTTTGTTCAGGTCGGTCAGCATTGGCTTGAGGTGATCTTCGCACCATTCGGCGACCTCGGCTTCGCGCTCCCAGTCCGGCAGGTAGGCAAACTCCGATGTCCAGCGGCCGCGCACCAGCGGCGTGTCGCCGGACATGCGCGCCTCGATCAGCCCCATCGTCAGGTAAGCGCCGCCGGATTGCGACGGCACCACGTCCAGCTCCTCACTGGCATCTTCGCCATAAAAGGCATAGGCATCGGCCACCCACTGCGCCTCGCCCTCTGCCGTCCACTCGATCCCCCGGCGCAGACAGACGCGCTGATACAAGCCCTGCGCGACCGCATCGCGGAAGGTGAAGCGGTGCACCGATCCCTTGCGCTTGCCGGCGCGGACTTCCTGGATAAGTTCGTCGAAGGCGTTGTCCTGGCCGTCGTGCGTCGAGATGATGCGCACCTTGTCACCCCAAAGCAGCATGGCCATCGCGGCCTTGAGCAGCTGCGCCAGGTCGTTATGGAACGCCGCCTCGTCGATGGCCACCACGCCCTGCTTGCCGCGCAGGTTTGTCGGCCTCGAGCTGAGCGCCACGATGCGGCGGCCGGTGGACGGGAAATCGATCTTGAAGCTTTTGATTTCCTTGTCGCCGTCGACAAAAATGCCTTCCTCGATCTCGGATGCGGCGTAATCGAAGGCGCGCGCCCACATGGCACAGGCTTCGATGTACTCCAGCGCCATGTCCTGCGTGGGGCCGATGTAGAACACGTTGGTGCTGTTCTGTTCCTGGGCGGCCAGCAGCACGTCATCGGACGCCTCGGCCCAGGTGAGGCCGATTCGGCGCGATTTTTCGGCGATCTTCAACTGGCTATCGTCCGCCACCCATGCCTGCTGGTAGGGCAGCAAAACGACCGGCGGCGCATCCTTGCGCGCCGCATCGCTGGTGATGGCTTTCAGGACCGGATTGAGCGGAAACAGCTCCGTCGTTCCGACCTTGATTTTACGTGGGGATGCCAAGGATGCGGCTCCTGATTTCCTTGACGGCAGCAGGCGACAGGCCGCCATTCTTGGCGATCTTCTCGACGGCATCCGCTGCGGCTGCCGCCTTGGCGCGCTCCTCGGCCTGCCATTTTTCGTAGGAAACTTTCAGCCGCCCCAGGTCCGCCAGCGCGCGCGATGCCTGGGACACCAGCTTGACCGCCTCATCCGGATCCGCGTCCACCGTGCGCAGCGCCAGCGAAATGCGCAGCAACTGATCCTGCAGCACGCTACTGGCGGCGTCGAGCAGCACGCCGTCATCGTCCGCATTCCCGCTGGCGCGCATCGCCTTGGCCAGCTCGATGGAGCGCCGGGCATCCTGCATCGCGGACGTAAATTCCTCCTCCAGATCGGAGCCGAAGCGGTGCAGGGCGCTTTTGCTGATGCGGTGGCCTTTCTCGGCGAGCCATTCCGAGAGCGCGACGTAATCGCGGAAACCGTTTGCCACCAATTTTGCGGACAATTCATCCCGCAACTCGGGCGGTAATTGGCCGACCCCGGAGCGGCGCGCCACGGCTATTCCCCCGGCCCCGGCGCAGCCACGCCGGGGTTGCGGCCGACGCCGCCAGACACTTCCAGCCCGGCAGTGGTGAGCGTGGCCAGCATGATCCCGCCCGGCCTCTGCAATACCAGCAGCCCCTGATCTTCCAGCCAGACCAGCTCCGTGCGCACCCGGTCGCGCCCGAGGGCGTGGCCGCACCTGCTCGCCAGCTTGGCCTGCAACGCAACCTCATCATCCGTATAGGCCGACTTCTCGGCCAGCATCTGGAGCAGGCGCAGCCGCGCGTTCTTCGCCAATTCTTCGGTGTAAATCATTGCTTGCCCCCTTGCAGCAGGTATTGATGGATAGTGTTGAGCAGGTTGCGCACGCCGGTAAATTCGCCCGACAGCGAGCTGATATCCGACCCGACCTTGTTGATCTTTTCGTGGATCTCCGACAGGTGGCTATGCGTGGGAGAGTTCCTGGTCTGCGTTTCGAGCGCCGAAATGCGCTCGCCGTGGCCGTCCAGTTTTAAATCCAGATCGTCTTCCAGTTTGCCGATGCGGTCGTTCGTCACCTTGTCTTTGTTGGACAGGTAGACGTAAACGGCAAGCGCCCCGGTAACCAGGAATTGCAGCACCTGAAAGCCCAGTTTCAAAACCTCGATATCCATCTCTTCAGCCCTCAAACATTGCCCGGTAAAACCAGAAAATTTCCCTGCGCCGCGCCCGCGTTCGGCGCGTCCGACTCCCAGCGCCAGCGGTACGCGCCCGCCGTTGGCAGCGGCACGTCGCAGGCATACAGCCCGACACCGGACTTGGTCACCGTGGCCGGGTAGGAGTAGGTGGCAACAACGCCGTCGGGGCCCTTGACCTTGACCCGCACGGCGCCCGGGTCAACGGCTGCGCCGGTTGAATCCGTGATGACGTTGGTCAGGCGCGCCACCTCGCCAGGGAAAAATTCAAGCACGGGTCACCCCCGCCGAGAATACGGTCGCCCTGGCCGCCGCCGCCGAGAATACGGTCGCCCGCTCGACCAGAGCGGACATGTGTACCGGTACGGTTGGCAGCCAGACACTCAAGCTCCCGCCCGCCAGTGCTTGCGCCAGCGCGGCGCCGGACAGCACGATGCTCGCCGTCAGGGTGCCGGATTTCCGCAAGGTGGCGGGCGCGGCGAGCTTCGCCGCCGCCAGGGAGGATTTGAAGAGCCACCCCGCCGCGCATGTGATCCCGCTGTCCGACAGCGCCGGGCCGAACGTGTTGCTGGGCGCGGCGATGGAGCAGAAGGTCAGCGAGCGCTTCGGCGTGATCCTCGCCGCGGGCAACGCCAGGGATGCGCGCGGCGATGCCGTGAATGCCGCCCTGGAAGCGCTGCGCGGCGCGACGATCGAAAGCCTGCTGGGGTTCGTCCCGGCGGACGGGTATGACCCGGTGCAGTACGGCGGCGGCAGGCTGCTGCTGCTGGATGTGTCAATAATCTGGTGGCAGCTCGAATTCACCACCGGGTATTGGCAGCGCAAATTGCTGTGAATCAGTGGCCGGTGGTCGGCGGCCACAAGCCACTGACCACTGACCACTGACCACGTTTAAGGGAGCGACACTATGGCACGTCTGATACGCAACACCGCGATCCTGGCCAAGATCGAAAGCGCCTACGGCACGGATGCCGTCCCCACGGGCGCCGCCAACGCCATCCTGATCGCCAACGCGCAATTCGAGGACAACCAGGACTACGTTGACCGCAAACTGGTGCGCCCGTATCTCGGCGGGTCTTCCCAGTTGATCGGGGCGCGCAACCTCGGCATTTCGTTCGAGGTGGAGCTCTCCGGCGCGGGCACGGCGGGCACGGCCCCCGCGTGGGGGCCGCTGCTGCAGGCCTGCGGCTTCGCGCTCGATGACCAGGCGGCCTATGTCGCCTACACGCCGCTCTCCGCCTCGTTTCCCAGCCTGACGATCTATTACTGCCTCGACGGCGTGATACGCAAGGCGCTGGGTTGCCGCGGCACGGCGGAGCTGGACATGTCCCAGGGGGCGAAGCCCGCCCTCAAGTTCAAGTTCACCGGCCTGGCCGGCGGCGTCGCCGAAGCCGCCCTGCCGTCGGCCACGCTCACCGCTTTCACCCCGCCGGTGGCCATCACCGACCCCGGCGCGGGCGATATCCTGCTCGGGTGTACGCTCGCCGCAGGCGCTTTGTCCGGCGGCGCCGCCTACCCCAGCCGGGGGTTGAGCGTGAACATTGGCGCCGGCGTGCAGCACATCCCGCTGCTGGGCGGCGAGTCGGTGGATATCACCGATCGCGGCGTGACCGGCAGCGTCACGCTGGACTTGACCGCCGCGCAGGAAGTCAGCTTCGACGCGGCCATTGGCGGCGGGCAGCTTACCAGCCTGGGGTTCGAGTTCGGCACGGTCGCGGGCAATATCATCGCGGTCTACGCGCCCTCGGTGCAGCGCCTGCGCCCCAAAGACAACGACACGAACGGCCGCTTGCTGGCCGAAATCGCGCTGCGCATGCTGCCGGTCTCCGGCAACGACGAGCTGACTTTGATCGTTAAATAAAACCGCGATCACCCCCTCTCCCTTCGGGGTAACCAGCGACTTGCCCGCTTGCGGGCCTAGTCGAATAATGTAATGGACGCCCGCTTTCCGGAACGGCATCGATGTGCCAAAGTGGAACATTACTTAACCACCAAAGGAAGGGGCATCCGAAATGAAGATTACTACGATAGGCATCGATTTGGCAAAGAACCTTT
>JACRPU010000100.1 GCA_016223025.1 Nitrosomonadales bacterium | reverse complement strand
GCAGTCCACATACGCTGCCTTGTGCTCTGGCTTGACATCTCGTGACGACACTATCTAGGGGTAAACCAGAAAATTGCTAGGCGATTGAACCGGCTTCAGCAATTCCAGCGGCAGCCCTCCAACTCTTCCGTTGACCGCTCAGTCACGGCGCTTGCAAGATAAAGCGCAAGCCCCGCGCCTTCGCTAGCGCAGTGGTATCGGACAGAGCGCCGAAGGCATAAAGCCGCCCTCGGCTTCCAAGCTGTAACACGCTGGTTTCCCTCCGTTGCCGCAGCCGCTTCACGACTTCGCACTTCATGGCTATCCGCACCACCGAGCGCATTGACCATGACGGCGATAGTGCGGCAGGTGCCGAGATCGAGATGTTGACCAGAGCCTTTAAGCACTTTTCAAACTAACCACATTGGATGCACTCAGGATCGCTTCCAGTCTATCGCCCAGCTTGTTCCATGCTTCGCGCTTTCATCGCCCTTTACTTTGCCGGGGCGACGGCTTTTGGTGGAGCAAAATCCACCGTCGGCGCCCTGGAAATTTCCTTTTCGTTTTCCACCGTGAAGGACGGTTTCACCTGGTGGCCGAACAGCATGGCGGTCAGGTTGCTGGGGAAGGAGCGCACCACGACGTTGTACTCCTGCACCGCCTTGATGTAGCGGTTGCGCGCGACGGTGATGCGGTTTTCCGTGCCTTCGAGCTGCGCTTGCAGGTCGCGGAAATTGGCGTCGGATTTCAGTTGCGGGTAGTTTTCCGACACCACCAGCAGGCGCGACAGCGCCGAACCCAGCTCGCCCTGCGCCTGCTGGAATCTGGCGAAGGCGCCTGGGTCATTGATGAGTCCGGGAGAAGCCTGGATGCTGCCGACTTTGGCGCGCGCCTCGGTGACGCCCAGCAGCACCGCCTGCTCCTGCGCGGCGAACCCTTTTACCGTGTTGACCAGGTTCGGCACCAGATCGGCGCGGCGCTGGTACTGGTTCAGCACCTCGGCCCAGCCCGCCTTGATCTGCTCGTCGGTGGATTGCAGGGTGTTATAGCCGCAGCCGCTCAAAGCCAGGGTGAGAAGCAAGATCAAAGACATCAGCCGATTGCGCATGGCGTGTTCCTCCGAGGTGTTGCCGGTTGAGTTTTCAGCCTGGTTTGTGCAGCCGCAGCGGCACATCTTACGCCAGGAAATTTAACCTTGATCGAGAAGAGAAACTGCGGCTGGCAGGAGTCAGGGTTTGGCATCACGCACTCCCGACGCGGGCAATTGCGGGGTCTCGCCGACCGCTACCTGAAAAAATATTTCGCCGCGCTTGACCATGCCCAGTTCGCTGCGCGCGCGCTCCTCGATCGCTTCGGTTCCCTGCTTGAGGTCGCGCACCTCCGCGTCCAGCACCGCGTTGCGCGTTTGCGCCTGCTGGTTGGTTTGTTTCTGCGCCTCGACCTGGCGGTTGAGATCCCACACCTTTAACCAGCTCCCTTTGCCCAGCCAGAGCGGGTATTGCAGCAGCAGGATTAGCGCGATGAGCGCCAGCTTGATCCAGCGCATTTAAACATGGCGACACAAATGCTGCCGCATAAACAACCGTTCGCACCGAGCCTGCGGAAAGGTCGCCGCGCAGCGGTGGGTACCCCGCCGGCGGTGTACCCCTTGCGGGTGCTGTCGGAGGGCTGGCGGCGTTATTGGAAGCCGCTCATGGTTCGACATGCTGCGCGTGTGCTGTTTGGGGCGAACGCCCCTTACAGCCACGGCCTACTCCTTGCGGGTGCACCACGAACGGCCTCACGGGATGCCCGTTTCAATTCGGGTTTCATGTTAAATTCGATCATGCGATCTGGTAATACGCGCTGCGCCCCGGATAGGATGCGCAGTCGCCCAGGTCTTCCTCGATGCGCAGCAACTGGTTGTATTTCGCGATGCGGTCGGAGCGCGACAGCGAGCCGGTCTTGATCTGCATGGCATTGGTGGCGACCGCAAGGTCGGCGATGGTCGAATCTTCCGTCTCGCCGGAGCGGTGCGAGATGACGGCGGTGTAGCCCGCGCGCTTGGCCATTTCGATTGCCGCGAAAGTTTCGGTCAGCGTGCCGATCTGGTTTACCTTGATGAGGATGGAGTTGGCGATGCCCTGCCGGATGCCTTCGCGCAGGATTTTGGTATTGGTGACGAAGATGTCGTCCCCCACCAGTTGGATGGATTTGCCGAGGCGGCTGGTGAGCTTCTTCCAGCCGTCCCAGTCGTGCTCGCTCATGCCGTCTTCGATGGTGATGATGGGGTACTTGTCCACCCAGGCGGCGTACAGGTCTACGATCTGGTCGGAACTCAAAGTCAATCCGTCCGCTTTCAGATGGTACTGCCCATCCTGGTAGAACTCGGAAGCGGCAGCGTCCACGCCGATCGCCACGTCTTCGCCGGGAACGTAACCGGCGGCCTCGATCGCCTCCACGATGACCTTCAGGGCGGCTTCGTTGGAGCCGAGGGCCGGGGCAAAACCGCCTTCGTCGCCCACCGTGGTGCTGAGGCCGCGGTGGTGCAGGATTTTTTTCAGGTTGTGGAATACTTCGGCGCCGCAGCGCAACGCCTCACGGAAGCTCTGGCTGCCCACCGGAACCACCATGAATTCCTGGATGTCGGCGCCGCCTTCAGCGTGCGCACCGCCGTTGATGATGTTCATCATCGGCACCGGCATTTCCATGCGCGCGGCGCCTCCCAGGTAGCGGTAGAGCGGCAGTCCCGATTCCTCCGCAGCGGCCTTGGCCACGGCGATGGAAACGGCCAGGATGGCGTTCGCGCCGAGGCGGGATTTGTTGTCGGTGCCGTCCAGATCAATCATGGTCTGGTCTATGAACGCCTGCTCGGCGGCATCCAGCCCCATGATGGCTTCGGCGATTTCGGTGTTCACGTATTCCACCGCTCTCAGCACACCCTTGCCGAGGTAGCGCTGCTTGTCGCCATCGCGCAGTTCCACCGCTTCCCTGGTGCCGGTGGAGGCGCCGGATGGCACGGCAGCGCGGCCCATCACGCCGGACTCCAGCAACACATCCGCTTCCACCGTGGGGTTGCCACGGGAATCCAGAATTTCACGCGCTACCACATCAACAATTGCACTCATCTCACTCTTCCTTCGCTCACTGAGAACTTCACTAAACTCTACCCACATCCCAACCTTCCCCCCGGTGCGTGGTTGTTGCCGCTTCAGCGGCTATACAACCACGGTCGCCATCCTTGTGGGGGGAGGGCTGGGGAGAGGGTAGAACCTGTCCGCACTATCGCATTGTTGCGAATTATTACTAAACATTACGCAGAGTTACCTGCTCTTCGATCAAGCCTTGCCGCTTTACCGTCTCGTCCAGAATTTTCAAGGTTTGCAGCAGCGCCTCCAACTGCCCGAGCGGAAAAGCGTTCGGCCCATCCGACAACGCCTGTGACGGATTGGGGTGAGTTTCCACGAACAGCCCGGAAACACCCGCTGCAACAGCCGCCCGCGCCAGCACCGGCACAAACTCGCGCTGCCCGCCGGAGCAGGCGCCCTGCCCTCCCGGCAACTGCACCGAATGGGTGGCATCGAACACCACCGGGCATCCGGTATCGCGCATTACCGCCAGCGAGCGCATGTCCGATACCAGGTTGTTATAGCCAAACAAGGCACCGCGCTCGCACACCATGATGTTGTCCTCTCCGCTGGCAGCGCGCGCCTTTTCCACCACGTTCCGCATGTCCCACGGCGAAAGGAACTGGCCTTTCTTGATGTTCGCCGGGCGTCCGGCACTCGCCGCCGCGCGGATAAAATCGGTCTGGCGGCACAGAAAGGCAGGAGTTTGCAGCACGTCCACCACGGCTGCGACCGGCGCGATTTCCTCTATGCCATGCACGTCGGTCAAAACCGGCACACCGACCTGGGCTTTCACCCGTTCCAGAATCTTCAGGCCCGCATCCATGCCAAAGCCGCGAAACGACGCGCCGGAGCTGCGGTTGGCCTTGTCGTAGGACGACTTGTAAATGAAGGGGATGCCCAGTTTCCCGCACATTTCCTTGAGTGTTCCCGCCGTATCCAGCGCCATTTGCTCGGACTCGATGACGCACGGTCCGGCGATCAGGAACAGCGGAAAATTCAGCCCGGCATCGAAACCGCACAGCTTCATGCCGCCGCCTTCTGCGGAGCTTGCGCGGCCTGCCGATACCGCACCGCCGCTCCGACAAAGGATTTGAACAAGGGGTGACCTTCGCGCGGCGTGGAAGTAAATTCCGGGTGGAACTGCACGCCGACAAACCACGGATGCGCCGTTTGCGAAAGCTCCATCATTTCCGGCAAATCCTCGCTCGGTGTCCGGGCGGAAATTACCAGCCCCGCTTTTTCGAGCGCCGGCACATAATGGTTGTTGACCTCGTAGCGGTGGCGGTGACGCTCGTTCACGTCGCCGCCATAAATGCTGGCGGCGAGGGTCCCCGGCTTGATCGGGCAACGCTGCGCCCCCAGCCGCATGGTGCCGCCCAGGTCGGAATCCGCGCTGCGCGTCGCCACCCGGCCATCGCGGTCCAGCCACTCGGTGATCAGCGCCACCACGGGATGCTCGGTGGACAAATCAAACTCGGTGCTGTTCGCGTCGCTCATGCCAGCAACGTGGCGCGCATACTCGATCACCGCCAGTTGCATGCCGAGGCAGATACCCAGATAAGGGATTTTGTTCTCGCGCGCGTAGCGGATGGCGGCAATCTTGCCTTCCGTGCCGCGCACGCCGAAGCCGCCCGGCACCAGAATCGCGTCATATCGCTTCAGCTCATCCACGCCCGTGCTTTCCAGAACTTCGGAATCAATGTACTCGATGTTGACGCGCGTTGCGGTGTGGATCCCCGCGTGGCGCAACGCCTCGATCAGTGACTTGTACGACTCGGTAAGATCCACATACTTGCCCACCATGCCGACGGTAATTTCGTGCTGCGGATGATCCAGTGCCTCCACCAGTTTTTTCCATGCGGACAGGTCGGCGGGCTGCGGATCAATGCCCAGCTCTTCGCAAACGATGCGATCCAGCCCCTGATCGTTGAGAATCTGCGGGATTTTGTAAATGCTGTCTACGTCCCATACCGAAATCACCGCCTCTTCGCGCACGTTGGAGAACAGCGAAATTTTCGCGCGCTCGTCATCGGGTATCGGGCGGTCGGCGCGGCACAGCAACGCGGTGGGGAAAATACCGATCTCGCGCAGCTTCTGCACGCTGTGCTGGGTCGGTTTGGTTTTCAGCTCGCCCGCGCTGACGATGTAGGGAACCAGGGTCAGATGCACGAACGCGGCGCTGTGCCGCCCCCGCCGCAATGCCATCTGGCGCACCGCTTCGAGGAACGGCAGGGACTCGATGTCGCCCACCGTGCCGCCGATTTCCACGATGGCGATATCCGCCCCGCCGTCGTGCGAGGCCGCCGCGCCGCGCTCGATGAACGCCTGGATTTCGTTGGTGATGTGCGGGATCACCTGCACCGTCTTGCCCAGGTATTCGCCGCGGCGCTCCTTGCGGATCACGCTGTCGTAAATCTGCCCGGTGGTGAAATTGTTCGCCTTGCGCATCTTGGCCGAGACAAAACGCTCGTAATGGCCCAGATCCAGATCGGTTTCCGCGCCGTCTTCCGTCACGAACACCTCGCCGTGCTGGAACGGGCTCATGGTGCCGGGGTCAACGTTGATGTAAGGGTCGAGTTTGAGCAGGGGTACCTTGAGGCCGCGCGATTCGAGGATCGCCGCGAGAGAGGCGGCGGCTATCCCTTTCCCCAGCGAGGACACCACGCCGCCGGTGATGAAAATGTACTTTGTCATGAGAGGCGATGATACCGTAAAACCCTCCCCCTCTCAAAAACAAACAACCGGGGGAGCATTTTCGCGATTGACTTGCCCGGAGCCATCGGATATGGCGAGCATGGCGCCCCTGTTTGATCTGCGGAAACGCCGGACAAGCCGTCATGCCCGCCCCGGCCCGCCCATTCGCGGGCGGGCTGCGTCAGCCATCCAGCCAGCCGGTTTATCCGGGCTTGTTCCGTGTTCCCGCAACAGGCAGATCAGCCAAACCTGCCTGTAATATAGTCTTCCGTTTCCTTGCGCCTGGGGTTGGTGAACACCGTGCTGGTGTCGCCGAACTCGATCAGGTCGCCCAGATACATGTAGGCGGTGTAGTCCGAAACCCGCGCGGCTTGCTGCATGTTGTGGGTGACGATGACGATGGTGAATTCCGCCTTCAGTTCGTCGATGAGCTTTTCGATGTGCGCGGTGGAAATCGGATCCAGCGCTGAGGTGGGCTCGTCGAGCAACAGCACCTGCGGCTTGACCGCGATGGCGCGGGCGATGCACAGCCGCTGCTGCTGGCCTCCGGAGAGGCTGGTGCCGCTCTGTTTCAGCTTGTCCTTCACTTCCGCCCACAGGGCGGCCTTCTTCAAGGCCCATTCCACGCGCTCATCCATGTCGTGGCGGCTGAGCCTTTCATACAGCCTTGCCCCAAACGCGATGTTGTCGTAAATGGACATGGGGAACGGCGTGGGTTTCTGGAACACCATGCCGATCTTGGCGCGCAGCGTGTTCAGGTCCTGTTTTTTGTCCAGTATGTTCTCGCCGTCCAGCATCACTTCTCCGGTGGCTTTCTGTTTTGGATAGAGCTGGTACATGCGGTTGAAGGTGCGCAGCAGCGTGGACTTTCCGCAGCCTGACGGGCCGATGAAAGCGGTCACCATTTTTTCCGGGATGGTGAGGTTGATGTCGTTGAGGGCGCGGAAAGTGCCGTAGAAAAAGTTCAGGTCGCGCACGGCCAGTTTCGGGGTAATGATTTTTTCGGCGACCATTTGCTGTGCCCTCGATCAATGAGCCGTCGCGCTCTGGCGGAACACCACCCGCGCCACGATGTTGAGCGTGAGCACGCCGAAGGTGATGAGCAGCGCGCCGGCCCACGCAAGATTGTGCCAGTCATCGTAGGGGCTCATGGCAAACTGGAAAATCACCACCGGCAGGTTCGCCATCGGCTGGTTCATGTTGCTGCTCCAGAACTGGTTGTTCAGCGCGGTAAAGAGCAGCGGCGCGGTTTCGCCGCTGATGCGCGCCACCGCCAGCAGTATCCCGGTGAGGATGCCGGCGCGCGACGCGCGCAGGGTGACGAAGCTGATGATTTTCCACTGCGGCGCCCCCAGCGCCGCCGCCGCTTCGCGCAGGGTGTTCGGCACCAGGCGCAGCATGTTCTCGGTGGTGCGGATGACCACGGGGATGACCAGCACCGACAAAGCCAGCGCGCCGCCCCAGCCGGAGAAGTGGCCGACCCGGATGACGTAGATTTCGTAGATGAACATGCCGATCACGATGGAGGGGGCGGACAGCAGCACGTCGTTGATGAAGCGCGTGACGGGCGCCAGCCAGCCGCGCTGGCCGAACTCGGCCAGATAAGTGCCGGCCAGTATGCCGATGGGGGTGCCGATCAGGGTGGCGATCAGAGTCATCATCAGGCTGCCGAAGATGGCGTTGAGCAGCCCGCCGCTGCTGCCGGGAGGCGGGGTCATTCGCGTAAACACCGCAGAGTTGAGCGCGGGCAACCCGTGGTCCAGCAGCGTCACCAGTATCCAGCCCAGCCAGAACAGGCCGAACAGCATGGCCAGCACGGAAATGCCCAGGCTCAGGGCGTTGATCAGGCGGCGGCGCGCGTAGAGAGTAAACATCTCAGGCGGCGCGCCCTTCGCGCTGCCCCAGCTTGTACAGCATGACCCGCGCCAGCGACAACACGACAAAAGTGATGAAAAAGAGGATCAGCCCCAGTTCGATCAGGGATGAAGTGTATAGATCGCCTACCGCTTCGGTGAACTCGTTGGCGAGGGCGGAGGAAATGCTGTTGCCCGGCATCAACAGCGATTTGCTCAACTCGTGGGCGTTCCCGATGACGAAAGTGACCGCCATGGTCTCGCCGAGCGCGCGCCCCAAACCGAGCATGATACCGCCGACCACGCCGATTTTCGTGTACGGCAGCACCACGTTCCACACCACTTCCCAGGTGGTCGCCCCCAGGCCGTAAGCGGATTCCTTGAGCAGGGGAGGCACCACCTCGAAAACGTCGCGCATCACCGAGGCGATGAACGGGATCACCATGATGGCGAGGATGATGCCGGCGGCCAGCACGCCGATGCCCATCGGCGGCCCGGAAAAAAACGGGCCGATGACGGACATCTGCCCCAGATGCTTATTGATCCACGGTTCGATGTGATCGCCGAACAGCGGGGCGAACACGAACAGGCCCCACATGCCGTAGATGATGCTGGGAATGCCGGCCAGCAGCTCGATGGCGATGCCGAGCGGGCGGCGCAGGAAACGCGGCGCAAGCTCGGTCAGGTAAACGGCGATGCCAAAACTTACCGGGATGGCGATCAGCAGGGCGATGCCGGAGGTGACCAGCGTGCCGATAATCGGGACCAGCGCCCCGAATTTATCCTGCACCGGATCCCAATCCGAACTGGTCAGAAAACCGAAACCAAATGCATGGATGGCGGGCAGGCTGCCCGCTATCAGCGAAACGATGATCGCGACCAGCAAGGCCAGCACACCAAACGCGGAGACGCGCGTGAGGCCGCGGAACAGAATATCTAGCAAGTTCTGGTGCTTGTGGTGTGCTTCCTGCAGTGATATCGGCATATTTCTTTGCGCGGATTCAATTTTGAAGTGCAACGCCTGACTTGAAGAATACCTGACTGGGTGTCTGGTATCCAAGCCGTTTTCTCGGTCTGTTGTTCAATCGTTTCATCGCGTGGTCGATCTCCTGTTGCGTGATAGTGGTGAAGTC
>JACRPU010000104.1 GCA_016223025.1 Nitrosomonadales bacterium | reverse complement strand
GCCGAGGCAAAAGCCAAACAGGAAGCGGAAGCGGCCCGCCTCAAGGCCGAGCAGGAAGCGGCCAAGGCACGCGCCGAAGCCGAAGCCGCGCGCGTCAAAGCCGAACAGGAAGCGGCGGCGATCCGGGCGCAACTCGAAGCCGCAAAAGCCAGGGCGGAAGCCGAAGCCAAGGCGCGCGCCGAGGCCGAGGCAAAAGCCAAACAGGAAGCGGAAGCGGCCCGCCTCAAGGCAGAACAAGAAGCCGCGCGCGCGCAGGCGGAACTCGAAGCCGCCAAAGCCAGGGCGGAAGCCGAAGCCAGGGCGCGCGCCGAGGCCGAGGCAAAAGCCAAACAGGAAGCGGAAGCGGCCCACCTCAAGGTCGAGCAGGAGTCCTCCAGAAAGCAGGCCGAAGCCGAAGAAGCGCGCCTCAAGGCAGAACAAGAAGCCGCGCGCGCGCAGGCGGAACTCGAAGCCGCGAAGATCAAGGCGGAAGCCGAAGCCAAGGCACATGCCGAAGCCGAAGCGCGTGCCAGACAGGAGGCAGAGACAGCGCGGCTCAGGGCGGAGCGGGAGGCAGCGCGCGCGAAGGCGGAATTTGAATCCGCCAAAGCGAGGGAAGTGGCGGAAACCAAAGCGCGCGCGGAAGCGGAAGCCAAGGTCAGGCAGGAAGCGGAAACGGCAAGGGTGCGCGCCGAAGTTGAAGCAAAGGCCAGGCAGGAAGCGGAAGCCGCGCGGCTCAAGGCCGAGCAGGATGCGCGCAGCATTAAGGCGGAAGCGGGCGAACAGCCCGGGAAGGCGACCGCAGCCAAGGCGGAAGCAACCGGGCGGCAACCGCCCGTCTCGTCGCCGACCATCGAGCTTGCGCCGATCCTGTTCGGCAACCTGGGCAGCTTCGAGGCGGAAGCACAAAAGGAATCGGACGCCGAAGCGCCGCAGGGAGAAATTGCCGAAGAACCCCCGCTCATATTCCAGGAGTTTGTTGTCGGGCAGGAGTCGGCCAAAGAGGCCCCGCCAGCGGAAGTTGCCGGATCGAAACGGCAACAGGAAACCGGGGCCGAGCGGAAAGCGGCGGCAGAACGCAAGGCGCAGCAGGAAGCGGAAGCCGCGCGGATCAAGGCCGAGCAGGAAGCCGCCCGAATCAGGGCGGAAGCGGGGGCGGAAGAAGCCGCGCGCGAAATGGCGGAAGCGCAAGCCAGGGTGTGGGCGGAGGCCGAGCAGCGCGCAAGGTCACTGGCGGAAGCGCAGGCGCTGGTGAAGGCCGAGAGCGCGGCAGCGCCAGCCGCGCCGCAAGCGCAAACCAAGGCCGCTCCCCCCGTTTCCAGAAAACGCGGCAAGCCGTTGCCGTTGGGCAAGATGGTTGCCGGCCTGTTTGTCCTGTTGCTGGCGTCGGTCGCCGCGCTGCCATACCTCTGGCCGATGCAGGATTACGCCACGAAAATCGAAAGCAACCTGTCGGCGCAATTGCGGCAGCCGGTGCATATCGGGCGCATGAAAGCGGCGCTGCTCCCCATGCCGAAACTGGAGTTGCAGGATGTTTCGGTGGGCAACGCGCATGAATGGAAGGCGGGAAGCGTGGTGCTGCATCTGGGCTTTGCCGCCTTGTTTGCCGAAACCAAGCCGATCGGCAAGGCGGAAATTGACAACCTCACGCTCGGCGCCGAGTCGTTCGGCAAGGCGCTGGGATGGATGCAGGCGGTGGCCGGGGACGCGCAGCATCCGGTGGCGCACATAGTGCTGCGGCGCGTGAAGGTCGGCGGCGAGGGAATCAACCTGCCCACCATCAACGGCTCCGCCGATCTGGATGCGCAAGGGCGCATCACCAGGGTCGCGCTGAACAGCGAAGACGGCAAGCTGGACATCGAACTCAAGCCGCAGCAGCCCCGCTGGCAAATCGCGCTGAACCTCCGGGAAAGCAGCCTGCCGCTGCTGCCCGGCATCCAGTTCAACGAGCTGAACGCAAAGGGCGAAGCGGGCGAGGAATCGGTCAGTTTCAGCGAAATGGACGGGCGTCTTTACGGCGGCATGTTGATGGGCAACGCAAAACTGAGCTGGCAGAAAGGCTGGCAAATACAGGGGCGCGTAACCGTGAAAACGCTGGAACTGCAAAAGGCCATGCCGCACTTCGGCATCAGCGGGGAAATGGACGGGGATGCCAGTTTCTCGATGAGCGGCGAGAAGCTGGTGCAACTGGCCAATGCGCCGGGAATAGATGGCAGCTTCGTGGTGAAAAAAGGCGCCATCAACAACATGGATATGGTGGAGGCCGCCAGTTCCAACCGCCAGGGCGCGGCGGGCGGGCGCACGCATTTTGACGAGCTGACCGGCATGCTGCTGGCGGATGCCAGCGGCCAGCATCTCCGCCAGATCAAGATTGCAGCCGGAGTAATGAGCGCAAACGGCTCCGTTGACATTGGCCCGGACAAACAATTGTCCGGGCGGCTGAACGTTGAACTGAAAATGCGTGCGGGCATGGGAAGCGTGCCGCTATCGTTGACCGGCGTGCCAGGCAAACCGGCGTTGCGCGTTGCGCGCTAATCTCTTCTGGCTGAATTTTCCGCCGCTTGCGGCGTAATATTTTTCACGAAATCCCGCAGGCCGCACGCTACGCTTTCCCCTCAGCATCCGGGCACTCGCTCTGCCGTCGGTCATGGCGCAACGCGTGATGGGAAATGCTGTTTTCTCAGGGCGAAACTTTTGTTTCCAATCCCAGCGTGCGGATGCGCCCGGCGAACATTTCCAATTGCTGTGCCGACAGTGCGGCAAGACGCGATGCTTCCGGCTGGTGCGACGGGCGCGCCAGCGTGTACAGCAGCACGCCCTGCGGCTTGATGTTGTCGCGCAACAATCCGGCGAGAAAATCCAGATAGCCATCTTCGCCCTGCTTGTCCGGAGGCGCGCCATCTAACGCAAACCAGCAGGTTTGCAGCCAGGCGGGGCACAGGCGGATGGCGGCGGCGAGATTCTCGCGCACCTTGCCCATGCCGATGTTCGTGCCGTTGATGCGCCGCATTCCATCCGCGCTGGCGCGATCCAGCTTGAACCACACTTCGCCATTATGTTGCGCCATGCGGCGCAGTCCCTGTTGCACGTTTTCGCGGTGGATCAGGCTGCCATTCGTAATCAGTATCAGCTTGAGGTCTCCGGGCAGGTGCAGTTCCTGTTCAAGCCTGGCGACGAGCTCGATCACTTGCGCAAATTCTCCGGCACTGGTCGGCTCGCCGTTGCCGGATAATGCGATGTCGCTGATGCGGCGCATCCCTTCCGGCACGCGGCACCGCATGAAATCGCCACGCAGCAATTCATGCAGGAAACCGCGCAGTTCCTGTTCCAGCAGTGCGAGGTCAACCGGCGGCGCGGCGCCGAGCGTGAGATCCGGCACCTGGCAATAAATGCAGCGCCAGTTGCAGGCGTTGTTGGTGTTGAGGTTGATGCCGACGGACACGCCGCCCGCGCGGCGCGATACCACCGGATAGACATAGCGCAGCCCGGCGCTGTCGCGGTTGTGGTCTGCCACATCAAGATTATTCGATCTGGAAAAATCTGTCGTCACGAAACAATACCGGCCAATCCGGAAAAACCGTCAGCCGCAGATTAGCACGGATAAACGCGGAAAAGATCAGGCTGGCCTGGATTGAACCGAACGGGCATGGCGAGCAGCCACCCCTGATTATGAAACTCGCCATGCCCGTTCCCTCACTCTACTCTCTCCCAGAGGGAGAGAGGGCGAAGCCCTCGCTGCGCGAGTTTCACGTTAAACGGTCGGGGCGGGTTTTGCGGCCCGAGATGCGGGGCGTTCATGGCGGTCTCCATGCCATATCACAGGGCCGCTGATACTTGATCTTAACGTGAAACCCGCGTAGCGAGGACATACCGTCCCCCTCTCCTTCCGGGGGAGGGGGAACGGGGGTGAGGGAGCAGCACTGCCCTTAACCGTCTCGCGTAACAGCAGTTTTCGTGCGGGTATTGGCAGACTTGACTGGCTTGCCGCGCGGCACGACATAAATCTGCTGGCCGGGCCGGAGTATTTTCACGCCGCCGTTCCAGCTTTTCAGGCTTGCCAGCTTCACGTGGTAGCGCCGCGCAATGCCGCCCAGGGTATCTCCCCTGCGCACGGTATGGGTGATGGCGTTTGCCAGCAGAGGGTCGCTGGGGGCCAGATGGGTGTTGAATGCCACAAATTCGCCGCCCGCTTCCTCGTCGTTCCTCGGCACCAGCAACGCCTGCCCGTTGCTCAGCATGGCGCGTGACGGAAGCCCGTTGACCAGCCGCAGTTTTTCCACCGACAGGCCGAAGCGCGGGGCGAGTTTATCGAGCTGCTCGCCCTTCTTGCTCTGGTAGGCCTGCCACGAAACCAGCGGTTCGCTGTAGTTTTCCAGGTTGGCGCGGAAGATTCCCACTTTGTCCGCCGGCAGGAGCAACACGTCATCGCTTTCCTGCAGGATGACCGGACGGCTGTGCGCGGGGTTGAGTGCGCTGAACTCTTCCAGCGAAATCTCCGCAAGCTGCGCGGCGAGCTTTACATCCATGTGGCGCGCCGTCGTGACGGCGGAGAAGTAAGGCTGATCCGGAACGGGTTGCAGCGTCAGACCGAAGCCGGCAGGGTCGCTGACAATGCGCTTGACCGCCAGCAGTTTCGGCACGTAGCCGCGCGTTTCCTTCGGCAGTTTCAGGCTGGCGTAATTCGTCGGCTTGCCGCGCTTGCGGTTGCGCTCCTGCGCGCGCTGCACCGCGCCTTCGCCCCAGTTGTAGGCGGCAAGCGCCAGCTCCCAGTCGCCGAACTGGTCATGCAGTTTTTGCAGGTAATCCAGCGCGCCATTGGTCGCGCTGATGATGTCGCGCCGCCCGTCATACCACCAGTTTTGCTGCATGCCATATTTTTTTCCGGTGGCGGGAATGAATTGCCAGATGCCGGAAGCGCGCGCCACCGAATAGGCGCCAGGGTTGAAAGCGCTTTCGATCATGGGCAGCAGCGCGATCTCCGTCGGCATACCGCGTTTTTCCACTTCTTCCACGATGAAGTGGAGATAGCGCCGCGCGCGCTCCGTCATGCGCTCCACATAGTCTGGCCGTCCGGCATACCACCTCTCGTACCGGGCGATCAGCGGGCTTTTCAGCTCGCGCATCGCAAAGCCGGTACGGATGCGCTGCCACAGGTCGCCGCCTGCCGGGGCGGCAGCGGCGGGAGAGTGAGCGGCAGGTTCGCCGGCGGTGGAGGCGGAAGGAACATCCGCAGGTTCGGCCGCGGAGTCTGCCGGTGAGGTTGCGGGAGAGACGCCCGGCACGGGCAGTTCGGCGGCATGCGCCACTACAGGTTCTTCCGTCGCATCCCGAACAGGTGCTTCGTCGGCGCCCAGCGCAATCATCGGCGCAAACGCAGCAATGGTGAAAAAAACGGACAGAAACGGTCTGAAAGCAAGCACTGGCGGCATCCGTGAATGGGCTGCGGCGATGGTAGCCGAGGGTGCGGGGGGCGTCAAATATCTTCCTGATCCAGATCGAACGCCTTGTGCAGCACGCGCACGGCCAGTTCCAGGTATTTTTCGTCTATCACCACGGAGATTTTGATCTCCGAAGTGGAGATCATCTGGATGTTGATGCCCTCTTCGGCCAGGGTGCGGAACATCTTGCTGGCGATGCCCACGTGCGAGCGCATGCCGACGCCGACCACCGATACCTTGGCTATCCTGCTGTCGCCTGCCACCTCGCGCGCGCCGATGTGTTTCTGCACCTGGTTCTTCAAGATGCCCATCGCCTTGTCGAATTCGTTGCGGTGTACGGTAAAGGAGAAATCCGTGGTGCCGTCCAGGCTGACGTTCTGGATAATCATGTCCACGTCAATGTTGGCGTCGCTTACCGGGCCGAGTATCTGGTACGCGATGCCCGGTTTATCCGGCACGCCCCGCACGGTAATCTTGGCTTCGTCGCGGTTGAATGCTATGCCCGAAATAATTGCCTGTTCCATTTTGTCTTCCTCAAAAGTAATCAGCGTGCCCTCGCCCTCTTCCTCGAAGCTCGAAAGGACGCGCAACTTGACCTTGTATTTCCCGGCAAACTCGACCGAGCGGATTTGCAGCACCTTGGAGCCGAGGCTGGCCATTTCCAGCATTTCCTCGAAAGTGATGCTCTTCAGGCGGCGCGCTTCCGGCACCACTCGCGGGTCGGTGGTGTACACGCCGTCCACGTCGGTGTAAATCTGGCATTCGTCGGCGCGCAGAGCAGCCGCGATGGCCACCCCGGTCGTATCGGAGCCGCCGCGCCCCAGCGTGGTGATGTTGCCATTCTCGTCCACTCCCTGAAAACCCGCCACGACCACCACATAGCCGCCGGCCAGTTCGGTGCGGATATTCTGCTCGTCTATGCTGAGGATGCGCGCTTTGGTGAAAGCGTTGTCGGTGAGAATTCTGATCTGCGCGCCGGTGTAGCTTTTGGCTTTCAGCCCCAGTTCCAGCAAAGCCATGGACACCAGCCCGATGGTCACCTGCTCGCCGGTGGAGATCACCACATCCAGCTCGCGCGGGTCGGGTTGCGGCTGAATCTTTTTCGCCAGATCAATCAGGCGGTTGGTTTCGCCGCTCATCGCGGAAACCACCACCACCACCTGGTGCCCGTGCGCCTTGTACTTCGCTACGCGGCGCGCTACCGCCTGAATGCGCTCCGGGCTGCCCACCGAAGTGCCGCCATATTTCTGAACAATTAACGCCACGATATTCCTGCATTTCTCTAAAAAAAACAGGGCGGTATTTTACCCCAGGCAGAAGTAAAAAACGAGAGTCAGGCTTGGACATTTCTTGCGGGAACTGAAAAACTAGCAGCCTGTCTGACTTGAAGAATCAAAGCGCATCGGGTTTAGCAGGCAAGCCGCGTAGCGGCTGCTCGCAAAATTCGGCTGGGCGAGGGCAGATTTTGCGAGCTTTCGCCTTGCGGCGAAATGCCTGCTTACCCCACTTGACGATTTTCCAGGTCAATAGTCGTTCTATTGACCAAAAAAGCGGCGAAATATGCACCGGCCAGGCGGATTTGCAGCCGATTCCCTTTAAGTCAGACAGGCTGCTAATCTTACTGTGTCATATACTTAACTTTGCGCTTACCCAATTGCAATGCGGGCAATGTCCCAGCCTGCTCGTGAGTGCGACGCCCAGGCGCAGGCGCAGCGTCGTGATCGAGTCCGGTACGTGACGCTGCGCGCGCCGG
>JACRPU010000018.1 GCA_016223025.1 Nitrosomonadales bacterium | reverse complement strand
GGCCAGGATCAGCGTTTGCGGTGTTGAGATGTGCGGCATCGCGTTTGTCGGTGTCGGATCGTAGTTTTTTGTGTTTGTCGTGCCGCGCTGCCATGAAAAAATCAGGGCGGCAGGCAGCGGCGTGTGTCTAAACTTCAGTGACCTCTATTGAAGTTTCCATAATTGGCGACAACATACGAATCCTGCCGCTCCGTCATTCCGGCCTGCGCCGGAATGACGGCTGCTAAAAATGCAAGTGTCATGAATTATGGAAAGATCGATAGCGAAGCGCCCGAGGCGAAGATGGAGAAGGATAAAACGTGAAACGCTACGATGACCTGGTCGCCGACGCCCTAACTTTCATGCAGCAGAAGCGCAGCGCCCCTGATTATGAAATAGGTTCTACTGGGCCTGAACTTATCCACAGAGTAACAGATTGATTCCATGCAACATACGGCTGTTTTCGTAAATGTATTTCACGCTAACCCGCGTGAAGGAAATCCAGCCCTGGGATTTGCGCGCGCTGCTCGATGCGGGGCGCGAGCTATTGCTGCTCGACGTGCGCGAACCGGCGGAATTCGCCATGCTGTGCATACCCGGCTCGATCAATGCGCCGCGCGGCGTGCTGGAACAATCCTGCGAATGGGATTACGATGAAACCGTGCCCGCGCTGGCCGCCGGGCACAATCTGGATATCGTCATCGTCTGCCGTTCCGGCAAGCGTTCCGCCCTTGCCGCCGATACCATGCGGCAGATGGGCTATGCCCGCGCGGTTTCGCTCAAGACCGGCATACGCGGCTGGAACGATTTCGAGCAGCCGCTGGTGGACGCCAACGGCAGCCGGGTTGACGGCGATGCTGCGGACGCGATGCTCGCTCCGCGCCTGCGCCCGGAGCAGCGCAAACCGGAAGCATCGCAATAACGGCAACGCCTCGCCAGCCGTTTGTTTATCGGACGCGCCCCAGGAGATAATTTTAATAGCTTAAGGAGAGAAACCATGAAAATCTGCCGGTTCATTTGTCTATCGTTGGCCATTACCCTGTCGGCGGCGAACCCTGCCTATGCCAGGAGCGAAAGGCCCTGCTCGGGAAAAAATGAGACTTTGGAATGCATCAAGGAGAACTTTTCGGATATATACGACAGCCAGTATTTCAAGTTCCTGATGATTATCAACAAGGCCCAGGTGGCAGCCCTGAATTGCAACTCCGATGAGAAGACGGCGGCCTATCTTGACGTAGCCTCGAAGATAGGAAACAACCTGGAAGTTGAGGATGGGTTCAAGGACATGCTTGAGACCAAGTTCCTCAGGGAGAAACCCGCCTGTTTGCTGGATGCCCTCCTGCTTTCAGATGACAACGTGAAAGAAATCATCCTCGGGAAATACCTGGCGAAGCCGCGCTACATAGAAAAGAAAGAAGTGGATGCCATACTTTCCCGATATAGGGAACATGAAAAGTATCAGGAAATGCTGAAGCGCTACAGCGGAAAGTGATTCTCTTCATCGCACCATGGGGCGCCGCATCGGGGCAGCGCGGCTGTTCGGCCATGATGGCTTTGCGTGTTGCGGGCGGGTTACGCGATTGATGCGGTTCGTGCCTCACCGGCGTCCTGCGGGGTTACAAACTACGCGTTCCCTATCCCCCTCGCCGGCAGATTGATCTGCCTCGCGAAATCCAGCATGCGCTCGATGGATACCTTTGCCCTGCGCCCGGTTGCCGGATCAACATGGATTTCATTTTTTCCGCTTTCCAGCACTTCGGCCATGCCGAACAACCCATTCATCGCCATCCACGGGCAGTGGTTGCAACTGGTGCAGGTTGCGCCATAGCCGGCGGTGGGCGCTTCGAGGAAAATCTTGTCCGGCGACAGCGTGCGCATCTTGTGCAGGATGCCGCTGTCGGTGGCGACGATGAATTCCTTCGCATCGAGGGTTTGCGTGGCCTTGATGAGCTGCGTGGTGGAGCCGACCACATCGGCAAGCTGGATGATTGCGCGCGGAGATTCGGGGTGTACCAGCACCTTGGCGTGCGGGTGCCGCGCCTTGAGTTCGATCAGCTCCAGCATTTTAAATTCGTCATGCACTACGCAGGAACCCTGCCACAGCAGCATGTCCGCGCCGGTCTGCTCCTGCACATATGCGCCCAGGTGGAGATCCGGCGCCCACAGGATTTTCTGTCCCAGTTCCTTGAGGTGGCGGACGATGGGCAGCGCGATGGAACTGGTCACCACCCAGTCGGCGCGCGCCTTCACCGCCGCGCTGGTGTTGGCGTACACCACCACGGTGCGGTCCGGGTGCGCGTCGCAGAATGCGGCAAACTCGTCCGCCGGGCATCCCAGATCAAGCGAGCATTCCGCCTCCAGATCGGGCATCAGCACACGCTTCTCGGGGTTGAGTATTTTTGCCGTCTCGCCCATGAAACGCACCCCGGCGACTGCTATGGTTTTTGCCGGATGCCGATGGCCGAAGTTCGCCATGTCCAGCGAATCCGACACCATGCCGCCGGTCGCCTCGGCCAGGTCCTGCAAGTCCGGGTGTACGTAGTAATGCGCCACCAGCACCGCGTCCTGCTCTTGCAGCAGGCGCTTGATGCGCGCGATCAGTTCCGCCTTTTCTTCCGGCAGCGGCTCGCGCGGTTTTTTTGCCCATGCCTGCTCCGTGCTGCAACCGGCGCCGGCGTGCGGGTGGTGGTAAGGAATGGAAATTGCGTCGCCATCCCCACTGGTTTTGCCCATAAACTCTTCTCTGTACTCTCGTTTGGAGAACCGCGCGAACCGCAAGATTTTCATGTGCGTCCTGCGGTGAATTGTAGTTGATATTCCGGCGCGCCGCCGGTTGCCGCAGCCTTGCGCAGCTTCTCCTGCGACCATTCAGCCTCTTACGAGTCAACTCTTCACGTTTTTTGAGCAGATTTCCGTAGGTGCGAATTTATTCGCACCTACCCTGGTGTTCGTGCAAACAAATTCGCACCTATCCTGGCTTGAGGTTCATGGGTAGGGTGGGGTGAGGGAACGGGTATGGCGAGCTTCATAATCAGGGGTGGCTACTCGCCATGCCCGTTAGTCGGAATATGGCTAGTGTCACGTCACGCATGGTATGTCGTATATATCATGCTAAACTCTCACCATCTTTTCCAAGACGGCGAGGTTTTTTCGATGAAACTTTACAGGGTGACGTTATCAGCGGATGAAAGAGGTGAACTGGAAGCGATTACACGCAAAGGCTCCCACCAATCACAGAAGGTGATCAATGCGCTGATTTTGCTTAACTGCGATGAGGGAGAACTCAACGAGCATCGCACTCGAGGCGAAGATGTGGCGAATATCTTGCGTATCAGCATGCGCAAGGTTGACCGGGTCAAAAAGCGCTTTATCGAAGAGGGGTTGGAGGCGGCGTTAGGTGGGCGACAGGGGCAGCGCAGCTACGAATGCAAAGCCGATGGCGAATTTGAGGCGCATCTGGTTGCCATGAGTTGCGGCGATCCGCCAGAAGGCTTCGCCCGGTGGTCG
>JACRPU010000094.1 GCA_016223025.1 Nitrosomonadales bacterium | reverse complement strand
ATCATGGCAAAGAGCAAATTTGAGCGCACCAAGCCGCACGTGAACGTGGGGACGATCGGGCACGTGGACCACGGCAAGACCACCCTGACGGCGGCGATCACCACGGTGCTGTCGAAGAAATTCGGCGGCGAAGCCAAGGCCTACGACCAGATTGACGCGGCGCCGGAAGAAAAGGCGCGCGGCATCACCATCAACACCGCGCACGTCGAATACGAGACGGCGAACCGCCACTACGCCCACGTGGACTGCCCGGGGCACGCCGACTACATCAAGAACATGATCACCGGCGCGGCCCAGATGGACGGCGCCATCCTGGTCGTATCCGCCGCCGACGGCCCGATGCCGCAGACGCGCGAGCACATCCTGCTGGCGCGCCAGGTCGGCGTGCCCTACATCGTCGTCTACATGAACAAGGCCGACATGGTGGACGACGCCGAACTGCTCGAGCTGGTCGAAATGGAAGTGCGCGAACTGCTCACCAAATACGAGTTTCCCGGCGACGACACTCCCATCGTCATCGGCAGCGCCCTCAGGGCACTGCAAGGCGACCAGGGCGAGCTGGGCGAGCCCTCCATCTTCCGCCTGGCCGAAGCGCTGGACACCTACATCCCCGAGCCCAAGCGCGCCCTGGACGGCGCCTTCCTGATGCCCGTCGAAGACGTTTTCTCCATTTCCGGTCGCGGCACCGTGGTGACCGGTCGCGTCGAGCGCGGCATCGTCAAGGTCGGCGAAGAAATCGAAATCGTCGGGCTCAAGCCCACCCTCAAGACCGTCTGCACCGGCGTGGAAATGTTCAGGAAGCTCCTGGACCAGGGCCAGGCGGGCGACAACGTCGGCGTGCTGCTGCGCGGCACCAAGCGCGAAGAAGTCGAGCGCGGCCAGGTGCTGGCCAAGCCCGGCTCGATCACCCCGCACACCAAATTCACCGCCGAGATCTACGTCCTCTCCAAGGACGAGGGCGGGCGCCACACCCCGTTCTTCCAGGGCTACCGCCCGCAGTTCTACTTCCGCACCACCGACGTGACCGGTGCGGTGGAACTGGCGGCGGGCACGGAAATGGTGATGCCGGGAGACAACGTGAAATGGTGATGCCGGGAGACAACGTCTCGGTGACGGTGAACCTGATCGCCCCGATCGCGATGGAAGAAGGCCTGCGCTTCGCGATACGCGAAGGCGGCCGCACCGTCGGCGCGGGCGTGGTGGCGAAGATCATCGAGTAACAGCAGTCGTTAGACGTAAGACATAAGACGTAAGTTGGGTATGGTTTCAACTTGCGTCTTACGACTAACGGCTTGCGTCTGCATTTTAGGCCAGTAGCTCAATTGGTAGAGTATCGGTCTCCAAAACCGAGGGTTGGGGGTTCGAGACCCTCCTGGCCTGCCAGATAAAATGGCACAAGGAATATAGAAGCGCATGGCGGACAAGATTAAATTGGGTGTGGCCTTCCTGCTGGTTGCGGCTGGCATATCCGGGTTCTATACATTGCACGAAAGTGCTGCGGTAGTGAAGGTGGGGCTGGTACTGCTGGGCTTGCTGCTCGCGGCAGCGGTGGCGTGGACGACCGCACCCGGCAAGCAGTTTGTTGTTTTCAGCAAAGAATCGGTGGCCGAAGCCAAGCGTGTGGTATGGCCTACGCGCAAGGAAACTGTGCAGACAACCGGCGTGGTGATCCTGTTTGCGGTGGTCATGGCGTTGTTCTTGTGGGCCGTGGATGCCAGCCTGATGTTGATTGTCAATAAGTTGATGGGGCGGAGCGAATAATGTCCAAGCGTTGGTATGTTGTTCACACGTACTCGCAGTTCGAGAAAAGCGTGCAGCGCGCCCTGCAGGAGCGCATCGCGCGCGCCGGCATGGAAGATCAGTTCGGCCAGATACTGGTGCCGGTGGAAGAGGTGGTGGAGTTGAAATCCGGCCAGAAGAACATCAGCGAGCGCAAGTTTTTCCCCGGCTATGTGCTGGTTGAAATGGACATGACCGACGAGAGCTGGCACCTGGTCAAGAGTACGCCAAAGGTGACCGGCTTTCTCGGCGGATCGGCGATGAAACCCACGCCCATCAGCGAAAAGGAAGTGCAGAACATCATGCAGCAGATGCAGGCCGGGGTGGAGAAACCCAGGCCCAAGGTGCTGTTCGAGGTGGGCGAGGCGGTGCGTGTCAAGGATGGTCCGTTCACCGACTTCAATGGCACGGTGGAAGGCGTGAATTACGACAAGAACAAGCTGAAGGTCGCGGTGACGATATTCGGGCGCTCGACACCCGTGGAACTGGATTTCGGCCAGGTGGAAAAGGCCTGATAGGAGCTTGTGGCTTGTAGCTTGTAGCTTGTAGCTTTCAAAGGTGCGCGCTTTGCGCGCGACAATAAAAGCTACCGGCTACCAGCTACCGGCTACCAGCTGATTTAACGGGGAGCGTATCGGAGCAGTTGCGGTATGCGTTTAACCCACTGAAGAAGGAGCAATGCAACGTGGCAAAGAAAATAATCGGCTATATCAAGCTGCAAGTGCCTGCCGGGAAAGCAAACCCCAGCCCGCCCATCGGCCCGGCGCTCGGCCAGCGCGGGCTGAACATCATGGAATTCTGCAAGGCGTTTAACGCCCAGACCCAGGGTATGGAGCCGGGGCTGCCGGTTCCGGTGGTGATTACCGCTTTTGCGGACAAGAGCTTCACTTTCATCATGAAAACCCCGCCCGCGACCATTCTGATCAAGAAGGCGGCGGGCGTGCAAAAGGGCAGCAAGACGCCTCATACCGACAAGGTGGGCAAGCTGACACGCAAGCAGGCGGAAGAAATCGCAAAAACCAAGATGCCCGACCTGACCGCTGCCGACATGGATGCGGCGGTGCGCACCATCGCCGGCAGCGCGCGCAGCATGGGCATTACCGTGGAGGGCGCATAACATGGCACGGGTTTCCAAGCGTTACAAGGCGATAGCCGCCTCGGTTGACCGCGACAAGCTGTATGCGCTGGACGAGGCGTTGAAGCTGGCAAAAGAAACAGCCAGGGCAAAATTTGATGAATCCATTGATGTGGCGGTGAACCTCGGCATTGATGCCAAGAAATCCGATCAACTGGTGCGCGGCTCCGTCGTATTGCCCAAGGGTACCGGCAAGACCGTGCGCGTGGCCGTGTTTGCCCAGGGCGCCAAGGCGGAAGACGCGAAGTCGGCCGGGGCAGACATCGTGGGCTTTGATGATTTGGCGGAAAGCATCAAGGGCGGCAAGATGGATTTTGACGTGGTGATCGCTTCTCCCGATGCGATGCGCATTGTCGGCCAGCTCGGCCAGATTCTCGGCCCGCGCGGTTTGATGCCCAACCCCAAGGTGGGCACCGTGACCGCCGATGTGGCGGGTGCGGTGAAAAACGCCAAGGCCGGCCAGGTACAGTACCGCACCGACAAGAACGGCATCGTGCAATGCACAATCGGGCGCGCATCGTTTGCGGCGGAGGCGTTGCGCGAAAACATGCTGGCGCTGATTGACGCGCTGAACAAGGCGAGACCGGCGGCGGCCAAGGGCGTGTACCTGAAGAAAGTATCGGTCTCCAGCACCATGGGTGTCGGCATTCGCGTCGAACAGGGCAGTTTGGCTGCTTAGTGCAGTTTTGGATTTGCGGCGTGGCGCGGGCGCCATGCCGTTACAGGCTTTGAACTGCTGCATTGCCGGCAGATTGTCAAAGACCGCAGGGGCCAGGATACGGGTGACAGGTTACAGGTGTCACAGTATCCGGGCTTAATTGAAGGGGTTGGGTGGGTTTGGGTGTTGCTGGCACCTGTAACCCGATACCGATACCCGAAACCCAGCGCAGATGGTGTGCCCGCGAGCAGGAATCAAGTTGCTTCATCCTGATCCTGTCTCAAGGACGCAGTTGTTTAACGATGGAACACCAAAACACCGGTTTTGTGTTTCCGAAAAAATGGAGGAAGACTTTGGGTCTTAGTCTGCAGGAAAAACAGGCGGTAGTGTCGGAGGTGAGCGCGCAGGTGGCGCAGGCCCAGACTATCGTCCTGGCTGAGTACCGCGGCATAGCCGTTGCCGACATTACCGGGCTGCGCGCCAACGCCCGCAAGTCCGGAGTGTATTTCCACGTGCTGAAAAACACCCTGGCTCGCCGGGCGGTGCAAGGCACCACGTTCGAGGTATTGGCGGAAAAAATGGTTGGCCCGCTGGTGTACAGCATCAGCGCCGACGCTGTGGCGGCGGCAAAAGTGGTGTACGAGTTTGCCAGGACGAATGACAAGCTGGTGGTCAAGGCGGGAGCCTGCAACGGCAAGGTACTGGATGCGGCTGGTGTCAACGCATTGGCCACCGTGCCGAGCAAGGAGGTATTGCTGGCGCAACTGTGCGGCTTGCTGCAATCGCCGGTGTCTGGCCTGGCCCGCGTACTGGGCGCTGTGGTGGAACAAAGAGCCGCAGCTTGACCGTTTGTACATAATCAATCTTTACAGTTAGGAAAATAAAATGGCATTCGATAAAGACGCATTTTTGCAGGCATTGGACGGCATGTCCGTTCTGGAACTGAATGATCTGGTAAAGGCAATCGAGCAGAAATTCGGCGTTTCAGCCGCCGCGATGGCTGCCCCCGCCGCCGGTGGTGGCGCAGCCGCCGCACCCGCCGCCGCCGAGCAAACCGAGTTCACCGTAGTGTTGAAGTCTGCCGGCGACAACAAGGTAGGTGTAATCAAGGTGGTTCGCGCGATCACCGGCCTGGGCTTGAAAGAAGCCAAGGATCTGGTGGATGGTGCGCCGAAATCCGTCAAGGAAGGCGTCAACAAGGCGGACGCCGACAGCATACTGAAGCAGTTGATCGAGGCGGGTGCTGCCGCTGAAATCAAGTAACCGTTGCGCCTGCAAAAAGGCTGGCGGGCAAACCCTCTCCTCAATCCCCCCCTTTGGGGAGGATTAGGATGAGGGAGTTTTTGCTGTCAGCCTTTTGCCGTTTCTGGCGGACACCAGATTAAAAGGTTTTTGCACCAGTGCAGCGTCTCGCAAATGGCTTGACATAATGAAACCGATGGATTTTTTCGCCGGGCAAGGCGCGGCCCCGCAGCCGTATGGGGTATACGGCAAGGGGGCACAACGCCGCATGGCGGAAAAAGGCGCGGTTTCATGTTGAGTTATTTGCGAGACACTGCACTAGCACCAAAGGCGGACAGCCCACCGCGCGGCAAGCAGCGCGTGAAATGCCACTCTTTTCCTCGGTCGTGGAGATATCTATGAACTATTCGTTTACCGAAAAAAAACGTATCCGCAAGAGTTTCGCAAAACGTGTCGGCGCATTGCCGGTGCCATTTTTGCTGTCCACGCAACTGGAATCCTACAGCGCTTTTTTGCAGGCCAGCCTGCCGCCGGAGCAGCGCGTCAACTACGGTTTGCAGGCCGCCTTCCATTCGATATTCCCGATCGAGAGCCACAACAAGTACGCGCGCCTCGATTTCGTCAGCTACACCCTGGGCGTGCCGCCGTTTGATGTGCGGGAATGCCAGCAACGCGGCCTGACCTACGCATCGCCGCTGCGCGCGCGCGTGCGCCTGACCCTGCTGGACAAGGAGGCGTCCAAGCCGACCGTGAAAGAAGTGAAAGAGCAGGAAGTGTACATGGGCGAAATTCCGCTCATGACCAACACCGGATCTTTTGTCATCAATGGCACCGAGCGGGTCATCGTATCGCAGCTGCACCGTTCTCCCGGCGTGTTTTTCGAGCACGACCGTGGCAAGACGCACAGTTCCGGCAAGTTGCTGTTTTCGGCGCGCATCATCCCTTACCGCGGCTCGTGGCTCGATTTCGAGTTCGATGCAAAGGATTATGTGTATTTCCGCATTGATCGCCGCCGCAAGATGCCGATCACCATCCTGCTCAAGTCGCTGGGATATACGCCGGAAGAAATCCTCAAGCAGTTCTTCGAGTTTGAAACCTTTTTGCTTGGCAAAAAGGGGATTCAGTTCGAGATGGTGCCGGAGCGGATGCGCGGAGAAATTGCGCGCTTCGATATCGCCGGCAAGGATGGCAAGGCCATTGTGGCTGCCGGCAAACGCATCACCGTGCGGCATATCCGCGAGATGCAGGAGGCCGGGATAGACAAGCTGGTGGTGGGGAAGGATTTCCTGCTCGGGCGGGTGCTGGCGCACAACGTGGTGGACAAGGACAGCGGCGAAATCATCGCCAACGCCAACGACGAGATCACCGAAACCCTGCTCGGCAAGCTGCGTGCGACCGGAATCGGCAAGATCAATACGCTGTACACCAACGATCTGGATCAGGGGGGTTATATATCGCAGACATTGCGCACCGATGAAACCACCGACCAGTGGACGGCGCGCGTGGCCATTTACCGCATGATGCGCCCCGGCGAGCCGCCCACGGAAGACGCGGTGGAAAATCTCTTCAACGGGCTGTTTTTTTCCGAGGAGCGGTATGACCTGTCGTCGGTGGGGCGCATGAAATTCAACCGCCGCGTGGGCCGCGACGAGCTGACCGGCTCCGCCACGCTGTCCAACGATGACATCGTGGCAGCGATCAGGATTCTGGTCGAGTTGCGCAACGGGCGCGGCGAAATTGACGATATTGACCACCTCGGCAACCGCCGCGTGCGCGCGGTTGGCGAACTGGCGGAAAACCAGTTCCGCGCCGGCTTGGCGCGCGTCGAGCGGGCGGTGAAGGAGCGTCTTGGCCAGGCCGAGGCGGACAACCTGATGCCGCACGATCTCATCAACGCCAAGCCGATTTCGGCGGCGGTCAAGGAATTTTTCGGCTCCAGCCAGTTGTCGCAGTTTATGGATCAGACCAACCCGTTGTCCGAAGTGACGCACAAGCGCAGAATTTCCGCGCTAGGCCCTGGCGGATTGACGCGCGAGCGCGCCGGTTTCGAGGTGCGCGACGTGCATCCGACGCACTATGGCCGGGTATGTCCGATCGAAACGCCGGAAGGCCCGAACATCGGCCTGATCAACTCGCTGGCGCTGTATGCGCGCACCAATAACTACGGTTTCATCGAGACGCCCTACCGCCGCGTGGCCAAGGGGAAAGCGACCGACGAGGTGGATTATCTGTCGGCGATCGAGGAAGGCAAGTTCACCATCGCGCAGGCCAACGCCGAACTGGACAAGAAGGGCAAATTTACCAACGACATCGTATCCTCGCGCCAGCACAACGAGTTCGTGCTGGCCGCGCCCGATAAGATCGAGTACATGGACGTGGCGCCCGCCCAGGTGGTGTCGGTAGCCGCTTCGCTGATCCCGTTCCTGGAGCACGACGACGCGAACCGCGCCTTGATGGGCGCCAACATGCAGCGCCAGGCGGTTCCCTGCCTGCGCGCGGAAAAAGCGCTGGTCGGCACCGGGATCGAGCGCACCGTGGCGGTGGACTCCGGCACGACGGTGCAGGCCTGGCGCGGCGGGCGGGTGGATTATGTGGACGCGAGCCGCATCGTGGTGCGCGCCCACGATGAAGAAACGACGCACGGCGAAGTGGGCGTGGACATCTACAATCTGACCAAATACACCCGCTCCAACCAGAACACCAATATCAACCAGCGCCCGCTGGTCAAGATGGGCGATGTGATCGCGCGCGGCGACGTGATCGCCGACGGCGCATCCACCGACATGGGAGAGCTGGCGCTGGGGCAGAACATGCTGGTGGCGTTCATGCCGTGGAACGGCTACAACTACGAGGACTCCATCCTGATTTCCGAGCGCGTGGTGGCGGAGGACCGCTTCACCTCCATCCATATCGAAGAGCTGGCGGTGGTGGCGCGCGACACCAAGCTGGGCGCAGAGGAGATCACGCGCGACATCCCCAACCTGTCGGAAGTCCAGATGGCGAGGCTGGACGAGTGCGGCATCGTGCATATCGGCGCGGAAGTGGCGGTGGGAGACGTGCTGGTGGGCAAAGTCACACCCAAGGGCGAAACCCAGTTGACCCCTGAAGAGAAACTGCTGCGCGCTATTTTCGGCGAGAAGGCATCCGATGTGAAGGATACCAGCCTGCGCGTGCCGGCCGGCATTTCCGGCACGGTGATAGACGTGCAGGTATTCACGCGCGAAGGGTTGCAACGCGACCGGCGCGCGCAACAGATCATTGATGACGAGCTGAACCGCTACAAGAAAGATCTGGCCGACCAGATGCGCATCGTCGAGACGGACGTGTTTGCCCGCCTGGAAAAGATGTTGCTGGGAAAGACCGCCAATGGTGGCCCGAAGAAGCTGGCCAAGGGCACCAAGCTGGGCAAGGAGTATCTTGTCGGCCTGGAACATCACCACTGGTTTGACATCCGCCTTTCCAGCGAAGAGGCGGCGGAGCAACTGGAGCAGGTGAAGGAAGGCCTGGCGCAGAAACGCGCGGAATTTGATGCCGCGTTCGAGCTGAAGAAACGCAAGCTGACCCAGGGCGACGAGTTGCAAGCCGGCGTGCAGAAGATGGTCAAGGTATATGTGGCGGTGAAGCGCCGCCTTCAATCGGGCGACAAGATGGCAGGCCGCCACGGCAACAAGGGCGTGGTGTCGCGCATCGTGCCGGTGGAAGACATGCCGCATATGGCGGACGGCACGCCGGTGGATATCGTGTTGAACCCTCTGGGTGTCCCGTCGCGCATGAACATCGGCCAGGTGCTCGAAGTCCACCTGGGCTGGGCGGCCAAGGGTTTGGGCAAGAAAATCGGCATGATGCTGGAGTCGCAAGCCAGGATTGCCGACGTGCGCAAATTTCTGGGCAGGGTATACAACACCGAAGGGGAGAAAGCCGTGGACATCGCCGCATTCGGCGACGAGGAAGTGCTCGAACTGTGCCGCAACCTGAAGGGTGGTGTGCCGTTCGCCACGCCGGTGTTCGACGGGGCGAACGAAGAGGAAATCAAGAACATGCTGGAACTGGCAGATCTGCCGCGCTCCGGCCAGATCACGCTGCACGACGGGCGCACCGGTAACGCTTTCGATCGCCCGGTGACGGTGGGTTACATGCACGTGCTCAAGCTGCACCATCTGGTGGATGACAAGATGCACGCGCGTTCGACCGGCCCCTACAGCCTGGTGACGCAGCAGCCGCTGGGAGGCAAGGCGCAGTTCGGCGGCCAGCGTTTCGGCGAGATGGAAGTATGGGCGCTGGAAGCATACGGCGCTTCCTACACGCTCCAGGAAATGCTTACGGTCAAGTCGGATGACGTGACCGGGCGTACCAAGGTCTACGAGAGCATCGTTAAGGGCGATCACAAAATTGATGCCGGCATGCCGGAGTCGTTCAATGTGCTGACCAAGGAAATCCGTTCCCTGGCCATAGACATTGACCTGGAGCGCCATTAGTCGCCAGCCGTAAGTAGGTAGTCGTTAGCTGGTGTTGTCGCTATGCGGTTTTATCCAAACAACACCTGCTTTCCACTCATCAGATTTAGGAGCCGCACATGAAAGCATTGCTGGATTTGTTCAAGCAGGTAACGCAGAAAGAAGAGTTCGACGCGATCAAGATCGGGTTGGCCTCGCCGGAAAAAATCCGCTCCTGGTCTTACGGCGAAGTAAAGAAGCCGGAGACCATCAACTACCGCACCTTCAAGCCGGAGCGCGACGGCTTGTTCTGCGCCAAGATTTTTGGCCCCACCAAGGACTACGAGTGCCTGTGCGGCAAGTACAAGCGCCTGAAACATCGCGGCGTGATCTGCGAGAAATGCGGCGTGGAAGTCACGCTGTCCAAGGTGCGGCGCGAGCGCATGGGCCACATCGAACTGGCTTCGCCGGTTGCCCATATCTGGTTTCTGAAGTCGCTGCCGTCGCGCCTGGGCATGGTGCTGGACATGACGTTGCGCGACATCGAGCGCGTACTGTATTTCGAGGCCTACGTGGTGACCGAACCCGGCATGACGCCGCTTGCCTGCGGCCAGCTGCTGTCCGAGGACGATTATCTCGCCAAGTTGGAAGAGCACGGCGACGAATTTTCCGCCGCGATGGGGGCGGAAGGCGTGCGCGCGCTGTTGCGCGCGCTGGATGTGCCTGCCGAGGTGGAAAAACTGCGCGCCGAACTGGAAGCGACCAGTTCCGAAACCAAGATCAAGAAATTCGCCAAGCGCTTGAAAATCCTCGAGGCGTTCCAGACTTCCGGGATCAAACCGGAGTGGATGATCATGACGGTGCTGCCGGTGTTGCCGCCGGAACTGCGCCCCCTGGTGCCGCTGGATGGAGGGCGTTTTGCCACCTCCGACCTGAACGACCTGTACCGTCGCGTGATCAACCGCAATAACCGGTTGAAGAGGCTGCTGGAGCTAAAGGCACCGGAAATCATCGTGCGCAACGAGAAGCGCATGTTGCAGGAGTCGGTGGATTCGCTGCTGGACAACGGTCGCCGCGGCAAGGCCATGACCGGCGCAAACAAGCGGCCTTTGAAGTCGCTGGCCGACATGATCAAAGGCAAGGGCGGTCGTTTCCGCCAGAACCTGCTGGGCAAGCGCGTGGACTATTCCGGTCGTTCCGTGATCGTGGTGGGGCCGCAACTGAAATTGCACCAGTGCGGGCTGCCCAAAAAAATGGCGCTGGAACTGTTCAAACCGTTTATTTTTCACAAGCTGGAAATTCTCGGCCTGGCCACCACCATCAAGGCGGGGAAACGCATGGTGGAGGCCGAAGAGCCGGTGGTGTGGGATATTCTGGAAGATGTCATCCGCGAGCATCCGGTGCTGCTGAACCGCGCGCCGACGCTGCACCGCCTCGGCATCCAGGCGTTCGAGCCTATCCTGATCG
This sequence comes from Nitrosomonadales bacterium, assembly GCA_016223025.1. Classification (GTDB taxonomy): domain Bacteria; phylum Pseudomonadota; class Gammaproteobacteria; order Burkholderiales; family Gallionellaceae; genus VIKH01. The sequence goes on along the minus strand of JACRPU010000094.1, from coordinate 3,939 downwards.
AGGGCAAGGCGATCCAGTTGCACCCGCTGGTGTGCTCGGCGTTCAACGCCGACTTCGACGGCGACCAGATGGCGGTACATGTGCCTCTGTCGCTGGAGGCGCAAATGGAAGCGCGCACCCTGATGCTGGCTTCCAACAACGTGCTGTCGCCCGCCAACGGTGAGCCCGTCATCGTGCCGTCGCAGGACATCGTGCTCGGCCTGTACTATATGACGAGAGAGAAGGCGGGCGCGCTGGGCGAGGGCGCGATATTTGCGGATGTGTCCGAAGTGTTGCGCGCCTATGAGTCCGGACTTGTTGATTTGCAGGCCAAGGTGGTGGTGCGCATCAAGGAGTTTCATGCCGGCGAGAACGGCGACCTCCAGGAAAAACGCACGCGCTACGATACGACGGTGGGGCGCTCCATCCTGTCGGAGATATTGCCTGCCGGCACGTCGTACAGCATGATTAACAAGCCGCTCAAGAAGAAGGAGATTTCGCGCCTGATCAACGCCAGCTTCCGCCGTTGCGGTTTGCGCGACACCGTTATCATGGCGGACAGGCTGATGTACATGGGGTTTTCCTACGCTACCCGGGCAGGCATTTCGATCTGCCTGGACGACATGCTGGTGCCGCCGCAAAAAAATGATTTGATCGCCGCCGCCGAGAAGGAAGTTCACGAGATTGACACCCAGTACACATCCGGCCTGGTGACGCAGGGCGAGCGCTACAACAAGGTGGTGGATATCTGGAGCCATACCGGCGAACTGGTGGGCAAGGCCATGATGGAACAGTTGGGAAGCGAACCGGTGGTTGACCGGGCCAGCGGGCAGGTGCGCACCGACAAGAAGGGCAAGGCCGTGATGCAGGAGTCGTTCAATTCCATCTACATGATGGCCGATTCCGGCGCGCGCGGTTCTGCGGCGCAGATACGCCAGTTGGGCGGGATGCGCGGACTGATGGCCAAGCCGGACGGCTCGATCATCGAAACGCCGATCACCGCGAACTTCCGCGAAGGGTTGAATATGCTGCAATACTTCATATCCACCCACGGCGCGCGGAAGGGTTTGGCGGACACCGCGCTGAAGACCGCGAACTCCGGCTACCTGACGCGCCGCCTGGTGGATGTGACGCAGGATCTGGTAGTGATCGAGGATGATTGCGGTACTGCCGTCGGCGCCGCGATGAAGGCCCTGGTGGAGGGCGGCGAGGTGATCGAAGCGTTGCGCGAGCGTATCCTTGGCCGCGTCGCAAGCACCGACATCGTCAACCCGGAATCCAGCGAAACCCTGTACGAAGCTGGCACGCTGCTGAACGAGGACATGGTGGAAACCATCGAATCGCTGGGGATAGACGAAGTGCATGTGCGCACGCCTTTGACATGCGAAACCCGCTACGGCCTGTGCGCCAAGTGTTACGGGCGCGACCTCGGTCGCGGCGGCCTGGTCAACGTGGGCGAAGCGGTCGGCGTGATCGCCGCGCAGTCCATCGGTGAGCCCGGCACCCAGTTGACCATGCGCACGTTCCATATCGGCGGCGCCGCATCGCGTACCGTGGTGGCCAGCCAGGTTGAAAGCAAGTCCAACGGCCAGATGAAGTTCAGCGCCAACATGCGCACCGTGAGTACCGCGCGCGGCGACCTCATGGTGGTGGCGCGCAGCGGGGAGGTGATGGTGGTTGACGATCACGGGCGCGAGCGGGAACGGCACAAGGTGCCTTACGGCGCCATGCTGGCCGCGCGCGATGGCAACCCGGTGCGTGCCGGTGAAGTGCTGGCCACCTGGGATCCGCATACCCGCCCCATCATCACCGAATATGCCGGTCGCGCGCGCTTCGAGAACGTGGAAGAGGGCGTGACGGTCGCCAAGCAGATTGACGACGTGACGGGATTGTCCACGCTGGTGGTAATTGACCCCAAGCGCGCCGCCACGCAGGGCAAGGGTATGCTGCGCCCGCTGGTGCGGCTGCTCGATGAAAAGGGGAGCGAAATCAAGATTGCCGGCACCGATATCCCGATTTCGGTGACATTCCAGACGGGTTGCATCATCACCGTGGAAGATGGGCAGCAGGTCGGTGTCGGCGAGGTGCTGGCGCGCATCCCGCAGGAAAGCAGCAAGACGCGCGACATAACCGGCGGTCTGCCGCGCGTGGCGGAACTGTTCGAGGCGCGCTCGCCAAAGGATGCGGGCATGCTGGCCGAGGTGACGGGCACGGCATCGTTCGGCAAGGACACCAAAGGCAAACAGCGCCTGGTCATTACCGACGTGGAAGGCGTGGCGCACGAATTCCTGATTGCCAAGGAAAAGCATGTGCTGGTGCATGACGGGCAGGTGGTGAACCAGGGCGAGATGATTGTTGACGGCCCCGCCGACCCGCACGATATCCTGCGCCTGCTCGGTGTAGCCGAGCTGGCGCGCTATATCACCGACGAGGTGCAGGACGTGTATCGCCTGCAAGGCGTGAAGATCAACGACAAGCACATCGAAGTGATCGTGCGCCAGATGTTGCGCCGCGTGCAGATCAAGGATGCCGGCGATACCCTGTTTATTCCGAAAGAGCAGGTCGAGCGCGCCGAGGTGTTGCAGGAGAACGAGCGCGTGGAAGCGGAGGGCAAGCGGCCGGCAGCATACGAATATATGTTGCTGGGTATCACCAAGGCATCTCTATCCACGGATTCGTTCATTTCTGCGGCTTCTTTCCAGGAAACGACGCGCGTGCTGACCGAAGCTGCGATCATGGGCAAGAAAGATGAGCTGCGCGGCTTGAAGGAGAACGTCATCGTTGGCCGGTTGATCCCGGCGGGCACCGGGCTGGCTTTCCATAATACGCGCCGCAAACAAAGAATGGGCGTGGACATGGCGCAGGGTGCCGGATTGATCGAGGAGGAACTCGGCGCAGCAGCGCAGGATAACGCGCAGCAACCCTGATTTACGGTTTGGTTGGCGCGTTCTTTAAAAGCAATGGAAGACAACCGACGAGTGTGGGTGTGCGTGCCCGGGTGCTGGGGAATAGGCGTATTCGAGTTTATTTTCCGGCGTCTCGAGACACGAAGAAGCATCTCACACGGAGTCGGAGAAACGAAAAGTAATTCGCTTTGAGTGAGATCGGCTGGTCCGCAAGGATTGGCAATTTAAATAGCTAGATTGAACTGAAGAGTTTGATCCTGGCTCAGATTGAACGCTGGCGGCATGCTTTACACATGCAAGTCGAACGGCAGCGCGGGGGCGACCCTGGCGGCGAGTGGCGAACGGGTGAGTAACATATCGGAACATGTCCGGGAGTGGGGGATAACGCACCGAAAGGTGCGCTAATACCGCATATGCCCCGAGGGGGAAAGGGGGGGATCGCGAGACCTCCCGCTTTCGGAGTGGCCGATATCGGATTAGCTAGTTGGTGGGGTAACGGCCCACCAAGGCCGCGATCCGTAGCTGGTCTGAGAGGACGACCAGCCACACTGGGACTGAGACACGGCCCAGACTCCTACGGGAGGCAGCAGTGGGGAATTTTGGACAATGGGCGCAAGCCTGATCCAGCCATGCCGCGTGAGTGAAGAAGGCCTTCGGGTTGTAAAGCTCTTTCGGACAGAAAGAAATCGTGCGGGCCAATACCCCGCATGGATGACGGTACTGTAAGAAGAAGCACCGGCTAACTACGTGCCAGCAGCCGCGGTAATACGTAGGGTGCGAGCGTTAATCGGAATTACTGGGCGTAAAGCGTGCGCAGGCGGTTTTGCAAGACAGACGTGAAATCCCCGGGCTCAACCCGGGAACTGCGTTTGTGACTGCAAGGCTAGAGTGCGGCAGAGGGGGGTGGAATTCCGCGTGTAGCAGTGAAATGCGTAGATATGCGGAGGAACACCGATGGCGAAGGCAGCCCCCTGGGTCGACACTGACGCTCATGCACGAAAGCGTGGGGAGCAAACAGGATTAGATACCCTGGTAGTCCACGCCCTAAACGATG
>JACRPU010000086.1 GCA_016223025.1 Nitrosomonadales bacterium | reverse complement strand
CGGCCAGGAACAGCAGCGCCTTGAAGAAGGCGTGGGTCATCAGGTGGAAAATCGCCACCGAGTAGGCCGAAGCGCCGCGCGCCACGGTCATGTAGCCCAGTTGCGACAGGGTGGAGTAGGCCACCACGCGCTTGATGTCGTTCTGGACGATGCCGAGAAAGCCCATGAACAGCGCGGTGATGGCGCCGATGACCATGACCAGGGACAGCGCGGTATCGGACAGCTCGAACAGCGGCGACATGCGCGCCACCATGAAAATGCCGGCGGTCACCATGGTGGCGGCGTGGATCAGCGCGGAGATCGGGGTCGGGCCTTCCATCGAGTCGGGCAGCCAGACGTGCAGCGGAAACTGCGCCGACTTGCCCATCGCGCCGATGAACAGCAGGATGCAGATCGCGGTCATCATGTTCCACGACACGCCCGGAATCGGCGCCATTTCATTGGCATGGCTGGCGGCGTTGGCAAACACCGAGGCGTAATCCAGCGTGCCGAACACCATCAGCACCAGCCCGATGCCGAGAAGGAAACCGAAGTCGCCCACGCGGTTGACGAGGAAGGCCTTGAGGTTGGCGTAGATGGCCGTTTCGCGCGTATACCAGAAACCGATCAGCAGATAGGAAACCAGCCCCACCGCTTCCCAGCCGAAAAACAGTTGCAGGAAATTGTTGGCCATCACCAGCATCAGCATGGAGAAGGTGAACAGCGAGATGTAGCTGAAAAAACGCTGGTAACCGGGGTCGTCTGCCATGTAGCCGATGGTGTAGATATGTACCATCAGCGAAACGAAGGTCACCACCAGCATCATCAGCGCGGACAGGCGGTCAATCAGAAAACCGATCTCGAAGCTGGTGTCGCCCGAAGTCATCCACTGGTACACGGTGCCGTTGAACGTGTGCCCGGCCAGCACATCGCGGAATATCACCACCGAGGCAACGAAGGAAATCGCTACCGACAGTATGGTAACGCGGTGCGACCAGGTCCGTCCGAGCATCTTGCCGAACAGCCCGGCGGCGATGGCGCCCGCCAGGGGCGCCAGAGGTACCAGCAGATAAAGGCTTTGCATGCTCATATCAAACCCATAGTTATCAGTCGTTAGTTGGCGTTGTCGCTACGCGGTTATAACCGGCCACCGACGACCGGCGACTGTCTTTAACTGTTTCTTCATCTAACTGCTTCATCCTTTCAAGCTGCCGAGATCATCCACGTTGATCGTGCGCAGATTGCGGAACAGCACGATGAGAATCGCCAGGCCGATCGCCGCTTCGGCGGCAGCCACGGTGAGGATGAAGAACACGAAAACCTGCCCGGCCGTGTCGTCCAGATAATGTGAGAAGGCGATGAAATTGGTGTTCACCGCCAGCAGCATCAGCTCGATGGCCATCAGCAGCACGATGACGTTCTTGCGGTTCAGGAAAATGCCCACCACGCTGATGGCGAACAACACCGCGCCCAGTATCAAATAATGCGACAAACTTAAATTCAGCATGTTTATTCCCTTTTCCGGTTGCCGGATGTCAGGCCTTTTCCGATTCCTGATCCCCGGTAACCGGCATCTGTTTCTCTGCGGGCATCTGCACGATGCGGATGTTGTCTTCGCGCCTGGCCGCCACCTGCTTTGCCACATCCTGCGACTTGACGCCCTTGCGGCGGCGCAGGGTCAACGCGATGGCGGCAACGATGGCCACCAGCAGCAGCACGGCAGCCAGCTCGAACGGATATACATAGTCGGTATAGATCAGGCGCCCAAGCTCCTTGGTGTTGCTGTAGTCAGCCGCGTGTCTGGTCAGACCGGCTCCGGTTTCCGAAGTCTGGCGCGCGCCCAGCACCATAACCATTTCAAACACCATAATGGCGGCAATCACCGCGCCAAACGGGAACCAGCGCCAGAACCCCTCGCGCAACTGGGCCAGATCAACATCCAGCATCATCACCACGAACAGGAACAGCACCATCACCGCGCCGACGTACACCAGCACCAGTGTCACGGCCAGAAATTCCGCTTCGAGCAGCATCCAGATGCCGGCCATGCTGAAAAAAGCCAGCACCAGAAACAGGGCCGCATACACCGGGTTGCGCACGGTGATCACGCGCAGCGCGGCGAACACGGTAAGCGCGGCAAACAGGTAAAAGACTAATGCCTCGAAACTTATCATCAATGAACCCTTTAGAAACCCGGGGAAGGGAGAAGAAAGAAGGGAGGAGGGTAACACCCTGGCTCCGCTTTGCGTTTTTCGCTTCTCACTCTTCCCCCTTCTCCCTTTACCCTTCCCCAATATCCCTTATCTGTATTTCGCGTCCACCGCGCGATCCCCGGCAATCTGTTCTTCAAGCTTGTCACCGTTCGCCAGCAGCATTGTCTTGGTGTAATACAGGTCGCCGCGCTTCTCGCCGTGATATTCCAGCACGCGGGTTTCCACGATGGCGTCCACCGGGCAGGATTCCTCGCAGAAGCCGCAGAAGATGCACTTGGTCAGATCAATGTCGTAGCGCGTGGTGCGGCGCGTGCCGTCGGCGCGCTCGGCGATCTCGATGTTGATGGCCATCGCCGGGCAGATCGCCTCGCACAGCTTGCAACCGATGCAGCGCTCTTCGCCGCTGGCATAGCGGCGCTGCGCGTGCAGGCCGCGGAAGCGGAAACCTTGCGGCGTCTTTTCTTCCGGGAACTGCACGGTAATCTTGCGCGCGAAGAAATACCGCCCGGTCAGCGCCATGCCCTTGACCAGTTCGAGCAGCAGGAATGTCTTGAAGAAATTCTTTATCATTTCCATTGTCACCACAGCCAGAACGGTGTCTGCATCCACGCGCCGACCACCGCCACCCACACCAGCGTGAGCGGGATGAACACTTTCCAGCCCAGGCGCATCAACTGGTCGTAGCGGTAGCGCGGGAAGGTGGCTCGGAACCACAGGAACAGGAACAGTATCACGGACATCTTGGCCAGCAGCCAGAACAGCCCAGGTATCATGTTCAGCGGCGCAACATCGAAGGGGGGCAGCCAGCCGCCCAGGAACATGATGGAAGTCAGCGCGGCGATCAATATCATGTTGGCGTATTCGGCCAGGAAGAACAGCGCGAACGTCATGCCAGAATATTCGACATGGAAGCCGGCGACGATTTCCGATTCGCCTTCCGCCACGTCAAACGGCGCGCGGTTGGTTTCCGCCACGCCGGAGATCAGGTACACCAGGAACATCGGGAACAGCGGGATGAAGTACCAGCCGAACAGCCCCGCCTTGCTTTGCTGCCCCTGCACGATGTCGCCCAGATTCATGCTTTGCGATGCCATCAGCACGCATACCAGCGCGAAACCCATGGCGATCTCGTAGGATACGATCTGCGCTGCGGAGCGCAGCGCACCGAGAAAAGCGTATTTGGAATTGGATGCCCATCCGGCGATGATGATGCCGTACACGCCGAGCGAAGTCATGGCCAGGATGTAGAGCAGGCCGGCGTTCGCGTTGGACACGGCCATGCCCACATCGAACGGCACCACCGCCCAGGCCGCAAGCGCGGGAACAAGGGTCAGCACGGGCGCCGCAACGAACAGAGCCTTGTTCGCGCCGGTCGGGATAATGATTTCCTTGAACAGCAGTTTGACCCCGTCTGCCAGCGGCTGCAGCAAACCGTAGGGGCCGACGCGGTTGGGGCCGATGCGGATCTGCATGAAGCCGATGACCTTACGTTCCGCCAGGGTCAGATAGGCGACCGTCAGCATGATCGGCACGACGATCACCAGGATCTTGGCCACGGTCCACACCGGCAGCCAGGCGGGGCCGAGCAGGTCTTGCCCGATCTGCTGCACGGCTTGCAATAGCTCCATCATGCTCGCTCCACGGTCACGTTTCCAAACATTGCGCCCAGACCGACCGTTGCGGCGTGACCGGCAGGCACTCGCGCCACGCCGGGGGGCAGGCTGTCATCCGCCGCCGCAACCAGGCCCACGCTGTTTTCTCCCTGGGTGACCTTTACCCGATCGCCCGCCGACACGCCGATTTTTTCCAGATCATCGCCGCGCATCGCCACTCTCGGTTCTTCGGCATCGCGGGTTTTTTGCAGCGCGGCGGCGCGCCGCACGATGGCGTCGGCGGAGTAAATCGGCACATCGCTGACACGTTGCAAACCAGAGGGCTGGGGACTGAGGGCTGAGGGCTGAGTGGTGGCTTGCAACGCATTGTTCAATTTCGCCGGAATATCCATTCCGCCGAGCACCTCGTCGCGTACCGCCTCGCTGCTGTCATGGTCAAATCCGGCAACATTGAGCAGGTTGCCCAGCACGCGCAACACTTTCCATGCCGGGCGCGCCTCGCCCAGCGGTTTGACCGCGCCCTTGAAACTTTGCACGCGCCCTTCGGTGCTGACGAAGGTGCCGGAGGTCTCGGTGAACGGCGCAACCGGCAGCAGCACGTTGGCGTAATCCACCGCATGGTGTCGGTAGGCGGAGAGCGCCACCACCAGGTCGGCCGCATACATTGCGGACAGCGCCTGTTGCGAGTTGGCGCAATCGAGTTCCGGCTCGGCGTGAAGCAGCAGGTAAGCCTTGCGCGGCGCGGCCAGCATGGATGCCGCATTCATGCCCTCCGCGCCGGGAAGCGCATTGGCGAGATGGCCGCCGACGCTGTTGGCCGCCTCGCCCAGGAAACCGAATTTGCCGCCGCACAACTCGGCGATGCGCTGCGCCAGCAGTTGCAACTGCGTGGCCTGCGGGTGCTGCTGGGCGAAATTGCCGAGCAGCACGGCGACGCGCTCGCCGCCAGCCAGGCTCCTGGCGATGGCGGCAGCGGCCCCGCCAACTTCGATGCCCTTCAAGGATGCATCCGTTGCCGCCTGTTTTTCGGTGGCCATCGCCTTCAGTATTTGCGCCAGCGTGTTTGCCATGGCATCCGGCGCCACGATGGCCTTGTTTGCCACTTTCATCAGCGGGTCGTCATCGGCGGAATGGACGAGGTTGGCCTGCGCGCCTTTCTTCACCGCCTGGCGGATGCGCTGCGCCAGCAGCGGGTGATCCTTGCGCAGGAAACTGCCCACGATCAGCAGGCGGTCGCTGGTGCCGATTTCTGCGACCTTCATGCCCAGCCAGGGCAGGAATTTTCTTGGTTCTCCTCCCGCTACACGGGAGGAGGCGTTTGCCCCTTCTCCCTCCGCGGGAAGGTTAACGTGAGGGTGATTTCCCGCCCGCTTGCCGTCGGCGCTGAAATCCGCTTGGCGCAGCCGAAAATCCACGTTGTCGCTGCCCAGGCCGCGCACCAGCTTCTGCAACAGGTACAGTTCTTCCAGGGTGGAATGCGGCGTAGCCAGCGCGCCAACTTCTGTCGCGCCCGCGCAGCTCGCAACCTGGCTCAGCGCGTTCGCCGCATACTCCAGCGCGACCTGCCATTCCACTTCCTGCCATTTGCCGTTTTGCTTGACCATCGGCCTGGTCAGGCGCTCGCCGGAATTCAGCCCTTCGTAGCCGAAGCGGTCCTTGTCGGACAGCCAACACTCGTTGATTTCCTCGTTTTCAATCGGCACCACGCGCATCACGCGGTTATTCTTGACCTGCACCGCCAGGTTGGTGCCCAAGCCGTCGTGCGGGCTGACGGACTTGCGGCGCGACAGTTCCCAGTTGCGCGCGGTATAGCGGAACGGTTTGCTGGTCAAGGCGCCGACCGGGCACAGGTCTATCATGTTGCCGGACAGCTCGGTGTCCACCGTTTTCCCCACGAAGGACATGATCTCGGCGTGCTCGCCGCGGAACGCCTGCCCCATTTCCATTTGCCCGGCGATCTCCTGGCAAAAACGCACGCAGCGCGTGCAGTTGATACAGCGGCTCATCTCCTCGGCGGAAACCAGCGGGCCGATGTCTTTGTGCAGCACCACGCGCTTCTCTTCCCCGTAGCGCGAGGAAGTTGCGCCATAGCCCACGGCCAGATCCTGCAACTGGCATTCGCCGCCCTGATCGCAGACCGGACAATCCAGCGGGTGATTGATGAGCAGAAACTCCATCACCCCCTGCTGCGCCTTCACCGCCATTTCCGAAGAGGTGAACACTTTCATGCCGTCGCTTACCGGTGTGGCGCAGGCCGGCACCGGCTTGGGCACTTTCTCCACCTGCACCAGGCACATGCGGCAACTGGCCGCGATGGAAAGCTTCTTGTGGTAGCAGAAATGCGGGATGTAGATTCCGGCCAGTTGCGCCGCTTCGATCACGGTGCGACCGGCTTCGATCTCTACGCGCTTGCCGTCAATTTCAACGTTGATCATTGCTCGCCCATTTCATCATTACACCACGCACTTCTTGTGCTCGATGTGGTACTCGAACTCGCCGCGATAATGTTTGAGCATACCCTGCACCGGCCAGGCGGCGGCGTCGCCCAGCGCGCAGATGGTGCGCCCGGCGATGTTGCCGCACACGCTCAGCAGCAGATCCAGATCCTCCGGTCGCCCCTTGCCGCTTTCGATGCGATGCACGATGCGGTACAGCCAGCCGGTGCCTTCTCGGCACGGCGTACACTGGCCGCATGATTCCTCGTGGTAAAAATAGGACAGGCGCTCCAGCGCGCGCACCATGCAGACGGTTTCGTCCATCACGATCACCGCGCCGCTTCCCAGATAGGAGCCGGCCTTGGCGATGGAATCATAGTCCATGTCAGTTTCCATCATGATTTCTCCCGGCAGCACCGGCATGGACGAGCCGCCCGGAATCACCGCTTTCAGCGTGTGCCCGTCGCGCACGCCGCCGGCCAGTTCCAGCAACTTCCGGAACGGCGTGCCCAGCGGCAGCTCGAAATTGCCCGGCCTGTTGACATGGCCGGATACGGAAAACAGCTTGGTGCCGCCGTTGTTCGGCCTGCCCAGTTCGAGGAATTTCTGCCCGCCCTCGCGGATGATGTAGGGAATGCTGGCGAAAGTTTCGGTGTTGTTGATGGTGGTCGGCTTGCCGTACAGCCCGTAGGTGGCGGGGAACGGCGGTTTGAAGCGCGGCTGGCCTTTCTTGCCCTCGATGGATTCGAGCAGCGCGGTTTCTTCGCCGCAAACATAAGCGCCATAACCGAGATGGTTGTGCAGATCGAAACTGAAATCGCCGCCGAGTATGTTGTTGCCCAGATAGCCCGCCGCGCGCGCTTCCTCGCAGGCCGCTTCCATGCGCTCGTAGGCCTCGAAAATTTCGCCGTGGATGTAGTTGTAGCCGGTCTTCACGCCCATGGCGTAGGCGCCGATCGCCATGCCCTCGATCAGCGCGTGCGGGTTGTAGCGCAGAATGTACCAGTCCTTGCAGGTGCCCGGCTCGCCCTCATCGCTGTTGCAGACGATGTATTTGTCGCCGCTGTAGTTCTTCGGCATGAAACTCCACTTCAGGCCGGTGGGAAATCCGGCTCCGCCGCGCCCGCGCAGTGCGGATGCCTTGACTTCAGCGATGATCGCATCGGGCGGGGTTTTTTCCGCGAGTATCCTGCGCAGTGCCTGATAGCCGCCCACCTTGAGGTAATTCTCCAGCGTCCAGGGCCGATCAAAACCGAGGGTGGTGTAAACAACCGGGCCGTTCATCCTGAAACCCCCAATTCAAGCCACAGAGTACACAGAGAGTGCGCAGAACTCACGGTTTTCCCTCTGTGAACTCTGTGTTCTCTGTGGCTAAATGTTTTTTTCTGACGCATCATTTTTCCCCAGTCACACCAGAGTCCAATCCCGCCAGAATCTGGTCTATTATTGCCGGGGTCAGGCGCGAACACAGGTGCTTGTTATTCACGGTCAGCAGCGGCGCTTCCACGCAGGCGCCCATGCACTCGGCCTCGCGCAGGCCGAATTTGCCGTCCGGGGTCACCTCGCCGATGCCGATGCCCAGTTTCTCCTCCAGGTATTTGACGGTATCCAGCGCGCCGCACAGCGTGCAGGACAAATTGGTGCACACGGTCAAAGTGTGCCTGCCCATGGGCTTGAGGTTGTACATGTGGTAGAAGGTCGCCACCTCGTACACCGCCATCTCCGCCATGCCGAGACAAGCCGCGACATCCGTCATGTCGTCGGGGGAAATCCAGCCTTTTTCATCCTGCACGAAACGCAGCGCAGACATCACGGCAGACTGTTTCTGGTCCGCCGGATATTTTTTCAGCTCGCGGTTGATTTTTTCCTGAACCTGATCGGACAGCATTTATGGATGCCTCTAAAAATTCAAAGTTCGCCCAAATGCAAGGCGCGAAGAAATTTTGCGAGCATCTGCTTCGCAGATTGCCTGCCAAAATCTCTTCGCAGCGCAGCATATAGGGAATATGTAAGCAAGAAAACGAAGTTTCAGTGCAGGGTAACCTTTAGGTTGGCCGGAACTAAAATTTCTTCGCAACGCCGCATAACCAGCCACTTGGTTGCCGTTTTTTGGCAACTTAGTGGAATGGCTAGTAGTTCCACCAGTTGGGATGAAATTTGGGTTTTTAGAGGCATCCATTAGCGATCTACCTCTCCGAAAACAATATCCTGCGTGCCGATAATCGCCACCACGTCGGCAATCATGTGGCCGCGCACCATTTCGTCCAAACCCGCCATGTGGGCGAAACCCGGCGCGCGGATTTTCATGCGGTAAGGCTTGTTCGCGCCATCGGAAATCAGGTAGATGCCGAACTCGCCCTTGGGGTGCTCGACTGCGGCATACGCCTCGCCGGGCGGCACATGCATGCCTTCGGTGAACAGCTTGAAATGGTGGATCAGTTCTTCCATGTTCTGCTTCATCGCCTCGCGTTTCGGCGGCGCGACCTTGAGGTTGCCCGTTATCACCGGACCGGGATTGTCGCGCAGCCAGGCGATGCACTGCTTGATGATGCGGTTCGACTGGCGCATCTCTTCCACGCGCACGAGATAACGCCCGTAACAATCTCCCTCGACGCCGACCGGAATATCGAAATCCAGGCGGTCGTACACTTCATAGGGCTGCTTCTTGCGCAAATCCCACGCCACCCCGGAGCCGCGCAGCATCGGCCCGGTAAAGCCCAGCGCCAGCGCGCGTTCCGGCGACACCACGCCGATGCCGACGGTGCGCTGTTTCCAGATGCGGTTGTCGGTCAGCAGGGTCTCGTACTCGTCCACATAAACGGGAAAACGGTTGGTGAAATCCTCCAGGAAGTCGAGCAGCGAACCCTGGCGGTTCGCATTCATCTCTTTGACTCTCGCGTCATTGTGTATCTTGGAAGCCCGGTACTGCGGCATGGTATCCGGCAGATCGCGGTACACGCCGCCCGGACGGTAATAGGCCGCATGCATGCGCGCGCCGGAAACCGCCTCGTAGGCATCCAGCAGATCCTCGCGTTCGCGGAAGGCATACAGGAACACGGTCATCGCGCCGATGTCCAGCGCGTGCGCGCCCACCCACAGCAGATGGTTGAGGATGCGTGTGATCTCGTCGTACATCACGCGGATGTATTGCGCGCGCAGCGGCACTTCGAGGCCGAGCAGCTTTTCGACCGCCATCACATAAGCGTGCTCGTTGCTCAGCATGGACACATAGTCGAGGCGGTCCATGTAGGGGAGCGATTGCAGGTAGGTCTTGTGCTCGGCCAGTTTTTCGGTGCCGCGATGCAGCAGGCCGATGTGCGGGTCGGCGCGCTCGATCACCTCGCCGTCCAGTTCCAGCACCAGGCGCAGCACGCCGTGCGCCGACGGGTGCTGCGGGCCAAAATTCATGGTGTAATTCTTTATCTCCGCCATAACCCCGCCTGCTTCAATACTTGTTGCAACGTGCGCTCAACGCTGAAATTCATCGCATAGTTTCTGATTTCCGCCATGCTAGTTCCTGCCGTAATGCTCTTCGCGGATGATGCGCGGCGTCACTTCGCGCGGCTCCACCGTCACCGGCTGGTAAATGACGCGCTTCTGTTCGGGGTCATAGCGCATTTCCACATGGCCGGAAAGCGGGAAATCCTTGCGGAACGGGCTGCCGGCAAAGCCGTAATCGGTGAGCAGGCGCCTCAGGTCGGGATGCCCGGTAAAAATGATGCCGAACAGGTCGAATGCCTCGCGCTCGTACCAGTTGGCGCATGGCCAGATGCCGGTCACGGAATCCAGCACCGGCAGGCTATCGTCGTCGGCGAACACGCGCACGCGCAGGCGGGTGTTGTGGGTGACGGAAAGCAGGTGGTACACGGCGGCGTAGCGCTTTCCCTCCCATGCCCCGCCGCCATATGCGGAATAGTCCACGCCGCACAGATCTATCAGTTGCTCGAAGCGCAAACTGCCTTCGCCGCACAGGCGCGTCATCGCCGGCAGCATGTCGGCGGCGCGCAGCACCAGCGTCAGTTCACCCAGCCTGAGCTCCATGCTCACCAGCTTGCCCTTGAGCAGCCTGGCCAGGTTGTCCTGCAATACGTTCAAGTCGGCAGCCATCTATTATTATCCGCGCGCTATCGTGTTGGTCCGTTTGATCTTGTTCTGCAACTGGATGAAACCGTAGAGCAGCGCCTCGGCGGTCGGCGGACAGCCCGGCACATATACGTCCACCGGGACGATGCGGTCGCAGCCGCGCACCACCGAATAGGAATAATGGTAGTAGCCGCCGCCATTGGCGCAGGAGCCCATCGAGATCACCCAGCGCGGCTCGGACATCTGGTCGTATACCCTGCGCAGCGCGGGCGCCATCTTGTTGCACAGCGTGCCCGCCACCACCATCACGTCGGACTGGCGCGGGCTGGGGCGGAACACCACGCCGAAACGGTCGAGGTCGTAACGCGAAGCGCCCGCGTGCATCATTTCCACCGCGCAGCACGCCAGGCCGAAGGTCATCGGCCACAGCGAGCCGGTGCGGGTGTAATTGATGACCGTATCCAGGGTAGTGGTGATGAATCCCTTTTCGAGGATGCCTTCAATGCTCATGGCATTACCTCCGGCAAACGGTGGCGCGGCAGCAATTCCTCTACTCCCATTCCAGCGCCCCCTTCATCCACTCGTAAATGAACCCGATCACGAGGATGACCAGGAAAACCATCATGGAAACGAAACCGAACATGCCGATCTCCTTGAGCACGACCGCCCAGGGAAAAAGGAACGCGATTTCCAGATCGAACAGGATAAAAAGGATGGCGACAAGGTAATAGCGCACGTCGAATTTCATGCGCGCGTTTTCGAAAGCCTCGAAACCGCACTCGTAAGGCGAAAGTTTTGCGCTGTCCGGGCGATTCGGTCCAACAAGGCGGCCCAGCACGAGCGGCGCCACCCCCATTGCCAGCCCCACGGCGATGAACAGCAGAACCGGGAAATAGTTTTCCAACATCTGAAGCTTCCCCCTTCATCAGTTATTTGTTGGCGAAGCGCGCGAGCGCGCTTCCAGCTTGTCTGCTATTCCGTTTGCGCCAAGTTCCGGGCGCAGTAAACTCCGGGTTGATGCTTATGTATCTGGTGCCGATGAGCAGACTCGAACTGCTACGGCTTTCGCCACTAGCCCCTCAAGCTAGCGTGTCTACCAATTTCACCACATCGGCAATTTCACCACGTCGGCAATTTCACCACGTCGGCACATGGGCATCTACTTGTGGGCACCTCTAAAAATCCAAATTTCGTCGCAATACTGCGTTGCTCACAAAAAATTACTCCTCACATATCACACATATGCCGCGTCGCAATTTTTTGCTCGCGCCTTGTCTTGCTTAGAACTTTGGATTTTTAGAGGTACCCTTGAGAAGATTTATTTTGGTATTTCTTTCGACTGCAAACCGCCCGCATCGCCGCCTGCCGGAGCGGGAACGGGCGCCGTTTTCTGCATCTGCCCGGGCACATCCCGTTTGTCCATTACGCCTTGGGGTTGCGAAGAACTGGCGTAAAGATAGGTCAACGTCATGCTGGTAACAAAAAACACCGTCGCCGCCACCGCCGTGCTGCGGCTCAGGAAATTGGCGGAACCGCTAGAACCGAACACGCTGCCCGCAGAGCCGGAGCCAAACGAGGCGCCCATGTCCGCCCCCTTGCCGTGCTGCACCAGCACCAGGCCGCACAGCACCACCGCTGTCGCCGCATGTATAAACCAAACTATCGTTTCCACGCGCTACTCCATACAAACGGGCATGGCAAAGTAGCCACCCCTGAAAACGAGCGAAGCAAGGCCCTCGCTGCGCGAGTTTCACATTAAACTAAAAACTAATTTTGCCCGGCGTTGCAAATAGCCAGAAAATCATCGGCAACCAGCGATGCCCCGCCGATCAGCCCGCCATCAATGTCCGGCATGGCAAACAGCTCCGCCGCATTGGCGGCCTTGACGCTGCCGCCGTAGAGTATACACAAACCCCGCGCGACTTGCCCATCGTGACCGGCAACGCGACGGCGGATGAAGGCATGCACCGCCTGCGCCTGCTCGGGCGAGGCCGTCTTGCCGGTGCCTATCGCCCACACCGGTTCGTAAGCCAGCACCGCATCGCGCAGAGATTGCACGCCCAGCAGCCCGATTACGGCATCCAGTTGTTCTGCCGCCACCGTTTCCGTTTCGCCGCTCTCGCGTTGCGCCAGCGTTTCGCCCACGCACAATATGGGCACCAGCCCGGATTCCCGGGCGGCGGCGAATTTCTCCGCCACCAGTTGGCTGGTCTCTCCATACAACGTGCGCCGCTCCGAATGCCCGACGATCACGTAGCGGCAGCCGAAATCGCACAGCATGGGAGCGGCCACCTCGCCGGTATAGGCGCCCTTGTCAAGCTGATGCACATCCTGCGCGCCCCACGCCACCCTGCTGCCGCGCAGCAACTGCTGCGCCTGCGCGAGATAGGGAAACGGTACGCACACCGCGCAATCCACTCCCGGCATTCCCGCCGCGCCTGCCGCCACCGCATTCAGCAAGCCCTCGTTCCGGGCCAGCGACCCGAACATCTTCCAGTTTCCGGCGACCAGTTTGCGGCGCATCATCTGTACCGATAGATATTCAGAGCAACAAAAGGCGGCCATGCTACCCGTGAAATTTCAAACGGTCAATTCTGCGCCAAGACCTGTCGCCAAGACCCTGTTTCGCGAGTGGGCAAACCGGGAAATGCACGGGTGAAGCCAACGCAAACCGGCGATTTTGCAGGCCGGCTTCCGCTGCTGCAATCAAATATCCAGCGCCCTGGCACGACGGTTGGCGGCGCTGCCCGGGTCGTTCTCCTGCTCCCCGCTTTCCGCAGCCATGCGGCAGTGGATGGCTGCCCACTGCCGCAGCGTTTCGATGTCGCGGGAGCGGGAGCGCGACAGCGGGATGATTTCCCGTGCCGAGCCGAGCAAGTGTTCGGTCTTCAGCGTTCTCCCTGATGAGGAGTAAGCCTCGTAGAGCGCATCCACCACCACCTCCTCCAGCTCGGCGCCGCTGAAACCCTCGGTGGCGTGTACCACGGCGGGTATATCGAAATCGGCGGGCGCGCGCTGGCGGCGCGCCAGGTGGATCATCAGGATGTCGGCGCGGTCGCGCGCGGCGGGCAAGCCAACAAAGAAAATTTCGTCCATGCGCCCCTTGCGCAGCAATTCCGGCGGCAACAGATCAATGTTGTTGGCGGTCGCCACCACGAATACCGGTTGGGTTTTTTCTTCCATCCAGGTGAGCAGGGTGCCGAACACGCGGGTGGCCACGCCGCTGTCGCCCGCGCCGCCGATGCCGGCGAGACCCTTTTCCATTTCGTCTATCCACAGCACGCAGGGCGCCACGTTCTCGGCTACCGACAAGGCGCGGCGCATGCGTTCTTCCGATTCGCCCACCAGCCCGGCAAACACCCGGCCCAGATCGAACTTGAGCAGCGGCTTCTGCCATTCCGATGCCACCGCCTTGGCGCACAGGCTCTTGCCGCAACCCGGCACGCCCACCAGCATCACTCCGCGCGGGTTGGGCAGGCCGAAATCCCGCGCTTTTTGCGAGAACCCCTCGTTGCGCTGCTTCAGCCACCGCTTGAGCTGCCCAAGCCCGCCGACGCCGCTGAAATCCTCCACCGCCGCCGTATATTCGAGGATGCCCGACTTGCGGATGATCTGCTCTTTCTCGTCGAGGATGGACCTCACGTCTTTGCCGGTGAGACCGTGCCGGGAGACGACCGCTTTGTAAAGAGCGTTCTCGGCTTCGGAGCGGGTCAAACCCCGGCACGCCTTGACGATGGCATCAATGGCATCCTCATCCAGCGCTACCGTCGCTGCGGGGTTGGCCCGCGCTTGCGCCATCGCCTGCTCTACCACCTGCCGGTACTCGCTTTCGGCGGGTAAAGGCAAATCCACCACCGTCACATCTTTTTGCAGTTCGGGCGGGATTTGCAGCAGCGGCGAGAGCCACAGCAAGGTGCGCCGCGAGCCTTTCATCTCCGGCACCAGGTCGCGCAACTGGCGGATCAGCAAAGCCGCTCCGGGCGAGGCGTCTTTCAGGTAGGGGTGAAAATCCTTGAACAGGAACAGCGCTTCCTCGCCACAGCGGGCGACGAAGGCCAGCGCCCGCTCCGGCGGGCGGGTATCCTCCTTGCTGGCCGGACGGTCCCGCGCATCAACCAGCCCGCGCGAAATCGTCCAGACAAAAAGTTTGCGCGCCCGCCCGGCCTCTTTTTCCTGCCGCAGCATTTCTTCAACCAGCTCGCGCGTCCGGTCTTCCTCGCTGGAAACGATGGTGACGATAGGATAACCGGCGCGGATATAGATGCCGAGATCATTGACGAATGCCTGGTTCATGGCGCCTGCCCCCCGTTGCCGCTACAAGTCTTCCCGCGTTTTCAAGCCATCGCGCTCGATCACCGCGAGAGGGTCGTGCTCGTGGTAATCGGCGGTAAATTCCCGCTGCTGCACCACGCCCAGCGCCTGCTCCACGGAGCGGGTAAACAGCAGGCAGTCGTCGCCTTCGCCGCCCTCGACCCTGATTGTGGTGGCGCCATCGCGGCCGATGCGGACGATCATTTTCTTGACGGCCATGCTTGCCCCCTCATGCCTTTGTGCCCGGCCCGGCTTTTACCAGGCGCAAACCCAGAAAATGGCCGCGATACCTCGGAAGGTACCCGTAGCGGTCGGCGGCGCGGAACTTGGCCGAGGCAAGATACCACCAGCATCCGCCGCGATAGACGCGCGACAAGCCAGCATCCGGCCCGCGCGGATCCCGCTTCGGCGAGTTTCTGTAGTACCTCGCGTCATACCAGTCCGCGCACCACTCCCAAACGTTTCCGCTCTGGTTATACGTCCCGTATCCGCCAGCGCCTTGCGGGTAGCCGTACACCGGGCAGGTCTCTTCATTCCCACGGTTGCCGGCATAGCGGCACTTGTCCGCCTCCCACTCGTTTCCCCAGGGATATACCAGCCCCAGCGGGCCGCGCGCCGCTTTCTCCCACTGCGCCTCGCTCGCCAGCTCGCACCCCGCCCACGCGGCATATGCCGCGCTGTCATCCCAGCTCACGCCGACGACCGGATGATCGGCTTTCTCCGGCGGGAACCGGCCTTTTTTCCACACCCGCTTTCCGTAATCCATCCTGTCCGGCGCGCGGTGCCCTGTTTCATGGACGAACTTCAGGTACTGCGCGTTCGTCACCGCATAAACCCCGATCCAGTATCCCGACACCCCGATCCGGTGCGGGCGGCAGTTGTCGCCCACGCCGTCACCCATCTCGAACTCTCCCGCCGGAACGTACACCATCACGCTCCCGTCTTTCGCGTTGACGACAATGCGGTTGTGCAGCGCTTCGCGCCTCCATTTTTGCAGCAGAGCCATGGGCATCTCTCGGCAGTTATCAACTATTTTTTCAGCACCCGCCCGGCAACGGCGTCCAGTTGCGCGACCTTCGCCGCATCGCGCGCTTCCGGAGCGGTGATGAGCGCATATTCCAGCGCGGTGCGGCAGGAACAGCCGCCGCCTTCAGTATCCCCGATCACTTTCGGCGCGACCCGCTTCACCAGCGCGCGCGCCTTGTCGGCGTTCGTCACCAGCACTTTAATAATTTGCTCCACCGTCACGTCGTCGTGGTCGGGGTGCCAGCAGTCGTAATCGGTCACCATCGCCACCGTGGCGTAGCACAGTTCCGCCTCGCGCGCGAGCTTGGCTTCCGGCATGTTGGTCATGCCGATCACGTCGCAACCCCAGGAGCGGTACAGCTCGGATTCCGCCAGGCTGGAGAATTGCGGGCCTTCCATCACCAGGTAGGTGCCGCCGCGCAGTGCGGTGATGCCCGCCTCCTTCGCTGCCGCCTCGATGTGATCCCCCAGCCGCCTGCATACCGGATGCGCCATGGAAACGTGCGCCACCAGCCCGCTGCCGAAGAAGGATTTGTTGCGTGCGAAGGTGCGATCTATGAATTGGTCCACGATCACGAACATGCCGGGCGCCAGATGTTCGCGCAGCGAGCCCACCGCGCTCACCGAGATCAAGTCGGTGACGCCCGCGCGCTTGAGCGCATCCAGATTGGCGCGGAAGTTGATCTCGGAAGGCGGTATCTTGTGCCCGCGCCCGTGGCGCGGCAGGAATACCAGTTGCTGCCCGTTGAGTTCGCCGTACAGCAATTGATCTGAAGGCGCGCCGAACGGCGATGACACCGAAACCCAGCGCTTGTTGACGAGGCCATCTATGTCATAGACGCCGCTGCCGCCGATGATGCCAAGAATGGAATTTTGCTTTGCTTCACTCACCATAACTCTCCCCGATTATCCAGACTTCCAGAAGTATCCCGCAGCCAATTATCCCGCATTCCTCTGTTGGCGGATAACATTATATTCGGGCTTTGTTTGCGGCATACTCCGCAGCCACATGCGGCGCAATGCTCTCCGGTTATTGCGCCCTTTCATGCCGCAATCGCATCGTCTTTTCTTCCTGCTATACTTGCCGCGTTGATTGGATGAGCGGTTATGGGAAAAACAGAATTTGTCGGGCGTGAGCTTGAGAAATTTTCCGCTAATGCAGAGACCTTTAAGGCATCAGGCCACCGGGCTTTAACGTGAATCTCGCGCAGCGAGGGCATACCGTACCCCTCTCTTTTTGGGATAACCAGAGAGTAGAGTGAGGGAACGGGCATGGCGAGTTTCATAATCAGGGGTGGCTACTCGCCATGCCCGTTACATTTCTGACCTTTCATTTCGGGAAATCCGGATGTTACTTGTTCTGGATTGGAAGCCATTCCGAGTATGACAGACTGGTTTCCTGATCTTCGCGGGGGATGTTTTTTACATAGCGAGCACATGGTGAATAAATGAACAGCAGTGAAATCCGCCAGAAATTTTTAGACTACTTTGCTTCCAAGGGGCACGCCATCGTGCCTTCCAGCCCGCTGGTGCCGGGCAACGACCCCACCCTGCTGTTCACCAATTCCGGCATGGTGCAGTTCAAGGACTGCTTTCTCGGCCACGACAAGCGCCCCTACGTGCGGGCCGCGACCGCGCAGCGCTGCGTGCGCGCGGGCGGCAAACACAACGATCTGGAGAACGTCGGCTACACCGCGCGCCACCACACGTTCTTCGAGATGCTGGGCAATTTCAGCTTCGGCGATTATTTCAAACGCAATGCCATCAAGTATGCCTGGGAACTGCTGACCGAAGCCTACAGGCTCCCCAAGGACAAACTGTGGGTGACGGTGTATGCCGAGGACGACGAGGCCTGCGACATCTGGGCGAACGAGGTGGGCGTGCCCGCAGAACGCATTGTCCGCATAGGGGATAACAAGGGCGCGCGCAACGCTTCCGACAATTTCTGGCAGATGGCGGATACCGGCCCGTGCTGTGGGGCGGGCCTCCGGGCAGCCCGGAGGCCGACGGCGACCGCTACATCGAAATCTGGAACCTGGTGTTCATGCAGTTCAACCGCGACGAGCATGGCGCGCTGCATCCGCTGCCCAAGCCCAGCGTGGACACCGGAATGGGGCTGGAGCGCATCGCGGCAGTGTTGCAGCACGTGCATTCCAATTACGAGATTGACCTGTTCCAGAACCTGGTTTGCGCGGCGGCGCGCGAAACCGGCACCAGCGATCTCACCAACAATTCGCTCAAGGTCATCGCCGACCACATCCGCGCCTGCTCCTTCCTCATCGCCGACGGCGTGATTCCCGGCAACGAAGGGCGCGGCTACGTGCTGCGCCGCATCATCCGCCGCGCCATCCGGCACGGCTACAAGCTGGGTTGCCGCGCCGCATTTTTCCACAAGCTGGTGGCCGATCTCGCGCGGGAGATGGGCGCGGCGTATCCCGAACTGGCCGAGGCGCAGGCGCGCGTGACCGAGGCGCTGAAGACGGAAGAGGAAAGATTCTTCGAGACTATAGAGCATGGAATGGCGATTCTGGATAGCGAGCTGAAAGCGCTGTGGGCAGCCCCTCACCCCGCCCTCTCCCGGGGGGAGAGGGTTCCTCTTCCCTCGCACCACGGGAGAGGAGCTGAAGGGGAACGGGCGATATTGAGCGGGGATTTGGCTTTCAAGCTGCACGACACCTACGGTTTCCCGCTCGACCTCACCCAGGACGTGTGCCGCGAACATGGCGTGGTCGTGGACGAAGCCGGCTTCAACGCGGCCATGGAGAAACAGCGCGAGCAGGCGCGCGCAGCAGGCAAGTTCAAAGCGGCGGCGGGACTGGAATACGATGGCGTAAAGACGCGGTTTCACGGCTACGAAAAGCTGGCGATGCCGGGCAAAGTGGTCGCGCTGTACAAGGATGGTTCCGCCGTGAACGAATTGCGCGACGGCGAGGCGGGCGTGGTGGCGCTCGACAACACGCCGTTCTATGCCGAGTCCGGCGGGCAGGCGGGAGATGCGGGGGAACTGCAAATTCCCCCCCGCCCCCCTCTGGCAAAGGGGGGCGGCGAAGCGGGGGGATTTTTTGCGGTGGCAGACACGCAGAAAATCCAGCCTGACGTGTTCGGCCATCACGGGTTCATGCGGAGCGGCTCCCTCAGGCTGGGCGACACGGTGAATGCCGCAGTGGATACCGGAGCGCGCACGCGCACCATGCGCAACCACTCGGTGACGCACCTGATGCACCGCGCCTTGCGCGAGGTGCTGGGCAATCATGTGCAGCAGAAAGGCTCTCTGGTCGACCGGGAGAAAACGCGCTTCGATTTCAGCCACAACGCGCCGATGACCGACGCGCAGATCCGCGAAGTGGAGAACCGGGTGAACCGCGCCATCCTGGCCAACGTGCCGGTCAGCGCGAGGGTGATGGGCTTCGATGACGCGGTGAAATCCGGCGCGATGGCGCTGTTCGGCGAGAAATACGGCGACGAAGTGCGCGTGATCGGCATGGATATTTTTTCCACCGAACTGTGCGGCGGCACGCATGTGGGGCGCACCGGCGACATCGGCCTGTTCAAGATCGTGATGGAAGGCGGCGTGGCGGCGGGCATCCGCCGCGTGGAAGCGATCACCGGAGAAGGCGCGGTGAGCTGGGTGCAGCAACTGGACGCGCGCGTGCAGGAAGCCGCTGCCGCGCTCAAGGCGCAACCGCACGAATTGACCCGGCGCATCGCGCAGGTGCAGGATCAGGTAAAGGCGCTGGAAAAAGAGCTTGCGGCGTTGAAGTCAAAACTGGCATCGTCGCAGGGCGACGATCTGGCGAACCGGGCGACGGACATCGAGGGCGTGAAGGTGCTGGCCGCCCGGCTGGAAGGTGCCGACAACAAGGCGCTGCGCGAAACGCTGGACAAGCTGAAGGGCAAGCTCAAGACGGCGGCCATCGTGCTGGCTGCGGTGAGCGATGGCAAGGTCAGCCTGATCGCGGGTGTCACCCGGGATGCCACGGCAAAAGTGAAGGCGGGCGAACTGGTCAATTTCGTCGCGCAGCAGGTCGGTGGCAAGGGCGGCGGCAGGCCGGACATGGCGCAGGCGGGCGGGACCGATCCCGCCGGGCTGGAAGCGGCGCTGTCCTCCGTCCCGGACTGGATACGGGGCAAGTTGTAGCCCGCGATAATCCGGCCTGATCCCGGAATTCCTGATGGAACACGGATGATTTCGCAACCCCCCGCCGCCACCGCATGATCCCCGCCCGCATTTGCCCGTGCGGTCCGGTGTTTATCCGTGGCTTGCCATTCGCTTTGCGGGTATGCCTGGCAATCGTTTTATCCTGCCGCGCCGCGTATGCCGGAGACGTGCTGCATCTGTACAACTGGAACAACTACATCTCGCCTGAAACCATCGCGCGCTTTGAAGAGCGGTGTACCTGCCGCGTGATGCAGGATTATTACTCCGATAACGAGGAGATGCTGGCCAAGCTCGCGGCGGGCGCGACCGGCTACGACATCATCGTGCCGACCGGCAATGCGCTGGAGACGCTGATCCGCCAGAAGGCGCTGCGCTCCCTCGACAAACCCGCGCTGACCAACCTGAAAAACATCAACCCGGCTTACCTCGACACCGCTTTTGACCGCGGCAACCAATTCTCCGTGCCCTTCGCCTACACCCTCACGCTGATCGGCTATAACGTCGAGAAAATGCGCGAGCTGGGCTTGCCCACCGATACCTGGGCGGTGATTTTCGAGCCGGAATATCTGGCGAAAGTGAAAGGCCGTGTCACCGTGCTCGATTCGCAGCGCGAACTGATGGCGGCGGCGCTGAAATACCTCGGCTATTCGGCCAACGACACCGGCGAGGCGCACTGGAAACGGGCGCGCGACCTGATTATCCGCGCCAAGCCCTATTGGGCGGCATTCAACGCTTCGAGCTACATCAAGGAGCTGACCGTGGGCAACATCTGGCTGGTGCATGGCTATTCCAACGACATTTTCCAGGCCAACCTCGACGCGCAACAGGCCGGCAGGGGATTCAACATCGCCGCCAGCATTCCGAAGGAAGGTGCGGTGCTGTCGCTCGACTCGATGGTGCTGCACCGGAGCGGGCCGCGCCCCGACCTCGCGCACCGGTTCATCAACTTCATGCTCGACGGCAGGAACTCGTCCGAACTCACCAACCTGATCGGTTCCGGCAACCCCAACCTGGATGCGATGCGCTACATCAAACCGGAAATCGCGCAAAACCCGGCTGTTTTTCCCGACCCGCAACATCTGGTGCGCCTGGAGATGTTGCGCGACCTGGACCGCAACCAGCGGCGCGTGCTGTCGCGCATGTGGATCGAAATCAAGCTCAGGTAAGGGCAACTGCTTTGCCGCTCACTGGCACATCGAGTACTCCACGCCCTCGGCGTGGATGATCGGGTAACCGCTGGAATTGCGCGTGACCGTGACTCGGGCCGGTTGCAGGTCAGGCTGCTCCGGCGGGCTGGAAACATAAAGCAGCCCGTCGCGCACCGCCCACCGGCCGCTGCCGCCGCTGTCATGCTGCCCGGCCACCGTGCCATAGCGCCCGCTGTTGTAGGTTTCGCCGCGCCCGGAATTGCTGTAGGTGCCGTTGCTGAAAAACTGGTAGCGGGTGGTGTTGGACGCGCCGGTCGTTTGGTTGTATTTGAAGGTACACCATGCGGAGGAAAGCAGCAGTTGCGACAACTGGTCCGGGGCGCCCTTCCCGGTAGCGGCAGGCCCACCTGCTGCCTTGGGTTGGCCAGCGTCTCCCGCGCTGCCCCCCATGCGCTGCAAAGTGATTGGAATAAACCCGAGCTGCAAAGTGAGCACCGAACCGCTGATCTGGTAGGGCAGCGTATTGCTTTGCCCGCCAGCGCTCAGTACCAGCGCGTTGCCCCGCGCCTGCCAGGTGAAAGCGTCTCCTTCCAGCGTGCCCGTGCCATTCTTGTTGAGAACCAGATAGGGCTGGCCGTTCAAGGCCCATTGCCCCACCAGCTTCGGATCAGCCCACGCGTTTGTGGCAACCAATGCCAGTGCCAATATCCAAGCCTTCGCCAATATCTGCCATTTCATGGACATTCCCCCTGTAAAAGTTACCTGATTAGCGCATCTTCGCAACGGCCTCTTTGCATCGTTCCCACGGTCTCCGTGGGAGCATTACTGTTGACGCTCTGCTCTTCGCCGCGACTTCTTCTGCCCGCTCTTGAACGCGCTGTGCGTGGTGTACTGCCCATTTTAACGAATAGGGATAGCTCTTCCTGCAAGCAGCTTGTTGTGCAGCGTAATCCGCAGGAGGGCGGCGCTTCAAAACTCGATCAACTTTATCCTGTTGCGCTTTGCGTTTGCCGCCAGCGTGCTATCCAGCGTAGCCATGTGGCTTGCCTCCAATTCCAAAGCAACCGCAAGATGCAGCGAATCTCCGGCACGCAAGCCGTGCGCGTGTTGCTGAACCATTTTCGCAGCCTGTTTGAACGCGCTGCGGCTGACCGGAACAATCCGCAAGCCGCCGCCCGCCAGCGCCTCGAATTCCTTGCGCACCCGTTTTGCGTTGGCCTCGCTGATCTGGCCGGTGCGCAGCTTGATGGACAAGGCGCTGTAGAACTCCGCCAATAACCAGTCAGAGCAGGTCGGCGCATCGCGCAACCCGGCAAACCAGGCGATAACAGCCTGCGTTTTCGGCTCGGCGGTCAGCAGCGGAGCGATTACGCTGGTGTCGGCGTAAACCATCAGTAGCGCTCTTCCTGGCGCATGGCCTCAACGACGGGCGCAGTCATCGGCATGGATGCTTGCAGCCTGGAAATGCGAGCCAGAAACGCGGCCTTGTCGAATGGTTTCTCGGGCGCCAAAGTGATTGCGCCTGTCGCGGTGATGCTGGCCTCGACGCAGTCACCTTCTTTCAGCCCGGCAGCGCGAGTGCATTCGACCGGCAGGCGCACCGCCAGACTGTTGCCCCATTTCGCCACTTGCAGTTTCATCGCTTTTCCTTCCTGGTGTATATCTACGGATATACAATACGGCTCCGTGCGGGCCATGTCAATGAGGGATTCATTTCCTGCATCAGTCCCGCATTTCGCTGTTGATTGCTACGAAGGCCTGGCTGTTGTCCGGCTTCGCATTCGGTTCCCCGCAATGCAAAACGGGAGCCTGAGCCCCCGTTCTGGATTGAACATGAACATGGATTACGCGGTGAAGTCTTTTCTGCGACGCACTGTAAACCCCAGCAAACCCAAACCGGCCAGCAACATGGCGTAGGTTTCGGGTTCGGGGACGGCAGTGATCGGGGCTGCTTGCCCCCCCACTGTTCCAGCCAGCCAGAATCCGTCCCACACGTTATTTACAGATTGGCCGCGCAGTTCAATCGTGTTGTTGCCTGCCACAAAATAACCGCTGCCCGCCGACAAGGAGAACGCCTGATCCTGTGCAAAGGCATAAGCGTGGTTGTTCGTACCGGAAACAAGGTTGCCGTTGATGTAGATGCCGTAATCGGTATCCGCAACGCGCCAGCTCCCGCTCAGGCTGACGGTGCCGAGATCGTATCCTGACAGGTCGAACAACTTTCGCGCATACACGGTGTTGCTTATGCCCCAGCCAGTGGTCGGGCTGGTTGAAACGACAGAAGGTGTGGTGATCCATGCGGCATCGGCAGAAACCGAGTCCATGCCGCAGCAGGTTTGGCCGGAGTTGAAATTAGGGTAAGCGCCCGGATAAGCCACTTTGGCGGCAGAAAAATTGATGCCATCCGTGGAAATGCTCCAGAATGGATCTATGCTACCGGCAGCAAGCGTAGTTCCGCCAGCCGAGACACCTGTGTTAATCTGAATCGACGCCGCATTCGCCAAAGGAGTTGCGCTGGCGCCAGCCAGAACAAGTGCAGCGCAGGCAATAAATGATGGGATAGGTTTTGTCACGGGTTAATCCTTCCGATTGTGTTGTTAATCGCAGAGTAGCGCGCAGCTTAACAGGGTTCCGCACGCTGTCTACTGTACTTCAGTACAGGTACACAAGCCTGAATCAGCGCATTCTCTCCACAGCCTCTTCCACTCGCTCCACCGCGATGATCTCCATGCCCGCAATCTTTTGTTTGGGTGCGTTAGCCTTGGGGATGATGGCCTGGGTGAAGCCCAGCTTGGCGGCTTCCTTCAATCTTTCTTGGCCGCGCTGCACGGGGCGCACTTCTCCGGCGAGGCCGACTTCGCCGAATACCACCAGTTTTTCTGGCAGCGGTTTGTTGCGCAGGCTGGAGACGATGGCGAGCAGCACGGCGAGGTCGGCGCCCGGCTCGGTGATTTTCACGCCGCCCACCGCGTTGATGAACACATCCTGATCGAAGCAGGCAATGCCCGCGTGGCGGTGCAGCACCGCCAGCAGCATCGCCAGCCGGTTCTGCTCCAGTCCAAGCGAGAGGCGGCGCGGGTTGGGTGAATGCGCCTCGTCCAGCAGTGCCTGGATTTCCACCAGCAAGGGGCGCGTGCCTTCCTGCGTGACCATCACGCACGAGCCCGCCACCTGCGCGCCGTGCTGCGACAGGAACAGCGCGGAAGGATTGCTCACTTCGCGCAGGCCTTTCTCGGTCATGGCAAAAACGCCCAACTCGTTTACCGCGCCGAAGCGGTTCTTGAATGCGCGGATCAGGCGGAAGCTGGAATGCGTGTCGCCTTCGAAATACAGCACCGTGTCCACGATGTGCTCCAGCACGCGCGGCCCGGCCAGCGCGCCTTCCTTGGTGACGTGGCCGACAAAAATCACGGTCACGTTGCCGCTCTTGGCCACGCGCGTGAGCTGCGCGGCGCACTCGCGCACCTGCGCCACCGAGCCGGGCGCGGAGGTGAGCTGCTCGGAATACACGGTCTGGATGGAATCAATCACCACCACGTCCGGTTTCTCGTGCGCGATGGTGGCCTGGATTTTTTCGAGCTGGATTTCCGGCAGCAGATGCACCGCGCGGGCGTCGAGCGCAAGCCGTTTCGCGCGCAGCGCGATCTGCTGCGCCGATTCCTCGCCGCTGACGTAGAGGGTTTTATTCGCCGCCGAAAGATGCGCCAGCGCCTGCAACAGCAAAGTGGATTTGCCGATGCCGGGGTCGCCGCCGATCAGCACCACACCACCCTGCACCAGCCCGCCGCCCAGCACGCGATCAAATTCCGCGATACCGGTCGGCGTGCGCGGCATTTCCCGCGTTTCCACTTCGGCCAGCGCCTGCACCTTGCCCGATGCCGCCAGCGCGCTGTAGCGGTTTTTGCCTGCGGCAGGCATGGTTTCCGCCACCGTTTCCACCAGCGTGTTCCACGCCTCGCAGTGCGGGCACTGCCCCTGCCACTTCAGCGTCTGCCCGCCGCATTCTGTGCAGGAATAAATTGTTTTCGCTTTTGCCATGATCGGAGATTTTAGTCTTCAGCCAGAAACTCGCGGTCAATTGCATCTTTTTCGCAATCCGCGTAGCGGATGCTCGCAAATTTTTTCCGCGCTTTGCTGACGGCTCCGCGCGGGCTGCTTTTGCCCGTAGCGGATCGGCGCCCCCTTGTGGGGCATTTGGGCGAACTCTGAATTGTCATGTCTTGTATGCTGCCAGCTTTTGGCCAACAAGCCAAATCCTACGCAAATCCTACGCAACCTGCGGATGATTACTTGAGGTTCATGGGTAGGGGGGCAGGGGGGAATTTGGCGGTTTCCCCGTTGAAAAATACGGGCAGAGTTGTACTTCAGGACAATAGTTTTTCACCCGGAATGCTGGTATAAAGAAAAAGTGGGGTATTCACGTAATTACGGTAGAACCATCCGCCACGGGTGGATTGGGACGGAAATGTCGAGAGAAGACGGCGCTTTGTTACGAAGATTAGATGGCACAGCGAACTCCTGCTTCAGTTTTTTAGGTTTT
>JACRPU010000092.1 GCA_016223025.1 Nitrosomonadales bacterium | reverse complement strand
CCTTTGCGCCCAGGCAGTCGTGGCTCAAGCAGAGCCCACGCCGCGTCAGAGATGTCATGTCGTTGATAAGCACCAGCCATTCGCGTTCACCACAGTTTATGTAAAGGACCATTTTAACATATCTCGTGACGACACTATCTAGCTTTGCATAGCCAACTGACTAAGCTGGCAAACAACGCCAGCAAGTCATTGGTTATTGCACCCTGTGGGTGTTCGCACGATCACCAGATTATGTGCGAATAGATTCGCACCTACGGAAATCAAGAAGTGTGAAGAGTTGACCCGTAAGACTAATGGATTACCCGGGTAGGGGGATGCGCTGTTGTAGATTTATGCCGCATGTAATTTTCTGCGGTACAATCTTTCGGTATGCGAGGGAATCTATTCATTGTCAGCGCGCCTTCCGGTGCGGGTAAAACCAGCCTGGTAAACGCGCTGCTGTCCAGAAACCTGGAGATTGACCTGTCAGTTTCCTATACTTCACGCGCTCCGCGCCCGGGCGAAACCGACGGCAGGGATTACCATTTCGTCAGCCGCGAAACTTTTCTGGCTATGGCGAAACACGGGGATTTCCTGGAAAGCGCGGAGGTGTACGGCAATCTGTACGGCACTTCGCAATCATGGATTGCATCGGAGACAGCGGCGGGGCGTGATATCCTGCTCGAAATTGACTGGCAGGGCGCGGCGCAGGTACGCAGCAAATTTCCGGACTGTATCGGCATTTTCATCCTGCCGCCTTCGTTGCAGGCGCTGGAGGCGAGGTTGACGGCGCGCGCCCAGGACAGCGCCGAAGTGATCGCGCGCCGCATAGGTTCGGCCAGGGAAGATGTCGCGCATGTGGCGGAATTTGATTATGTTATCATCAACGACAAGCTGGATGCCGCGTTGCGGCAACTCGAAGCCATCGTCATTGCCGCAGGATTGCGGTGCGACCGGCAGCTCGCGCGACAGCAGGCATTGCTCCACCAATTACAAAGCTAACGAGGTACCATCATGGCACGCATCACCATAGACGATTGTCTGGCACGCATCCCGAACCGTTTCGAGCTTACCCTGGCCGCCGCCTTCCGCGCGCGCCAGTTGTCCAACGGCGCCGACTATCTGGTCGAAGAAAGCAAAGACAAACCCACCGTTATCGCCCTGCGCGAAATCAGCGAGGGGAAGGTGGGGCTGGAGATCCTCAACCGGGGGCAGGCTTGATCTGCCGATCCTCCCGGACACGCACGCCGTGAATGCCGCATTAGCCATTCATGACCCATGGCCGATGCTGATACCCTCCTCCAGGAAGCTGCTTCCTACCTGAACCAGAAGGATGTCGAGCGCATCCGCCAGGCGCTCGAGTTCAGCGAATCCGCACACCAGGGGCAGCTCCGCAAGTCCGGCGAACCCTATATTTCCCACCCCATCGCCGTCGCTCTCATCCTCACCCCGCTACGCCTAGACGCGCAGGCCATCATGGCGGCGCTGTTGCATGATGTGGTGGAAGATACGCATATCAGCAACGAAGAGGTGGCCGGAAAGTTTGGCAGGCCGGTGGCCGAACTGGTTGACGGGCTGAGCAAGCTGGAGAGAATCGAGTTTGAAACCAGCGAGGATGCGCAGGCGGAAAATTTCCGCAAGATGCTGCTGGCCATGGCGCGCGACGTGCGCGTCATTCTCATCAAGCTGGCGGACCGGCTGCACAACATGCGCACGCTGGGTTCCATGTCGCGCGAGGAATGCGAGCGCATCGCGCGCGAGACGATGGAAATCTATGCGCCCATCGCCAACCGCCTGGGCCTCAATTCCCTCTACCAGGAGCTGG
This sequence comes from Nitrosomonadales bacterium, assembly GCA_016223025.1. GTDB lineage: Bacteria > Pseudomonadota > Gammaproteobacteria > Burkholderiales > Gallionellaceae > VIKH01. The sequence goes on along the minus strand of JACRPU010000092.1, from coordinate 5,991 downwards.
AAGACCTGAGCTTCAAGCACCTGCACCCGAGCCGTTACGCGGTGTTGTCCAAGGCACTGAAAGTCGCGCGGGGAAATCGCCGCGAAGTGGTGGGCAAGATTCTGAAGGCCATACAGCAGCGGCTGGGGGAAAACCACGTCAACGCCCAGGTTCAGGGGCGCGAAAAACACCTGTACGGCATTTACAAAAAAATGCAGGCGAAATCGCTGGCTTTTTCGGAGGTGCTGGATATCTACGGGTTTCGCGTGCTGGTGGATGATGTGCCTTCGTGTTATCTGGCGCTGGGCGCGCTGCACGCGCTATACAAACCCATTCCGGGCAAGTTCAAGGATTACATCGCCATCCCCAAGGGGAACGGCTACCAGTCATTGCATACCAAGCTGTTCGGCCCTTACGGCACGCCCATCGAGGTGCAGATACGCACCCTGGAAATGCACCGCATCGCGGAGGCGGGCGTCGCCTCGCACTGGCTGTATAAAACCGCCGAGACCCCGATTAACGACCTGCAAAAAAAAACCCATCAGTGGTTGCAGAGCCTGCTGGAAAGCCTTAACCAGAGCGACAGTTCGATCGAGTTCCTGGAACACTTGAAAGTGGATCTGTTCCCGGACGACGTGTACGTCTTTACGCCCAAGGGAAAAATACTGGCTCTCCCGCGCGGCGCAACTGCGGTGGATTTTGCCTACAGCGTACACACGGATATCGGCAACCGCTGCGTGGCCGCCAAGATAAACTTCGAGCTGGCGCCGTTGCGCACCGAGCTGAAAAGCGGCGACCGCGTCGAAATCATCACCGCGCCCAACGCCAGGCCCAACCCGGCATGGCTGGGCTACGCGGTTACCAGCAAGGCGCGCAGCCAGATACGGCATCTGCTCAAGACCATGCATTTCGATGAGTCCGCCCAACTGGGCGAGCGCCTGCTCAACCAGGCGTTCGCTTCGCTCGGCGTGAAGCCCCAGGACATCAGCGAACCCCAGTGGGAGAAACTGGTCAAGGATACCACCGCGAAATCGCGCGCCGAAATCCTGGCGGATATCGGACTGGGCCGCCGCCTCAACATGGTCGTGGCGCGCCAGCTTGCGCGCATGAGCGAAGGAGGGGCGAGCGAGCTTTCCTCCAGCGGCGTCATCACCATCCAGGGCACCGAGGGCATGGCGGTGCAGTTCGCCAAATGCTGCCGCCCCATTCCGGGCGACCCCATCATCGGCGTCATCAAGCGCGGCCAGGGGCTCATCGTGCATACCCACGACTGCCCCGCGTTGCGCAAGGGGCGCAAAAGCGCGGGAGAATGGCTGGACGTGGTGTGGGACCGGCACATCAACAAGCCGTTCGATGTCAGCATCAAGCTCATTGTCGCCAACCAGCGCGGCGTGCTCGCCAAGGTGGCCGCCTCTATCGCGGAGGCCGGGTCAAACATCGAAAACGCGCACTTCGCCAACGAGGGCGATTACACCACGCTGTATTTCACCCTGCAGGTCGGCAACCGCATGCATCTCGCCAACATCATGCGCAACCTGCGCAAAATACCCGAGGTGGTGCGCATCAGCCGCATCAAGAGAGCGCCGTCCTGAGAAGCGTCATGTGTGCGGAACGCAACGCGGCTCAGAAAGGTGGATTGGAATTGCGGCAAACACCCCTGCGGGGTTCCCACGCTACAAAACTATGCCCCCTCCCTCGACGGGTAGGGGGTGGGTGACAGATGAAGCCTGCCATAAACCTTAAAAACTCTGTCAGCCACAGAGAACACAGAGATCACAGAGAAAAACAAACGGTTGAACCAAGAAATTGATTCACCTTTTTGGTGTGCCATAAAAACGTGTAGTACCGCTGATTTCTCTGTGTACTCTGTGTTCTCTGTGGCTTGAATTGAGGTTTTTAGGATAAAACCGGGCCATGCGTCGGCCCGGCTTTGGAAGTGCCGCAGATGGTGTGGCTGGGACCGGTGCGGGTTCCCCCGCCCCCCCATCTCCCTCCCGCAAGGGGAGGGAGAGCGGCGAAAGCACAGCAGCAGGAACATTCCGCCGCAACTCCCGCGCAAACGGAATGGGGGCTACCGCACCAGCCCGGCTTCCACTTCCATGCGCCTGGCGCGACCGGCAAGCCGCTCCACCAGCGCCAGCGCAAAATCCATCGCCGTGCCGGGGCCGCGCGAAGTGATCAGCTTGCCGTCTTCCACGACGGCGGCGGTTTGCAGGTCGACCTTGGGAAAGTTGTCCAGGCAGGTCGGGTAGCAGGTGGCCTTGCGCCCATCCAGCAATCCGGCGGCGGCAAGCACCGAGGGGGCGGCGCAGATGGCGGCGACAACCTTGCCCTGCTGCGCCATGCGTTTCAGCAAATCGAGGATGCGCGCATCGGCCCTGAGATTGTCGGTGCCGGGCAGCCCGCCGGGCAGCACGATCATGTCGAAGTCCTGTCCGAGCGCGGCATCCAGCGTAGTATCCGGCAGCAGCGCCAGCCCGTGGCTCGCGCGCACCGGGCGCGCATCCAGCCCGGCGCTCACGGTTTCTATGCCGGCGCGACGCAGGATGTCAATGATGGTGGCCGCTTCGATTTCTTCGCAGCCTTGCGCGAGTGGAACGAGAACTTTTGGCATGGTTTCCTCCTTAATTCGGTAAGTATTATCTTTAACGTGAATCTCGCGCAGCGAGGGCTTCGCCCTCTCTCCACCAGAGAGTAGAGCGAGGGAAACGGTCAGGGCGCAGACGATTCATTTTTTGGGGTGGCCTGCGCCATGACTGTTTGAGCGGGAATTCCAGAGCGCTCAGTCCCTGAAGTTCTGATATTGCAACGGGAAATCCGTGATGGACTTCTTGATGAAGGCGATGGCGGCCTGAAGGTCGTCGCGGTTCTTGCCGGAAACGCGCACGGTGTCTCCCTGGATGCTGGCCTGCACCTTCATCTTGCTGTCCTTGAACAGCTTGACAATCTTCTTCGCCAGCTCGGTTTCCACGCCCACTTTAACGGTGCAGGAGCGCTTCACCTTGTTGCCGCCGATCTTCTCGGCCTTCTCGCCGATCTCCAGCGCGCGGATGTCCACGCCGCGCTTTGCCAGCCTGACATTGAGGATGTCCTGCACCTGGCCGAGCTGAAATTCGTTGTCGGCGAATACCGTGAGCACCAGTTCCGCCTGCTCCACGCGGGCATCCGATCCCTTGAAATCGAAGCGGGTGCCAACTTCCTTGTTGGTCTGCTCGACCGCGTTCTTGACTTCGGTTTTTTCCACTTCGGAAACGATGTCGAAGGATGGCATGATGTGCTCCAGTGCAGAAATTGTATCAACAAAAACTGCAAACGTAATTTACTTCGCCCGCCCCGGTATGAATCTCGAAGCTGCTGTTTGCCTCCACGCGGAACGAGGCGCCTGCGGTGTAAGCCTTGAATGCGTGCTCTCCGGCGATCTTTACCCGGCATTCGCCACCGGTGATCTCCATCAGTTCCGGCGTGCCGACGTTGAAGGTAAGCTGGCTGTCCGGCAGTACCACGCCGACGGTTTTGCGCGAGCCGTCGGGGAAAAATACCGAGTGCGATACGCACTTGCCGCCGAAAAATACGTTGGCCTTTTTGCCGACGCTGACGTTATCAATTCTGTCTGACATGCTGGATTCCTCGTCCGGTTGATTGTTATCTGGGTTCGTCGGCTTTGACGCCTTTTTGATAAGCGGAATAGAGATAAACCGGGATGCCGAGGTCGCCAAGCTGCCTTTCGATCAGCGGGCGGACATCGTTCCATTCCAGGCCGCCCACCCCGCAGGCGAGGCGGGGCAGGGCGATGCTGGGGATTTTTTCCTTCCGGGCAAAAGCGCGCAGGGCGTGCAGCGCGTGGTTCACATGGCTCAAAGTGGCATTACCCGGTTTGCTGCCATGCCCGTAGGCGGCATCCTGCGTGAACAGGTTGACGAGGTAGCGGCCATCGGCGCTCATCCATGTCCACAGCCCGCCGGATTTGGGGTGCTGGGTCTGGCAGTAATGGCGGAAATCCTTGTACAAGGCCGGCATGCGCTCGCGCAGTTGCAGCGCGAGACCCTGATGGAAATCGTCGTTTGGGGCCACGCCCTGGGCGATGGCTTTGGCGTGGCTGAGCAGGATGTCACCGGTCAGTTCGTAAAGCATGGCAAGCCCCCGTTCGCCAGTATCACCGGCGTTCCCATTATTTGCGTTTCTGCAAATTTGCCGCGATGCGCATGCGCAGCGCGTTCAGCTTGATGAAGCCGCCCGCGTCCTTCTGGTCGTAGGCACCTTTATCATCTTCAAAAGTGGCGATGGTCGGGTCAAACAGCGAATCGGTTTTCGAGTCGCGCCCGACCACGATCACGTTGCCCTTGTACAGTTTCACGCGCACCCGGCCGTTGACGTTCTGCTGCGTGTGGTCAATCAGCGCCTGCAATGCTCGGCGCTCGGGGCTCCACCAGTAGCCGTTGTAGATCATGCTGGCGTAGCGCGGCATCAGGTCGTCTTTCAGGTGGGCCACCTCGCGGTCCAGCGTGATGGACTCGATGGCACGGTGTGCTTTCAACATGATCGTGCCGCCGGGGGTTTCGTAGCAGCCGCGCGACTTCATGCCGACGTAGCGGTTTTCCACCAGGTCCAAACGACCGATACCGTGCTTGCCGCCCATCTGGTTGAGTTTGGCCAGCGCTTGCGCGGGTGTCATCCTTGTGCCGTTCAGCGCCACGATGTCGCCGCACCCGAATTCGATATCCAGATATTCGGCGGCATCCGGAGCATTTTCCGGCGGCACGGTCCAGCGCCACATGCTTTCCTCGGCCTCGGCGGCGGGGTCTTCCAGGTGGCGGCCCTCGTAGGAGATGTGCAGCAGGTTCGCGTCCATCGAATAGGGCGATCCGCCTTGCTTGTGCTTCATGTCCACCGGGATTCCGTGCTGTTCGGCGTAGGCCATCAGTTTTTCGCGCGACAGCAAGTCCCACTCGCGCCACGGCGCGATGATTTTGATATTCGGGTTCAGCGCGTAAGCGCCGAGCTCGAAGCGAACCTGATCGTTGCCTTTGCCGGTCGCGCCGTGGGAAACCGCGTCGGCGCCGGTCAGTGCGGCGATCTCGATCAGGCGCTTGGCGATCAGCGGGCGCGCGATGGAGGTGCCGAGCAGGTATTCGCCCTCGTAAACGGTATTGGCGCGGAACATCGGAAACACGAAGTCGCGCACGAATTCCTCGCGCAGATCGTCAATGAAAATGTTTTCCGGTTTGATGCCGAATTTCAGCGCTTTCTGGCGTGCCGGTTCCAGTTCCTCGCCCTGGCCGAGGTCGGCGGTGAAGGTGACCACTTCGCACCGGTAGGTATCTTGCAGCCATTTCAGGATGACCGAGGTGTCGAGTCCGCCGGAATAGGCGAGGACGGTTTTTTTGATGTCGCTCATAGTTCGTTTTCCGAAATTCCCGCCAGTTTAAGCAAGTGGCGCTGCAAGCCAATTTTGAGTGCCTGATTCCCGTGTGTCGGCACGGATAACCTGACATTGGTGCCCGGTTTGCCGTAAATGTGGTGGCTGCCGTTGATCCGCAACAATTCCCGGCCGCGATATTCCAGCAGGCGAACCAAGGCCTTGCCGGAAATTGCTTTCATACCGCAATTTCGAGAATGCGGTCATGCGATGATGCTGTGATGGGTGCAATATCCACCGCGAGACACCCTTCGACCGCCTCATACTAGTTGTGCAGCAACTCTTCGAAGGTTTCCCCTTGCGTCGCACAACCGGGAATGGCCGGAACCTCGGCCCAGTAGCCGCCTTCTTCCGCTTCATGCACCACGACTTTCAGTTTCATGTTTTCTCCCGGTTTGCGGGGTGGGTTCAACGAAACTGCCCGCGCACAGATGGTTGCGCTTTGTTTAACTGTTTACTGAAGTTTAGACACTCGCGGCCTTTGCCCGACACCGCATGCATCCGAACCGCACGAAAAATATTTCAAAAAATTGAAATAAAAATGCAAAAAACACTTGACATGACATCGGATTTGCGGGGTCGCCGCGTTGCCCGCT
>JACRPU010000091.1 GCA_016223025.1 Nitrosomonadales bacterium | reverse complement strand
CTCCGGGGCGGGAATGACCGCCTCACACCCGCTCCCGCAAGCGGCTGGCTCCGCCAGTAACGTGTCGCGGGATGTGCGTTAGATGCATTCCGGAGGGGGGCCGACAAGCCTTTGCAGTTTTTGCAGATTGTGGATTTCCACCGACTTGTTGCGGATGCTGATCAGGCCGACTCCCTGAAAATTCGACAAGGTGCGGCTGACCGTTTCCAGTTTCATGCCGAGATAGCTGCCGATTTCCTGGCGCGTCATGCGCAAATAGAATGAGGTGGGCGAGTAGCCGCGCGCCGCAAAGCGCTGCGACAGGTTGAGCAGGAAGGCTGCCAGCCGTTCTTCCGCGCGCATCGAGCCGAGCAGCAGCATGATGCCCTGGTCGCGCACGATCTCGCGGCTCAGGATGCGGTGCAAATGGCGCTGCAGCGATGGGAGCTTGCGGCTGAGTTCCTCAAGGCGGCTGAAAGGAATTTCGCATACCTCGCTGTCTTCCAGCGCGATGGCGTCGCAGGCGTGCGCGTCGCTGCTGATGGCATCCATGCCGATGATCTCGCCGGCCATCTGAAAGCCGGTGACCTGCTCGCGCCCGTCTTCGTGCAGCACCTGGGTCTTGAAAAAACCGGTACGGATGGCGTAGAGAGACTGGAATTTTGAGCCGCTGCGGTACAGAAACCCTCCGCGCTGGTAGGCATGTTTGATGCAGGTCAACTCATCCAGTTGTTCCATGTCAGTGCCGGTGAGTTCCATTGGCATGCATAGCTCGCGCAGGTTGCAACCGGAGCAAGCAACTCTAAGTGGGGCAAGCGAGGCGGATTTTTGCACGTCGTTGTTTTTTTATCACTAAATAGTTTAATTATGACATTGATTTTGATATACATCAAACACTCATGCCGCCCAACCATCATAATTCATGAGGTTATAAGCAGGCGGAGCCGCCATGTCCTCAAGCATAGTATTAGCATCATCTGAGCTGGAAGTAGATCTGGATTTGATCCGCAGGCTGGACAAGAACGGCCCCCGCTATACTTCCTATCCTACCGCCGACCGTTTCGTCGAGGAATTCAACGCCGAAAGCTATCGCAGTTGGATGGCCAAGCGCGAGATCGGCGGCATCAGCCGCCCCCTGTCGCTGTATGTGCATATTCCTTTCTGCAATACGCTGTGTTTTTATTGCGCCTGCAACAAGATCATCACCAAGGATCGCAGCAAGGCGGAGGATTATGTCCGCTATCTGATCAAGGAGTTATCCATGCAGGCTGCCTTGCTGGGCGAGGGGCAGCGCGTCGAGCAGTTGCATTGGGGGGGCGGCACGCCGACATTCCTCAGCGATGATTTGATGCGCAAGCTGATGGACGCAACCCGCCAGCACTTCAAACTGGTGGAAAATGGCGAGTATTCCATCGAAATTGACCCGCGCAAGGTCAGCGACCAGACCGTAGTGCTGCTCGCCGAGCTTGGCTTCAACCGCATCAGCCTGGGTGTACAGGACTTCGATTCGCTGGTGCAGCGCGCGGTGAACCGCATCCAGAGCGAGGAAGAAACGCTTCAGGTTATCCGTGCGGCGCGCGCCAACGGCTTCAAGTCGGTCAGCATAGATCTCATTTATGGCTTGCCGAAGCAGACCATGACCGGCTTCAAAACCACGCTGGACAAGGTGATCGCCGCAGGCCCGGATCGCCTGTCTATTTATAACTACGCGCACATGCCCACCATTTTCAAGCCGCAGCGCCGCATCCACGCAGAAGAGCTGCCGGCGCCGCAGGTCAAGCTGGACATCCTGAGTCTTGCGGTCAGGAAACTGACTGATGCCGGCTATGTCTATATCGGCATGGATCACTTTGCCAAACCGGACGACGAGCTGGCCGTGGCGCAGCGCCAGGGCAGATTGCACCGCAACTTTCAGGGGTATTCCACGCATTCTGACTGCGACCTGGTGGCGCTGGGGGTGAGCGCCATCGGCAAGATCGGTCCGACCTATAGCCAGAATTACCGCGAACTGGAAGAATATTACGATGCCTTGGACCGCGATGAACTGCCCATCATGCGCGGCATGGAACTGGATGCCGACGACCTGGTGCGGCGCGCCATCATCCAGGCGTTGATGTGCCATTTCGAGATTTCCAAGGAATCGTTCAACATCGCCTATCTGATAGATTTCAACCGTTACTTTGCCACCGAGCTGAACGAGTTGCGCGAATATGAGCGCGAAGGGTTACTCAAGCTCACTCCGGAATGGATCGGAGTCACGCCCAAGGGGCGCATGTTGATCCGTAATATCTGCATGGTTTTTGACAAGTATCTGCGCACGAAACAGGAGCATGCCCGCTATTCCAAGGTAATATAGCGGACTGGCTCTGATAGGATAGCAATGAAATGCGTGGATGATTTCCGCCTGCACTTTGGCAGGCAGGAGCTGGTGCCCATCGTAATCGGCGGCATGGGGGTGGATATATCCACTGCGGACTTGGCGCTGGAGGCGGCGCGGCTGGGTGGAGTGGGGCACATTTCCGATGCCATGCTGCCCACTGTAACCGACCGGCGCTATGACACCGATTTCGTCAAGGGCAAGCTTCGGCAATACAAGTACAACCTGGACAATTCTAACAAGTCTGCGGTGAAGTTTGACCTCGGGCAGGTTGCCGAGGCCACGCGCCTGCACGTCGAGCATACCATGCAGCGCAAGCGCGGCGCGGGCATGATCTTCATCAACTGCATGGAAAAACTCACCATGAACGCGCCGCGCGAAACCCTCGCGGTGCGCCTGCGCGGCGCGCTGGATGCCGGAATAGACGGCATTACGCTGGCGGCCGGCCTTCATCTGGGTTCGTTTGCTCTGATGGAAGACCATCCGCGCTTCAGCGATGCAAAACTCGGCATCATCGTCTCTTCGCTGCGCGCGCTGCAATTGTTTTTGCGCAAGAGTGCCAGAACAGGCCGACTACCGGATTTCGTCGTAGTGGAAGGCCCGCTGGCTGGCGGACACCTCGGGTTTGGCATGGACTGGGCGCAGTACGATCTGCGCACCATCACGAACGAAATCCAGCAGTACTTGCTGGCAGAGAAGCTCGATATCCCGCTGATTCCGGCGGGCGGCATTTTTACCGGCAGCGATGCGGTGTCTTTCCTCGAACAGGGAGCGGCGGCAGTGCAAGTGGCAACGCGCTTTACCGTGTCCCGCGAGTGCGGCTTGCCGACAGACGTGATGCAGGAGTATTTCAAGGCCGGCGAAGACGATATCGTGGTCAACACCATTTCGCCGACCGGGTACCCGATGCGCATGCTGAAAAACACCCCGGCCATCGGCTCCGGCATTCGCCCCGGCTGTGAATCCTACGGCTATCTGCTCGATGCGAACGGCAACTGCTCCTACATAGATGCGTATAACCGTGAAGTTGCGGCACACCCGGATGCAAAAAAAATTTCCGTGATGGGCAAGACCTGCTTATGCACCCACATGCGTAACTTCAAGTGCTGGACCTGCGGGCACTACACCTACCGCCTCAAGGACACCACGCGCCGGTTGGCTGACGGCAGCTATCAGGTTCTCGGCGCCGAGCATATTTTTCACGATTACCAGTTCAGCACCGGCAACGAGATCGCATTGCCGGGCTAGAAAACAAAACCCCGCTTCGAGAGCGGGGTTTGCGGGGAAGCCGTCCGCGAAACGGTTAAATGTTCCGCTTCCTGCTCCTGCGGCGCGACACCACACCCAGCAGACCCAAGCCTGCCAGCAACATGGCATAAGTCTCTGGCTCAGGAACGGGTGGGGGCGAGGAAGGGGCAATCTCCGGGACGCCCTGTGCGTTGACGTTAAACCATACATGGTGGTTCTGCACGACGCCGGAAATGCCATCCAGCATTGAGTTATCAAACGACACCAAGTCCATCACGCCATTGCCAAATCCGACCGCGGCAGGGCTTCCGCCAAAACCGTTAGCGCCAGAACTCTTGTCGCCCGTTTCCCAACCCATGGTTTTCCAGAAGAACCCGATCGTCCCTTCGCCGACAGGAACAGTATAGCTGGCACCGCGCACCACAAGCTGGAAGGAGTTCAGCAGATCCATGTGCTGGTTGTAGTAGCCAACCTGATCCCAAGTCACTATGGCCTGGTTGGTAACAGTTTGATTCAGATACACCGCGCCAACGCTGCCGGTGCCCCGCGTGTCAACGTCGGCAAAGAATGGGGCGATGATTGGCTGGCTTGCGCCAACCGGAAAGTTGGAGTCGGGCGTGTAGGCGGTGTTCCCGCTGTTGAAGCTGATATTGCCGTTGTTGTTGATATAAAAAGACGAATAGGAGGAGCCGAAAAAGGAAAAAGAAAAACCAAAATTAATGGGGCTGGTGAAGCCATCATCGCTTTGTGGGCCACCCAGGGTTTCCCCTCCGTAACCGCCACCAGTCATGTTGACGGCAGTGCCAAGCCCCAGACCAGCCATCTCCGTGTAGTACTGGGTTGAGCTTATCAGCACGCTGGAGGTACCCTGGTCGGGAAGGTACGTTTCAGCAGCCCAAGCTTGATCGCACACCATTCCGGCCAAAAACATGGCCGATAAAATTCTGATTTTCACATTAACCTCCATTTTCAGAGACTGCCGGGTTCTTGATTTCCGGTTACTAAGTTTTTAGACACGCGCCAAGCATACTAGGTGTCAGCAATAATTGCTACTGTACTGAAGTACAGTCTGAAGTTTAGACACACGCCGCTGCCTGCCGCCCTGATTTTTTCATGGCAGCGCGGCACGACAAACACAAAAAACTACGATCCGACACCGACAAACGCGATGCCGCACATCTCAACACCGCAAACGCTGATCCTGGCCGG
>JACRPU010000090.1 GCA_016223025.1 Nitrosomonadales bacterium | reverse complement strand
TGCAAACCGGAAAACAAGGTCTCGCTCGGTTTCGTCGAGGGACTTCACAACAAGATACGCGTTATCCAGCGCCGCGCATCTGGGCTGCGCGATGAAGAATATTTGCGATTGAAAATACTCACGTCAATGCTCCCGAAGCTCTAAAAAGCATGAAATTTACCCACACTCTTTCACGAAGACCCTCTTTGGGTCTTCGTGAAAGAGTGTGGGTAAGAGGTAAAAGGGGCCGATGGGTAAAAGGGGCCTCGAATTGTTTTTCACGAAGATTGCCCGTTCACCAGCAGGCCAGCCAGTTCACGATAATCCGGGAATCGCCTATCAACACTAACCAGTTGTGCCCGGTGTTCAACAACCGTGGCGATGATGATGCGATCAACCGGGTCTCTGTGATGTTCGGGCAGCGAAACTGCGCGCTCGGCGATTGATCTTGATACCGGAATAATCGTTACGCCATTTGCCTCGACTTGATCGAGCCAGTCGGAAACAGGCAGTTTGAGGGCAATCCGCCCGTGCTTCACCAGCCACCCCATTTCCCAGCAGGTCATTGCCGAAACTGCCAGAGATTCAGCCGTTTCGATGGCGTCTATCTGCTGTTGCCCAAGCTTGTCGGGAGTGCGATTGGCCCACCAGTAAAGGGCGTGAGTATCGAGAACGAGCATCAGGACAATGCTTCCCAGTCGTTTTCCGGCGGGCCGCTGAGGATGTCGCCGCTTTCTTCGCCCATGCCTGCCAGCGCTGGGGGTGGCGAGCGGCGACCGGATGGCTTGGCTGGTTCCCACATTACGATGACGCGAGCGCGCTCGGCATGGGCAGGGAGTGCCGCATCCTGTACGACAAGACGATGGTCGGCAATGGATGCAGTGGTTTCAAGAGCCAGCATGGCTTACCTCCTCACGGTGCGCAGTGATTGTACAACACCTATGCCTTGGAACTGCATTTCGCCTGTTTGTGACCAAGCGACACCACCAAGAGTGGCTACCGCCTTCGCGGAGCAAATAGGCTACCTTTCATCAAACACAACAAGGGATGCCCCTCTCGAGTCCAATTCAGCCTGCCGCCGCCCGGCGTTTGTCTTTCCTCCGTGACCTGTGGCCTTTCCTGCGCCCTTATCGCGGGCGGGTCGTGCTGGCTTTCGCGCTGCTGTGCCTCAGTTCGGCCACCATCCTGCTGGTGCCGCTGGCGTTTCGCGACCTGATTGATTTCGGTTTCGGACAACGGGCAACCACGGATGGCGGCCTGTTGGGCTCGATGAGCCTGGACGGGCATTTCGCAACCCAATCGCGCACGCGCCCCATGACCGCAGTGTCCGACCACGCGGACTTGGCCACGAAATGGTGCAGCGATTGATGCTTGGCCGCCACATGCAATTGGTCGGAACAGGCCGCCAGCGGCTCGATGCTCTTGTGCGCGATCGGCAACATCAACCTGCGGCAATAGTCCTTCAATCCGGTTCTCCGATCCACATTCCCCAAAACTTCGCACAAGCGCTCAAGATAATGCTCGAATTCCGCCAGATTTCCCATTGCACACCTCTTTTATATGGAAGTGCCCATTATCGCAGGGTTTGGTTAAATTTGACACAGTAAGACTAGCAGTCTGTCTGACTTAAAGGAAATCGGCTGCAAATCCGCCTGGCCGGTGCATATTTCGCCGCTTTTTTGGTCAATAGAACGACTATTGACCTGCAAAATCGTCAAAATCTGCCCTCGCCCAGCCGAATTTTGCGAGCAGCCGCTACGCGGCTTGCCTGCTAAACCCGATGCGCTTCGATTCTTCAAGCCAGACAGGCCGCTAGTGTTTAATTGCATAAGTTAGCGATTGTATTTCTAAGTTGCGCCCCCTTGACCTCACGCTTGCGCCAAACGAAAGGGGATGCCGATTGGTTGTAGGCCGCAATGAATGCCTCGATGGCCTGAACCAATTGCTCGATGCTGACGAAGCTGGCCCCGCTGAGGGTTTTTCGGGAGAAGATGCCAAACCAGATTTCCACTTGGTTGAGCCAACTGGCCGAGGTGGGCGTGAAATGGAAATGGACATTGGGATGCTTGGCCAGCCAGTCATGGTTTTTCTTGTGGGTGCAGTAATTGTCGAGGATGACGTGAATTTCTTGATCGGCAGGAACGTCTTTGATGACATCGTCCATAAATGCCTGGAAGTCGGGACGTTTCTTGGTCTCAGTCGTCTTCGTCCGGATCGTGCCTGTGGCCACATTAAGCGCCGCGAACAGGTTGATGGTGCCATGTCGTCTGTAGGTGCTTTTCATCCCTCGCACGATCTTTCCGCTGCTGGTGCAGACATGGCCGGTTTTTCTTTCCAGCGCTTGAATCGATGGCTTTTCGTCCACGCTCAGCACCAGTGCGTTTTGTGGGCGGCTCAGGTACAGCCCGATCACGTCCGCCGCCTTGGCCGCAAATTCCGGGTCGGTGCTGACGCACCACGAGCGAAGGCGACGCAACTGGATGCCTTCCTTGCGCAGGATGCGCCATACCGCATCGTCAGAGACTTCCAGCGCCTTGGCCAACGTGCCGCCATCCCAACTCGCCAGCCCTGCCGGGGGTGGCGCTTCGAGTTGCTTGAGGATTCGCTGTCGCAATTCCTGCGCAGGATAAACAGGCGGCTTGCCGGGGCGAGAGCGGTCTCGCAATCCCGCCAGCCCCTCCGCCGCGAACCGTTTGCGCCAGACACCCGCCGTCGCGGCCTGAATACCCAGCTCGGATGCGATCTCATCGTTGCGGCGACCGGCAAGGCATCCGAGAACAATCTTCGCCCTCTCAACCATGCGCGACTCATCTGTCCGGCTCTTGCTCAAACGCTCAAGCTCCTTCTTGTCATCTGCCGTGCAATTGATCCCGACAGCAATCCTCGACATGACCACCTCCATCACGTAACCGCAATGGATGTATCATAGTTAACAATGCTCATTAATGCAATTAAACACTGGCATATATTTGTGTATCGGCATCTCCATCTTGATGGGAGCAAGCTCGGTTTGCGGTTCCAGCTTCAAATCTTGCTTGGTCACCAATTCCTGATCATTTGCCGCATCGCGGTACGCTGCCGCGATGGCCTCCGCATGTGTCGGATCAATTCCGCTTGCCTCTAGCGTTTTCACAAATCTCAAAGTGTCAAACGTCACCGTACTCATGTCCGCCTCGCTAATACAAGTGCGTCAAATGTAGCAAAGTAGAGGATTAAACACAAAAAAACAGGGGAGCTGCAACCGAAGCTCCCCTGTTTTTGCCAACTGTTTTGTTTGGTGGGTATCGGCCGCGCCTCAACCCATCCTGCGCGAACTGCAAGTGCTCAGAATGCCGCCTCCAGCATCAGATAAGTGCGGCTCTTCTCTTGAGCGGCTGTTTGGCGCACATCACCGCTGAACTTGGCGTGGTTGAGGTGCAGCGCCACGTTCTGGTACAGGTCGTACACGGCAGTCAGGGTAAATGCGTTGTCGCTATTCGCGCCGGCTGCGGCGCCGGTTTGCGCCCTGCGATAGGCTGCGCCGAGGCTCAGCACATGCGGGATCACAGAATAGTCAACACCGATGGTGGTTGCCTTGCGGTCCGGGTTGCACGTTGTCGCCTTGCAGGCATTGGCGTTGTATGCGCTGGCTTTTCCGACAGTAGCCGCAGGAGCGCGGGCATGCTGTGCGTACACTGACATTTCCTTGCCTGCCACTTCGCCGTGCGCCTCGAAGTCGAAGAAGGTTTTCCTGGTTTCTTCTTCGGCCAGCGTCACGTTGGAATACGACGACCCGCTTATCGAGCCTACGCCGAACAGCATGGCCCAATCACCCACGGTCGGGGTGGCGGCGATACGGATGTAGCTGTTCTTAAAATCCGTGGACGCAATGGCTTGACCATTGCCGCCCGGCAATAGCGAGGGCGAGAACTTGGTCAGGTTGATGTAACCCAGGTCGTCTTTTTGCGCCACGAAGGTGATGCCGGTTGCCGCACCGGCGGAACCGCCCGTGGTGGACATATATTGAACCGCAGAAGTTTCGGCGCGGCCTTCCGCCCAACGGATGGCGCGCACTACGCCACCGCTGGACAAATCGAAGGCATACATCGGACCATGCGCGTCGGTCGTAAAGGGGATCACGGACAATTTTGCGCCACCCGCGCTAAACGTGAATGGAATCTTGAAGCTGGCCAGGAAGTTGCCGCCCACGCCTGCGGTGCCATCGCTCAGCGCGCAGTTAGTTGCGCTTACGGCAACAGCACCAGCGGCAATCTGAGGGGCAGTACAAACAGCGCCCGTGTAGTTGGTTGCAGTTGTAGTGGAACCGCCCACCATGTTGCCTTCAATGACAAAACCGACGTTTTCCGCCACGCGGCCACCGAAGAACAGGCTGAATTCGTCGCCGAACTGCCATTGGCCATCACCCGTGTTTGGGGCGGCGGTTGTGCCGGCACCAGCCGCACCGGTTCGATCGGCTTTCACGTAACGGCCCTTGAACAGTATGGATGCATTCAGCGTGTTGGGAATGGACAGGTGCTCGTCTTCAATCAGGGGCTGGGCGCCCATTATGGTATAGCCGGATGCCTTGAAAGCGCGACCGAAGCCGTTCAGCACCGGAAAGTGCTGCGCATGGCAGGCGAAACAGGACATGCCGACCTGGCGCGCAAACGCCGGAATGGCGGCGGCTTCCGGAGCAAATGAAGCCGCCGCCAATACGCCAGCCAGTGACAGGACTGTTTTTTTCATGACCCTCTCCTCTATTTATCTTTAGTTATCAAATCAGCCTCTCGGGCTGCCGGAACCGGGAATACAGGCGTTCCAGAAGACGCGCGTACGCCGTCATAAAAAGGTATCGGAGTATTTCGGAAAAACTTTAGCGCGTATTGAGAAAAAATGGAAAGGCGCAAAAAGAAGCATGGGCGCTTGCGCCCCTTGCCCGGTTCCTGTGCCTGTTTCCGCTACACCGAAAAGGATGACCCGCAGCCGCAGGTGGTTTGCGCGTTGGGGTTGCGGATCACGAACTGCGAGCCTTCCAGCCCTTCCTGGTAGTCAATCTCCGCGCCCGCCAGGTACTGGAAGCTCATCGGATCAATCAGGAGCTGCACGCCGTTCTTGTCCAGCACGGTGTCGTCTTCGTTGGCTACTTCGTCGAAAGTGAAGCCATACTGAAAACCGGAACAGCCGCCGCCGCTGACAAACACGCGCAGCTTCAAGTCAGAATTGCCCTCTTCCTCGATCAGTTGTTTCACCTTGTTTGCCGCGTTATCGGTAAACAGCAGCAGGTCTTGTGTTTCGGTTGCCGTGTTCATGGTTGCCTCCGTAAATTAGTTGTTGGTTGCTTCGGTTCCGCTCAGTTTGAACGCTACCACCTTGTCGGACACCGCATCCGACAGATGCATCAGCTTGCCTTCGACAATCGCGCCCAACTGGATTTCCAGTGTCTTGTAGCGAATATCGCCTGTGACCCTGGCCTTGCCTTGCAGTTCCAGATATTCTGCCGCCTGCACCGGCCCGTCCACCTCGCCGTTCACCACCAGGTGCGTCACCCGGATCTCGCCGCTGATGCGCCCGTGCTCGCTCAGCACCAGCGTGCTGGGTTTGCCCGGTGCGGCGATGACATTGCCGTTTACCACGCCATCCACGCGCAACCCCCCGGTAAAGTTGAGGTCGCCATCCACCCTGGTTTCTGCGCCGATCAGCGAATCAATGCGGTTTTGCGGCTTGCTGTGCCGTTTGCCAAACATGTTTTCTCCCTCAGGACAGGCTGAAGTCCTGCTTTATTCTAGGCTCGCGCACGCCTTCTTCAAAAACCCTCACCTGGACGCCTTCGATCAGCATGTCCGGCGGCAACTGAAAACTGCGTTCGATGCGCTGATAATACTTGAATTTTACCTGGTATGCCGCATCGGCTGGCGCATTTTTCGATGCCGGTTCTTCCTGCGGAAATACTACTACCTTCTTCTCTCCGTTATGCTGCACGTTGACCAGCAGTTGCAGGTTGCCGTGAAACTCCTTCGCGCGCAGTTGCCCGCTGCGCACCAGCAACATGCGGTAGCGGTATTCGCCTGGCAGGGTGTCGTGCTCCAGCTTGAGCCGGTAAATGGCCAACCCTCCCTCGCGCGTGTCGGACAATGACAGGTTCTGGAAAAACGCCAGGTCTTCCTGGATGCGGGTATATTCTTCGGTCAGCGCCTTCAACTGTTTCTCCGTTTCCAGATTGGCGGCATGTTCCATCTGCGCCTGCCGCTCGTAGGACGCGGCCTGGCCGATCAGCTTGGCGTTTTCGCTGCTCAGCGCGGCGACCTGTTCCCGCAACCGGGCCAACTCCTGTTCTGCCTGCCCGCGGTGAAATCCGGCAAGCTCCAGCCCGGAGTCGTAGGCCCACCACACCAGCCCGCCCGCCGCCAGCACAAAAGGCAGCGCCACCGCCCAGCGCACATACCAGGGCACGTGGGGCCGAACCGCGAGGCGAGGCGCGGAGATACCGAATTTTCGCTTGACCCGGCGCAGCACGGTTCAAGGAAGGAGCGGAACACCGGTCAGCGCCGTTGTTTCGGGCAGACCGAACATGAGATTCATGTTTTGCACCGCCTGCCCGGCGGCGCCTTTGACCAGGTTGTCAATCACCGCCAGCACCACAACGGTATTGCCCTGCTGCGGGCGGTGTACCGCGATGCGGCAACAGTTCGCTCCTCGCACCGAGCGGGTTTCCGGGTGGCTGCCGGCAGGCAGCACATCCACGAACGCCTCGTTGCCATAGCGCCGCTCGAACAGAGCCTGCAAGTCGGCATCCTGCCGCAAGCGGGCATATAGTGTGGCGTGGATGCCGCGGTTCATCGGCGACAGGTGCGGCACAAAGGTCAGGCAGATCTCTTGCTGCGCCACCCGCGCCAGCCCTTGCAGGATTTCCGGCAAGTGGCGGTGGCCCGCCACGCCGTAAGCCCTGAAGTTATCCGACGCTTCGGAAAACAGAAAGCCGACCTCCGCCTTGCGCCCGGCGCCGGACACGCCGGATTTCGCGTCCGCAATCAGGCCCGACACATCCACCAGCCCGGCTTCCAACAGCGGGAGGAAGCCGAGCTGCACCGCAGTAGGATAGCAGCCGGGGTTGGCCACCAGCCGCGCCTGCCGGATTTGATCGCGGTTCATTTCCGGCAGGCCATACACCGCTTCGGCCACCATGTCGGGACACGCGTGGCTCATGCCGTACCACTTTTCCCAGACTGCCACGTCCCTGATGCGGAAATCCGCCGCCAGATCAATTACTCGCACCCCCGCATCGAGCAGGGCTCGCGCCTGCTGCATGGCGATACCGTTGGGCGTGGCGAAAAACACCAGATCGCATTGTTCCAGATGCGTTTCGTCCGGGTGGGTGAAGCACAAGCCAATTTGGCCGCGCAGGCTGGCGAACATACTGCTGACCGGCGTGCCGGCATCGGCGCGCGAAGTGATGGCGCGCAATTCCGCCAGCGGATGCTGGGCCAGCAAACGCAGCAACTCGACCCCGGTATACCCCGTACCCCCGACGATACCGACCTTGATCACGTCCGTTTCCTTTTCGTTGGACAAGTAGCTGTAAATAATACACGGAAATGCAAAAACCGCCCGGAGGCGGTTTTTGCGAACGGCTTCAGTCCGATTAACGCTTGGAGAATTGTTTGCGGCGGCGCGCTTTGCGCAGGCCGACTTTTTTGCGCTCCACTTCGCGCGCGTCGCGTGTAACCAGCCCAGCCTTGCTCAGGGCGGGTTTCAGGCTTGCATCGTACTCTATCAGGGCGCGGGTGATGCCGTGGCGAACCGCCCCGGCCTGGCCGGATTCGCCGCCGCCGCACACGTTCACCATGATGTCAAACTTGTCCAGCATCTCCGTCAGAGCCAGTGGCTGGCGCACCACCATGCGACCGGTCTCGCGGGAGAAGAACACGTCCACCGGTTTGTCGTTCACCACGATGTCGCCTTTGCCGGGTTTGATGAACACGCGCGCCACCGCGCTCTTGCGGCGTCCGGTGCCGTAGTTGTAGTTTGCGCTCATGCTTATGCTTTCAACAGATCAATGGTTTTGGGTTGCTGCGCGGCGTGAGGGTGATCCGCCCCGCCGTAAATCTTCAGCTTGCGCAACATGGCATAGCCGAGCGGTCCTTTCGGCAACATCCCTTTTACCGCCTTTTGCAGTATGCGATCGGGATGGCGTTCCTGCAATTTGGCGAAATTGGTCGTGTACAGGCCGCCGGGGAAGGTGGAGTGGCGATGGTAGAGCTTGGCTTCCGTCTTGTTGCCGGTCACGCGCAGCTTTCTGGCATTGACTACCACGATGAAGTCGCCGGTGTCCACATGCGGAGTATAAATCGCCTTGTGCTTGCCGCGCAGGCGCGCCGCAATCTGGCTTGCCAGACGGCCCAGCACCTTGTCTGCGGCGTCCACCAGGTACCAGTCGTGCTGGACTTCCTGCGGCTTGGCGGAAAATGTTTTCATGGCATTTCCTGAAACAATAAAATCTTGAGGGGCGCGAATTCTATGTCAAGCGGTAATCCGATGTCAAACCATTTTACGTCGCCGGGGTGCGCGCCATCAATTGCCGGGATAACCAGCATGGTAGTATTCGGAAACATCGCTGAAATATGGCGCTGGTGCAGTGTCTCGCAAGTAGCTTGACAGTATGAAACCGATTGGTTTCTCCGGCGGGCAAGGCGCGGCCCGCAGGTACGCGTGGGGTGGCTGTTCCGGAAAGGCATGGGGGTGCCGCAGGATTTGCCGCTGGCGCATATGTGGTATACGTCGGTTGCAGCAGCGGGAAACAAGGGCGCTATCAAGCGCAGGGAAATAGCCGAAACAAGGATGAGCGTGCAGCAAGTGGAGAAATCGCGGGAGATGGGTAAGAAATGGCTGGAGAACCACAAATATAATGACGTGTTCAGAATGGCGCTGCTTTGTTTGATGGCGGGTGCGGCCACCGGGTGCGATCGGGGTGCCAACCCCGGCGCTTCTGCGCGTGTGGGAGAGCCGCTGGAAATCCGGGGATACCGGTTGGGCATGAGCGAAAAGGCGGCTCTGGAGCATGGTGACGCTTCCTGCTATAGCCACCCGGGAAGACTCGACGCCGACCGGATATGCAGTGCTTCGACGAGTGTTTCGGGCCAACCGGCGCTCTTGTTTTTTTATTTTTACAACGATTCGCTGGAAAAGCTGGCCCTGACCATCCTTCCCAGGCACGGGCAATTGGCAGAGATAAGCAGAACATTTTCCAGGGAACTGGAAACGAAATACGGAAAACCGTCAACCGATAACCCCCAGACCGTTATCTGGGCGCATGAAAGCGGGGTCATCGTTATCAATTGTGGCGACGAGCGGACGATGACGGTAAACCTGGTGTCGGGCGACTACGAAAATGAAAGGAATCGCCGCATGAGAGACGCCGGTCGCGGGGTGGAGGTGTGATCTATCCCGAAAAATGTTGCGCTGGTGCAGTCATGCTCTAAGGCAGGCCATGCCCGAGCTTCCCGAAGTCGAAACCGTTCTGCGCGGGCTTGAGCCGCATCTGGTTGGGCAGAAGATCGCGGGCGCCGTCATCCGCAATCCGCATTTGCGCTGGCCGATCCCGGCAAGGCTTCCCGCCATCCTTCGCAACCGCACCATCCATGAGCTGCGCCGCCGCGCCAAGTATCTGCTGATCGAATGCGGCGGCGGCACGCTCATCCTGCACCTCGGCATGTCCGGCAGCCTGCGCCTTTTTCCTTCCGCCGAGCATGCGGAAAAACATGTCCATTTCGAGCTGCTGCTCGCAAACGGAATGACGGTGCGCCTGCGTGATCCGCGCCGCTTCGGCGCGGTGCTGTGGCATGAAGGGGAATCATCGCGGCATCCGCTGCTCGCGCGCTTGGGGCCGGAGCCGCTACAGGAGAGTTTTGATGCGGATTATCTTTACCGCGCCACCCGCAAACGCGGCGCGGCAATCAAACAGGTCATCATGGATAATCATGTGGTGGCGGGCGTCGGCAATATCTACGTTAACGAGGCGCTGTTTCGCGCAGGTATCCGCCCGCAACTGGCGGCGGGAAAATTGGGCGCCGCGCGCTGCGCACGCCTGGTGCAAACGATACGGGAAACATTGACGGAAGCCATCGCGCAGGGCGGCAGCAGCTTGCGCGATTTCGTGGACAGCGGCGGCAATCCCGGCCATTTCCAGCAACATCATTGGGTATATGGCCGCGCCGGTCAGCCCTGCCGCGCCTGCGGCGCAACTATCCGGCAACTACGGCAGGGACAGCGATCCAGCTTTTACTGCCCGGCGTGCCAGAGCAGCCGCTGTTCAAGTTCTGGGCGCCTCTAAAAATCCAAATTTGCGAGCATCCGCTTCGTCGCAATACTGCGTTGCTCGCAAAAAATTACTCCTTACATATCACACAGATGCCGTGTCACAATTTTTTGCTCGCGCCTTGTCTGCGCCAGTTGTTTCACCAGTAGTTCCATCAGAACTTTGATTTTTTAGAGGTGCCCTTCTATACTTTTCGTTGCCACAAACCTTTGCACATTTTTCGTATGGCGCATTAGCAACCTCATCTGTCGGCGCATTTATCTGACGTTTTCTAAAGATTGCATCGGTTTCTGCGGTTTTTTTTGAACCCTGGTTTTAGCCGCAGTGCGCAAGCGGTAACCCTGGCGGTTCATTATGTTGGAAATCGTGCGTACGGTCGGCAAGGATTCTTCTGTCCATCCCTTCCCTACAAGCGCATCGTAGACTGCCTTGGCCGTCATGTTCGCGCACAGCAAGGCCGTGCGCAGGCCGGGTTCACTTTCACTGTGCGGCCCCATAATGGCGCGTATTTCGGACATCAACTCAGGGTTCTTTTCTTCTGTTTTGGGTTTGAGTCGCGCGGATATGTCGTTCACGCACGATATGCCGGTTTGAAACTCTTTGATCCCCACTTCAACAGCGTATCGGCCCCAACCAAACACATCCTCGGCGACACGATGTTTGCCATCCAGCAGCAACAGCGTTACATCGCCCATCGCACGTCGTCGCTCGGGCCAAGGAATCAAATCAACCAAACGCGAAATCAAATCCACCATTTCCGCGGATACGCCATTCCGTGCCAGAGTCGTTGTATTCATAAGCAATCCCCCACCTTTGCAAGATGAAGGCATTATAAACGGTAATTTAGTAATTTCTAATCCCATTATCGGGTGACTATGAGGCTTGGGGCGTACCAGAGATATATATACTGCATATGCCGTATATATGCATTGCATATATATTATCATTGCATATTAATACTATCTATGCACACAAATAATATTCTGGTAACCTGTTTCCTGATTTAACTTTACAGATCCTTAAATTTGGATTCTTCAGAAATGGTCATGGAACAGAACGAACTGGTCTCCGATGAGCGGCTGATGGATGTAACTGGATGCCGGATATACAGAAATAGCTCCGGCAAGGCGGAGTGCAGGGCTGTGGCAAAACCCTGTCATGTGACGCGCTATTACCGTCATATCAAGCTGTGCTTGCATCCATTGGCTCAGACCTTTCCTAATCAAGCGACTAACGACTAACGGGTAACGATAAACTGGACGGGGAAAACCATGAATCAATATAGTTCTGCAGCATTGGCGGAAAGGCATGTGGATATAAGCAACTGCCGGGTGCGCACCCACAACACCGGATCGGCGGAATGTATGGTAATCGGAACGGACTGTCCCTGGCGTATTAATGGTGGGCGTCTGGTAATCGAGCATGAGATTTTCCCCATAATGTTTTGCCGGCATACTTCCGTGGACAGCATCGCCAAATCCACGCGCAAGCGGCGTGGTTAGCCGGCACTTACTCATGTGATTATTCCAGCCAGATGAAGGTTCCCATTCTTCCCGTCGCCCCATCGCGCCGATAGGAAAAGAATTTTTCGCGATCGGTATAGGTACACAGGCCACCGCCGTAGATGCGCGTGACGCCGAGCGCGTTCAGGCGCAGGCGGGCCAACTGGTATATATCGGCCAGCCATTTGCCGGGGGCGCCGGTCGAGAAAGCCACCGCCGCCCCCGGCTGTTTGGCGACAAATGCCGTGCGCACCTCTTCGCCGACTTCAAATGCTTGCGCCCCGATGGCGGGACCCATCCATGCCATGAGAGCACCGGGCCGCGCGTTCATGGCGCGCACGGTTTGCTCGATCACGCCATCGCATAAACCGCGCCAGCCGACGTGCGCCGCACCCACTGCGGTGCCTTGCGCATCGCACAACAAAACCGGCAGGCAATCCGCCGTAATCACCACACAGACCGCATCCGCGCGCGACGAGATACAGGCATCCGCCTGCGGCAGGCACGCCGTTGAGGCTGCATCCACTACCACCGTGCCATGCACCTGTTTCAGCCACACCGGCTCTCCCGGCAGGAGCGGTTCCAGCAGGCTGCGGTTGCGCGCCACGGCAAGCGGCTCATCGCCGACATGGTCACCGAAGTTGAGGCTGGCGTAGGGAACTGCACTCACACCTCCCCTGCGCGTGGTTTGCAGCGCCTTTACGTGCCGGGGCGCAGGCCAGCCGGGGATGATCGAATGTTCAAGCAAGCTCATGCGATGCGGCTCTAAGCTGTGCCAGCAATTGCGCCATGTCTTCCGGTAAGGGTGCCTGCCATTCCATCCAATCGCCGGTAACCGGATGACTCAGCCCGAGGCGTGTGGCATGCAATGCCTGGCGCGGGAAAGCGGCAAGGATGGCGCGCAGCGCGGGCGGGCATTTCTGCGCGCCCTTGCAGTAGGTGCTGTCGCCGACCAGGGGATGTTGAATTGAGGCAAGATGGACGCGGATCTGATGAGTGCGACCGGTTTCCAGCTTGCACCGCAGCAGGGTGCAGACCTGCCACGAGCCGGTCGAGGTGGCGGGAAAGCGTTCCGCTACGCCGAAATGCGTGACCGCAGGTTTGCCTTTTTCCGCAACTGCCATTCTGGTGCGCTGCGTGGGATGGCGGCTTATCGGCGCGTTCACCGTGCCGTCGCGCGCCGGTGCGCCATATACCAGAGCATAGTATTCGCGCCGCACCGTGCGAGCCTGCAACTGCCGGACTAGAGCGGTTTGCGCGGCAAGTGTTTTGGCGACCACCAGCAGGCCGCTGGTGCCCTTGTCCAGCCTGTGTACGATGCCGGCGCGCGGCAACCCGGCAAGCTGCGGGGCATGGTGCAGCAGCGCGTTGAGCAGCGTGCCTTCCCAGTTGCCGCTGCCCGGATGCACCACCAGCCCGGCCGACTTGTTGATGACGAGGATGCTGTCGTCCTCGAACACGATATCCAGCGCAATATTCTCCGGCTGGTGGGGTTGCTCAGACGGATGCGGATGCGGCAGGACTTCTATCGCTTCGCCGCCCCACACCTTTTGCCGGACGGTGGCGGGCAGGCCATCCAGCTTTATCAGCCCCCGTGTTACCCATTCTTGCAGGCGGCTGCGCGAATACTCCGGCAACAGCCGGGCCAGCGCCAGATCGAGGCGCAACCCGGCATATTCGGCGGGCACCGTGAACCCGAGCGGGGTATAATCGCCTGACATTTTTCCGGGTTCAGCCATGCGCCATAGTTTAGCTTTAATCCTGCTGCTGACGCTAACCGCCTGCGGTATTTTCTCGCCGACAGAGGATAAGAATCCCGCCGCAAGCTCCACCCAGGCCAAAGAACTTTACGATCTGGCCAAAGAGGAGATGGAGGGCGGTCATTACGAGCAAGCCGTAAAAAACTTTGAAACCCTGCAATCGCGCTACCCTTACGGTCGCTACGCGCAACAGGCGCAACTGGAAATCGCCTACGCCTATTTCAAGCAGAAAGAACCAGAATCGGCCATAGCGGCGGCAGACCGTTTCATCAAGCAATACCCCAATAACCCGCACGTGGATTACGCCTATTACCTGAAAGGGCTGACCAACTTCAACGAGGATCTGGGGTTGCTGGGAGGGGTGGTACAGCAGGATCTTTCCGAGCGCGACCCCAATGCGGCGCGCGAAGCGTTTGCCGCGTTCAAGGAGCTGGTGACTCGCTTTCCAGAAAGCCGGTATGCGCCAGATTCCCGGTTGCGGATGCAATACTTGGTAAACGCGCTGGCGCGCTACGAAATTCATGTCGCCAGCTATTACCTGCGGCGCGGAGCCCACGTGGCCGCCGCAAACCGCGCCAAGGATGTTCTCAGGGATTACCCGCAGACCCCGTCCACGCTGGAAGCGCTGAAAGTCATGGTACGCGCCTACGACGCCATGGGCATGAGCGACCTGCGCGACGACGCGCAGCGGGTGTTTGACAGGAATACGGGTGGCGGCAATGCGGCGCTGGTCGCCGGGCAACCCGCCTCCGGCTTGCCGGCTCCCCATAACGAGAAATCGTGGTGGCAATTCTGGAAATGAAATTTTGCAGCGAATGCGGTGCGCCGGTCGAGTTGCGCATTCCGCCCGGCGACGATCGCCCGCGTTATGTCTGCACGGTCTGCGCCACCATCCATTACCAGAACCCGAAGCTGGTTGTGGGCGCCATCCCGGAATGGGAAGACGGGCGCATCCTGCTGTGCCGCCGCGCCATCGAACCGCGCTACGGGCTGTGGACGCTGCCGGCAGGCTTCATGGAAAACGGTGAAACTACTGCGGAGGCCGCCGCGCGCGAAACGCTGGAAGAAGCCAACGGGCGCATTGCTGTCGGCGAACTGTACTCTATGTACAGCCTGCCCTACATCAGCCAGGTATATTTGCTGTTCCGCTCCAGGCTGCTGGATATGACTTTCTCGCCCGGCGCGGAAAGCCTGGAGGTGGAGCTGTTCGAGGAGCGGAGCATCCCGTGGGATGACATCGCGTTCCGCCCCGTGCGCTTTACCCTGCAACACTTCTTTGCCGACCGCAAGGCGGGGTGCTTCCGGTTCCGCAACGGCAATCTGGAGCCTCCCGCACGCTGATTCCGCGCGCGTCAATTTCAAAAAACCCGCTTGCAAATGTTGTCGGTCGGTCGGATGGAATAACAGGAGGTGGCATGAAAACATTATGTGCAGTACTGCTGTTGTTTGGTGCGCTTGCGGCAGGGAATGCCTGGAGCGCGGATTTGTCGGCTTTACAGACTGCCGTGCATCTCGCGCAGGATGAGATGGAAAGTGCCCGGAAAGAACGTGATGCCGACGCGCGTCGCGTGGCCGCAGATGAGAAGGAACTGGAAAGGCAAAGGGCGCAACTCGAAGCTGACCGGAAAAAGGCGGCCCACTCGTCCAGCCGCCATCTCGATAGCAAGAGAAAATACGAAAAGGCGCAATCCGCTCTGGAGAAAGCGTGGAAACAGTGACGGAGTATTAGCGAGCCTTAATATGGCATATATATTTTTAGGCGCTCTGGCATATTTGAGAATTCACTAAACCATGAGAAACTGAACGCTGCAGGTTTGCCGCAGCAATATGCGAAAAACGGGGCTTGCAAGTTGCTGCCGGGATATTTAATTCGCGCATTTTGTCGCGCCATACTGGCACAGATGTTGCATCCAATTTTACAGGGCGCTTCTTAATAAAAGCACTTCAAAAAATTGCACTTCGACAGGCTCAGTACGAACGGCCATCGTTGTAAATCAGCAAGTTACCCGTTCATGCTGAGCCATTCGACTAGACATCAAATGACGATGACCCAGTCGCTGGTTATGCGGAAGGGTCGCCGCCCGCGCCATGACCACCCAAAGGGCGAGCGTCTGGTGGCGTCCCCTTTACGGGGGTTAGCGGCGGGGCACCCTCCGCGGTGCAAACTCCGTCCAGCCTTCGGCTGGAAACGGATTTGCCTATCCATGCGGTGTACCCCTTGCGGGTGATGTCGAAACATGAGCGGGTAATTTTTAGAACTGAAGTTTAGACACTCGCGGCCTTTGCCCGACACCGCATGCATCCGAACCGCACGAAAAATATTTCAAAAAATTGAAATAAAAATGCAAAAAACACTTGACATG
>JACRPU010000085.1 GCA_016223025.1 Nitrosomonadales bacterium | reverse complement strand
GCCTGCCGGTGTCCCCTGTCAACGCTTCGCCCCACACCTCGCGATGCGCAACGCATGACTCGGGGTCAAGACGGTACGCTACTCCTTTCTTGTATCGGACTTTCACCGACTATCACTTGCCAGTTTGTGCTGGCGCACAGGTTTTCAGGTTTAATCGTGGGGGGAAACGTCGAAATATAAGAAGTTACTGGGAAAGCGCGCCTGGCAGTTGAGAAAAAATGCCGGGTTATCGCAAGAGAGATTCGCGGAGTTAATCGGCAGCGACCCGAACTCGGTGAGCAGGATCGAATGTGGCGTGCATTATCCCAACCACCATGCAGCTCCGCCCAGCGCACCGAAAAAAATAACCAGGTGCGCCCAGGCCCACAACCCGTAGCGGCGCGCGAGCTTGTCCTGCTTCAGGTTGCTGATGAGGAATAAGCGCCCGTCGTGCGGCTGGACAAGGAGGCTGGCATCGGGTTCGGCGCGCGCCGCGCGGATGCGTTTTTCCGCTTCGCGCCTGGCGGCCTGGCG
The DNA here is from genome assembly GCA_016223025.1 of Nitrosomonadales bacterium. Classification (GTDB taxonomy): domain Bacteria; phylum Pseudomonadota; class Gammaproteobacteria; order Burkholderiales; family Gallionellaceae; genus VIKH01. The sequence goes on along the minus strand of JACRPU010000085.1, from coordinate 7,120 downwards.
CGCCAGCATCCACTCCCGCATGTCGAGCGCGCCATCGTTATCGAGATCAAAGCGCTCATGCAGCGAACTGGTATCCCGCTTCCATTCCGCCAGCACGGCCTTGATCTGCTCGTTTGGGTCAAGCGCGGCGCTGCTGCCGCCCACGGTTTTGAATTGCCCGATGGCGTAGATCGGGTCGTGCTGGATCAGTTTCCACTCGGTATAGCGGTAGTCGCCCTGGTGCCAGGTATCCTTGTGCATGGTGAGGATTTCCGCGCCGAGCGGATCAACCACGCACTGGCCGCTCTCGTCTTCCAGCGCAAACGGATCCTCGCTCTCGCCGCGCTCCTCAATGTGCCATTTGTCGTCGCTGCCCTTGCGCTCGACCCGGTAACGGTACCACAGGCAGGGCAGCACCCTGAGTTTGCTGATAAGCGGCGAGCCGGAAAGCGGCTTGCCGCGACCGGCCAGCTCCACATAACCCTGCGCGGCGGAAGCGATCCTGGAAGTGGGGGTGTCGCGCACCAAGCGCAGGCGGCGCAGCGCGGAGAACCAGGCAAACAGGCTGACCAGCGCCATCAGGCCGAGACAGGAGAGCCACCCCTCGCGCGATTCGAGCTGCGCGCCGACGAGCAGCAACAGCAGTTGCGCGCCGGAGGTGACAAGTTGAGCATATTCGCGGCGTAGCTTCGCCAGCATGGGCTAGCCGAACAGCGATTTAATATCAGCGTCAGTTTTTTCGGCGGCTGAAAATTCCAGCAACGGTTTGGAAGTGAAGTGGAACATGTTGGCGACCAGCGCGGCGGGGAACTGCTCGATGCCGACGTTGTAAATGTTCACCGATTCGTTATACAGCTCGCGGCGGTCGGCGATGCCGTTTTCCAGCGAAGTGATGCGGGTTTGCAACTGCATGAAATTTTCGTTGGCTCTCAGTTCCGGATAGGCTTCCGCCACCGCAAAAATATTGCCCAGCCCCATGCGCAGCATGCCTTCCGCCTGGCCCAGCGCGGGAATGTCCTGCCGTTCGCGCGCGGCCTGCACCTGCGAGCGCGCCTCTATCACCTTTCGCAGCGTGGCCTGCTCGAACTGCTTGTATTGCTTGCACGCCTCGACCAGCTTGGGCAGTTCGTCGTGGCGCTGCTTGAGCAGCACGTCTATGTTCGCCCACGCCTTGGCGACCGCGTGCTTCACGCTAACCAGATGGTTGTACAGGCCGATGATGTAGATCAGCGCGACAGCGGTAATGCCGAGAAATATCAGGGTGCTCATTTTGGTTCTCCACAGCGTTGAACCCAAGCCGGACAAGCCGGAGCCAGGAAGGGGAAATGGTCTTCTCTACGCGCTCGGTTTCACGAAGCCCCCCAGGTTGAAAGCTTACTGCATTTCAGGATTGCCGGAAAAGGTTCGCAGCATGGCGCATCGTCAGCAGATTCTCGGCAGTTGCTCGCCGGTGAGCCAGTCCACATTGCGGTTGCCGCCGAAGCGGGTTTTCATCTGCACGAAACGGTGCGGGCAGGCCTGCACCGCGCCGATGATGGCGGATTCGCGGCCAAGCGGGTGCGCGCGCATGGCGGCCAGGAGGCGCGCGGCATCTCCCTCCGCGCAGATGGCGACCAGCTTGCCCTCGTTGGCGACATACAGCGGATCGTAGCCCAGGAACTCGCAAGCCGCTTCCACCGCCGGGCGCAGCGGGATGCCGGCCTCGTCGAGAACCATGCCGACACCGGATTGGCGGGCGATTTCGTTCAGCGCGACCGCCAGGCCGCCGCGCGTCGGGTCGCGCATCGCATGAATATCCGCCCCGCTCGCCAGCATGCCTGCCACCAGGCCGTGCAGCGCGGCAGTATCCGATTCGATGGGCGCGTCGAAAGCGAGATTCTCGCGCCTGCTCATTACCGCCATGCCGTGGTCGCCGATGGTGCCGGAAAGCAGGATGGCATCTCCCGGCCTCGCGCGGTCGCCGGACAGCACCAGGCCATCGGCCACCACGCCAACGCCCGTGGTGGTGATGAATATCCCATCGCCCTTGCCGCGCTCCACCACTTTGGTGTCCCCGGTCACGACGGGGACGCCCGCCGCCCGCGCGGCCTGTGCCATGGAATCCGTGATGCGCCGCAAATCCGCCAGCGGCAGACCCTCTTCCAGTATAAAACTGGCCGCCAGCCACAGCGGGCGCGCGCCCATCACGGCCAGATCGTTGATCGTGCCATGCACGGAAAGGCAGCCGATGTCGCCGCCGGGAAAAAAAAGAGGCGAAACTACATGGGCGTCGGTGGTCATGACCATGCGCCCGCCTTCCGGAACCGGAAGCACGGCGCCGTCGTTGCCCTGGGCGAGATATTCGTTGGCGAATGCCGCGCGGAAGATTTCCTCGATCAATTGCGCCATCGCACGCCCCCCTCCGCCGTGGGAGAGATCAATTTGCCCTTTGCGGATGTCCAGCGGGCGGGCGTAGCCGGATTGGGTGGCACTCATGCGGCAACGATCTCCGCATCCTTGAAGCGGCCATAGGCGTAATGCGCGGCGCACGCTCCCTCGGAGGACACCATGCATGACCCCATCGGGTTTTCCGGCGTGCAGGCCGCGCCGAAAAGCTTGCAGTCCGCTGGCTTTCTGGCTCCGCGCAAAATGGCGCCGCACTCGCAGGCCGGGTTGTCGGGCACCGGAGTATTGCGCAAGCCGAAGCGGTGTTCCGCGTCGAACGCCGCGTACTCTGCCCGGATTTTCAAGGCGGAATACGGCACCTCGCCCAGGCCGCGCCACTCGAAGGTGCGCCGCAACTCGAACACCTCCGCCACCAGCGCCTGCGCCTTGCGGTTGCCCTCGCGCGTCACCGCACGGGAAAACTCGTTTTCCACTTCGGCGCGGCCATCGTTGATCTGGCGGATGAGCATCAAAATACTTTGCATGACATCCAGCGGCTCAAAGCCGGAAATGACGACGGGTTTGCGGTATTCCCGCGCAAAATGTTCGTAGGGGCGCGAGCCGATCACCGCGCTCACGTGCGCGGGGCCGATGAAGCCATCCAGCGGCACGGTGCCGTATTCCCTCACTTCCGGCGATTGCAGGATATGCATGATGGCGGACGGCGTCAGCACGTGGTTGCACAGCACGCTGAGATTGTTGCGTCCTTCTGCCCTGGCCTGTTTGATAAGCAGGGCGGTCGGCGGCGTGGTCGTCTCGAACCCGATGGCAAGAAACACCATTTCCCGTTCGGGGTTGGCCCGCGCGATGGAGAGCGCATCGGAGGCCGAATAAACCATGCGGATGTCGCCGCCGCGCGCCCTGGCTTTCAGCAGGGAAAGCCCGCCCGATGCCGGCACACGCAAAGGGTCGCCATAGCTGCACAGGGTCACGCCCCGTTCCAGCGCCAGCCCGATGGCGAGGTCAATGCGCCCGACGGGCAGCACGCAAACCGGGCAGCCCGGGCCGTGGATCATGCGGACGTTGGCGGGCAGAAAATCCGCGACTCCATAGCGCGAGATGGCGTGCGTGTGCCCGCCGCAAAATTCCATGAAACGGTAGCTGCGGCCCGTGGAGGCTTCCCGCGCGATCGTGCGCGCGATGTTTTGCGCCAGCTTGCCGTCGCGGAACTCGTCAACGTATTTCACGGCACGTTTCCCGTGTCGGCCCGCGCTTCGCCCAGCTCGGCAAACAGGCGCAGGGTGGCTTCCGCCTCTCCGGTATCCAGCTTGCTCAGGGCGTAACCCGCATGCACGATGACATAGTCGCCAACCTCCGCCCCGACAACCAGGGCCAGGGAGATTTCCTTGCGCACCCCGCCGAGATCCACCACGGCGGACTCGTTTTCGCGCAACTCGATGATGCGTGCTGGCAGCGCTAGGCACATTCGTCAAAACCCGGAAAGTTTGGCGTTACCTTCTTTGTTTTTTTGCGGTTGCCCGCAAGGCGTTTTCCAGCGTATCGGTGACGCACGAAAAATAGGCGTCGGTATCCTTGCGAAGCCCGTCCTGCTCGCACTTCAGTCTGGCGTCGGCAATCGCCTTTTCTTTTTCCAGGGTTTTTTCTATTTCGGCTTTCAGTCCGGGGGCGTTGTCTTCCATGCACTTCTCAAACGTGCTGGAGCCGGGAAGATAGCCGTATTTCTTGGTGCAGAGGCGTTTGGCGTCGGCAATCTTTTTAGCGTCCTGCGAGGGTTTCTTGCTCTCCTCGACCGGCTCATCCTGCGCGATCTTCTCCAGCGTGGAACAGCCGGCAAACAGTAACACCATCAGCAAATATCGCATACCTTCTCCCGCGCGTTATGCGCTCCAGAAAAATCAGCCGCCCGCAGAGTCCAGCCACTGAAAGCGTATCAACTCGTAGTCGTCCCCTTCTTCCAGCAGCTTGACGAGCCGGATATTGCGGCTCTTTTCTCCCATCATCGCCTCATGGATACCGTCCGGCACGTATCCTCCCGATTCCATCAGCATGGCGGCGTTTTCCTCCGGGCTGCCGGCATCCGGCAACAGGATGACCGGACGGTAGTCATACGCGAACGACCCGGAACTGGTTTCCCAGTTGGATACCCGCTCCGCGCCCTTGCCGAGGGAGCGCAACCATACCGACAGGGGTTTTTTGGTGAGGATTTCGATGCCGACGTGTACCTTGCCCTGGTGGTCGGTATGCAGGCGCCGGATCATGCCGGCCCACCACAGGGCGCTATTCCGGGCCTTGAGACCGCATACGGCGCCAATCTTGACCCATGTGCCGGAAGTCTGCGGAACCACCCCGCCAACCCCGCTGACGCTTGCGTCCAGAACCGGCCAGGTTTCCGTTGTGCAATCCACTTCTTCGTCGGCCAGGCTCATTCCGGATCGCTCTTTCAGTTCTGCCGCTTCTCCATCGGACAGGCCGGCTGCCCGGTCCAGTTCGATGCGGGTGAACAGTTTGATGATAGCCCTGAAGCCGTGCGCCACCTCGATGTCGGTGCTGATATTTCTCCGTTCCTGGTGCCGGTGCGGTTGCGTCTTGCCCCAGTGTGCCTGCAAATGCCTGAGCACGGTAAGTTTTCCGTCGGGGGTGAACTCGTTGCCGAAGCGGCGTTCCGGATCAATGGCGCCGCCTTCGTTCTGCTGAATTATCCCTTCCAGCTTGGGAACCGCCCTAGCTGCCCCGAAAAAGCGCATGGCGGGGGTTGCCTGAACCTTGTCCTCCACCGGCCTCGGCGCTCCCGGATTGGACAGGTCAAGACAATAGGGGCAATCCGGGCCCGGCGCTTCCTTGAAATCGAAAAGGCTTGCCATGCGGGCGGCGATGCGGTAGCTCACTTCGATCTGCTCCGGCGCCAGGGTGGCGGGAGAAGAAACATACAGGGCCACGGCCCGCACCAGCTCTCTCTGCGGGTTGGTGTGAATGACGTGGGAAGGGTAGGCATGAACCATGACGCCGGCAAACTGGCCGTCTTCGGCGAAGGCGTAATTTGCGTATAACCGTTCCCACACCGCCGCTTCCACGTCGAGGTAGCGCATCAGCTCCAGCTTCATCTGCTCGGCGGCGGCACGCAACAACCTGACGCAGACGATCGGCATCCGTTCCGTGAGGGCCTGCGGCTTTTTTTCCTCCTGCTGATATTCCTGAACACAGGCAGCGTAAGCTTCGACCAGTTCCACCATGAAGCCGTGAACACCACGCCACAGGCGCAACCCCTTGAAGTCCTGCAAATGCGGTGCGGCCAGGTATTGCTGCAACAGTTCCGCCTGAAACGGCTGTCCGGTTTCATCCAGCAACATGATAACGCCTGCGCGGCGCTCGGGGTGGAAGCCGGTTGCTTCCTTGACCGAAGCCAGCCACGAAGTGACTTCGTCAAGCGCCTTGAGCGGGTCTTTGCCGGCCAGGTCGGCGAGCAGTTTCCGGGCTTCCCCCCTGTCGTACATGGGGTGGTCCGGTTTTTCTTCCAGTATGTTGAACCAGGAGGACATGGGCTGAATTTATAACACGCTTTTACCCCGAAAGGGTGATGATTGCCAAAGCCATCGGAATCATTTAATCTCGATCAACATTGAAAGGGCAAGGATATGGGTGTCACTTACGCAGATATACGATTAGCCAATGATGCACGCGACGACCTCGAAGAACTTAATGTGTCCGCAGTAGTTGACACGGGGGCTTTGCATTTGTGCATCCCGGAGCATGTGGCTATGCAGTTGCAACTAAAGACAAGAAAACAACGCGAAGTGCAAACGGCAGATGGCAAGTCGCATATGGTGGATTACGTGTCACCGGTACGAATCTCGATGCTTAACCGTGAGTGCGTAACCGGCGCGCTGGTGTTAGGCAATCAGGTATTGCTTGGTGCAATTCCGATGGAAGACATGGACTTGATTATTGAACCGGCCAAATTGCGCGTGAGCGTGAACCCATTAAGCCCGAACATTCCGCTATCACTGGCCAAGGGATTGAAATAGAAATTATGGCAGGTAAGAAAAGCCCTCTTCGGAGGGCTTTTTTACCATAATCAATGGAGAATCCATCAAGTCTGATTATGAGGTCTGTGCGACGGGCCAAAAGATGTCGAGATTGTTGATTACCATTGGCGGAGCATTGCCATGAGCAAGACAAACAAACTGCCGCCGGTTACTCCCGGTGAGATGCTGCTCGAAGAGCTCCTGAACCTGCTCGGGTTACTGTGGCGACCTCTCGCTTGGCAATAAATTGGTAAATGATGTCCGGTTCCGACATGAGATTAGCCTCGTTACTTGTGAATAAGTGACCAGGTAGTCTCTGGGGGCTTTTGATGCAAGCTGTTGCGGCGCGAGATAAATGCCGCTGAAATGCGAGATAAATGCCGCTATTTGATTGTTTTACAGGGTGCAATAAAATTGCATCCTGTAAAACAACAACCGCCAAACCATAGTTTCGGATGGTCAATTCTTAAGTTGCTTTCCCGTGCCGGTCACCCTCTCTCCGATCCTGTTCTCGTCCTGTTCCTATAAAAACCCCACCCGAACATCCTGATGAGCCAGTACGCGGGGTAAACCTTCCAGCGCGGGTTGCCATTTTTAAGCTGAAGTTCCCGCCAATTTGTAGTCACCGCAAAGCACCAAAGCCCACGTGTTTATTGAGGAGTATCGTGGTGAAGCGGCCTTTTTTTGGTTCTTTGTGTAGTCACTAAACAATGTTGACATTGTGCGGCACATCG
>JACRPU010000099.1 GCA_016223025.1 Nitrosomonadales bacterium | reverse complement strand
TGAATGGTGGCGGGTCGAGTTAGGTTTCGCGGTCCGAAGCCTTCAAAAAGTTTCGCGACCTCAGCCCCTGCGCGACAACGCACACCCGTAGTGTCTTTCATTATCGGGGGCGCTGCGCTACTGCTGCATGAAAGTTAGGATGAAATGAGCGCCAATCCTGTCATACATATCGAGCGCCTGTACAAGGAGTACCGGACCGATGCCGGGCCAGTGCCGGTGCTGCACGATGTGGCCGCAACGATCCTGCCCGGCGAATTCATCGCCATCATGGGGCCATCCGGCTCCGGCAAATCCACCTTCATGAATATTATCGGGTGCCTTGATGTGGCCACCAGCGGCGACTATTTGCTGAATGGACGCGATGTCAACGCGCAGAGCCGGGACGAGCTGGCGCACCTGCGCAACCAGGTGATCGGTTTTGTGTTCCAGGGCTTCAACCTGCTGCCCCGCGCGAGCCTGGAAGATAATGTCGCGCTGCCCCTGATCTACAGCGGCATAGGGCGCGTCGAGCGCCTGCAACGGGCCAACGAGATGCTGGAGAAAGTGGGGCTGGGCAACTACCCTCGTTCGCGGCCCAACCAGATTTCAGGCGGCCAGCAGCAGCGCGTCGCCATCGCCCGGGCCCTGGCCAACCGCCCGAAACTGATACTTGCCGACGAGCCGACGGGCAACCTCGATACGCATACCAGCCAGGAAATCATGGCGCTGTTCGGCGAACTCAACGAGCGCGACGGCATCACCATCGTGCTGGTCACGCACGAACAGGATATTGCCGCGCACGCGCGGCGGCTGCTGCGCCTGTCCGACGGTCGCATCGTGTACGACGGGGCGATAGAACATGCCGCGCCGCACCATCTGGAGACGACCTCGTGATCGGCGCCATGCTCGGCGAGGCCTGGATGGCGATGGGCGCCAACCGCCTGCGCACCGTTCTCACCATGCTCGGCATGGTGATCGGCGTCGGCGCCGTGATCCTGATGCTGGCGGTGGGGCAGGGCGCGCAACAGCAGGTGCAGGCCTCCATCGCCTCGATGGGCAGCAACCTGTTCATCGTTCTTTCCGGCTCCATCACTTCCGGCGGCGTGCGCGTGGGCGGCGGGGCGGCGCCGACGCTGACCATCGCGGATGCGCAGGCCATCGAAGAGCTGCCTTCCGTATTGGCTGTCGCCCCGTCGTCGCCCGGCACGGCGCAACTGGTGGATGGCCCCAGGAACTGGAGCACGCAGATCATCGGCACCACGCCGAACTACCTCGCGGTGCGCGACTGGCGGATTTCCGCCGGCGCTCCCTTTACCGGCTCGGACGTCCGCTCCGCCACGCGGGTGGCGCTGCTGGGCCAGACCGTGGTGCGGAACCTGTTCGGCGAGGAAGACCCGACCGGCAAAACCATCCGCATCAAGAACAGCCCCTACGTCGTGCTCGGGGTGCTGGCGGCGAAGGGCCAGAGCCTCGATGGCCGCGACCAGGACGATACCGTGCTGGTGCCGGTGACGACCGCCCAGCGCAAACTGTTCGGCACCCAGTTTGCCGGCACGGTCCGGTTCATCTCGGTGCAGGCCGCTTCTTCCGAGGCGATGCCGGCGGTGGAAAAGGCGATCAACGAGCTGTTGCGCCAGCGCCACCGCATCCGCGAAGGCGCGGATAACGATTTTTCCGTGCGCAACCTCACCGCGATGGCGAACACCGCCGCCGAGACCGCGCAGATCATGTCCCTGATGCTCGGCGCCATCGCCTCGATCTCGCTGCTGGTCGGCGGCATCGGCATCATGAACATCATGCTGGTGTCGGTGACCGAGCGCACGCGCGAGATCGGCATCCGCATGGCTATCGGCGCGCGCGGCAAGGACATCCTGCTGCAATTCCTGCTGGAAGCCATCATCATTTCCGTCATCGGCTGCATGATCGGCGTTGCCATCGGCGTCGGCGGGGCGTTTGCGGTGAACAAGACAAGCGGCATGGCGGTGCTGGTGACCATGAGCTCCATCGTCACCGCCTTTGTTGTTGCCGCTACGGTGGGTATATTCTTTGGCTGGTATCCGGCGCGCAAGGCGTCATTACTCAGACCGATAGATGCGCTGAGATTTCAGTAGGCCGGTGAAGGTGGAATAGTGCTTGCGGGTTCGAGGTGGCCTGCGCCATGATCGTCAATTTGGTTATTTCCGCATTTCATCGAGAATCTTGAAGCAGTCGGCCCCTTTATCTTGTCTGCACTTCATGTGTTTGGCGTACACCGCGTCGTTGTGAGCCTGTTTCTCGGCCTGCTGCTGTTCCGGGCTTTTAACCGCACCCACCGGGTTATTGTTGATCTCTTCGAGAATCTTGAAGCAGTCGGCCCCTTTTTCTTCCCTGCACTTCATGTGCCTGGCGAGAATGGCATCTTTGCTTCCGGCTTGCGTCTGATCGGGGGGGTGGCCCGCGCGCTCCGGTTGCTTGGCTGGCTCGGCAGCCTTGCCGGCCTCCGTAGCCTTGGGGGTGTCTGCTGCCTGTTTATTGTCGCCGCAACCGGAAACAGCCAGCAAAACCGCAAATCCTGCCAGTAGAATTTTTTTCATTTGTTTCGCCCTCGTGGAAAGTTTGGCGGCAATTTTACATCATTCCCGGCCCGTTCAAGCCAGGCCCGGCAAAGTCAAAGTTGGCAGCGCGGCGCCAGTGTAGAATGCCGCGATGCGCGCCGATCGGTGCGCGGAATATTCTGCCCGTGCGTTGAATGCCTTCCACCCATAAAAACTACCACTGGCGCATTGCCGGATTCTATTTCTTTTACTTCGCCTTCGTGGGCCTGTTCGCGCCCTACTGGAGCCTGTATCTGCAATCCATCCGGTTCGATGCGATGCAGATCGCCATCCTGATGTCGGTGCAGCCGGTGATGCGCATGCTCGCGCCCACGCTCTGGGGCTGGCTGGCCGACCGCACCGGCAACCGCCGGCAGGTGGTGCGGGTGGCGGCGCTGGGCGCGGCGCTGAGTTATCTGGGCGTGTTCTTTACCACGCAGTTTACCGGCCTGTTGCTGGTGATAGGGGTGATGAGTTTTTTCTGGAGCGCGTCCATGCCGCTGGTGGAGGCGACCACGCTGACCTATCTGGGCAAACACAGCGCGCGTTACGGGCGCATCCGCTCCTGGGGCTCGGTCGGCTTCATCGTGACCGTGCTCGGCCTGGGCTACGCGTTCGATTATATCGCCATCGCCTGGATACTGTGGGTGGGGGTGGCGATCAAGTTCGGCATCCTGATTTTTGCGCGCCAGATTCCGCCCACCGAGGTGCTGGCGCACCATACCGACAGCCAGTCCATCCGGAGCCTGCTGTTGCAGCCGCAGGTGCTGGCGCTGTTCGGGGCGTGCTTCCTGATGGCGCTGGCGCACGGGCCTTATTACACGTTTTATTCCATCTATGTGGTGGAACACGGCTATGCCAAGAGCGCGGTGGGCTGGTTGTGGGCGCTGGGGGTGATCTTCGAGATCGGCGTGTTTTTTCTGATGCCGTGGCTGATGCGGCGCTACAGCCTGCCGCAGATACTGATGGCGAGCATGGCGCTGGCCGTGTTGCGCTTCCTGCTGATCGGCTGGTTTGTTGATTCGCTGCCGCTGCTGCTGCTGGCGCAAATACTGCATGCGGCAACCTTCGGCGCGTTTCATGCGTCGGGGGTGGCGCTGGTGCATCATTTCTTTCAGGGGCGGCACCAGTCCAAGGGGCAGGCGCTGTTCGGCAGCATCTCCTACGGCGCGGGCGGTGTGGCGGGCGGGCTGTTGAGCGGCCCGCTGTGGCAGCATTGGGGGGCGAGCGTGATGTTTTCGCTGAGCGCGCTGGCGGCATTGCTGGGGTTGCTGTTGCTGCTGTGGAAATACGGGGTGTCAGAGCAGCGGCTTTAACCCTCGCCAAACCGTGCTCAGGATGCGCGGCTGCGCCTGTGCGGACGGGTGCAGGTTGTCGGCCTGGAACTGTTCCGGCGCGACGCCTTCCAGAAGAAACGGAACCAGCGCTATGTGGTATCGTTGCGCCAGCTTCGCGTACATCATCATGAAGCGTGCGGTGTAATCGCCGCCGTAGTTGGGCGGCAATTGCATGCCCAGCAGCAGCACCCTGGCGCGCGCCTTGCGCGCTTGCCCGATGAGCGCGGCGAGGCTGGCTTCGATGTCCTCGACGGGCGTGCCGCGCAGGCCGTCATTGGCGCCGAGTTCGAGGATGACGATGCCGGGCTGGTGCCGGCGCAGCGTTGCGGCGAACCGTTGATCGCCGCCCGCAGCAGTCTCGCCGCTGATGCTGGCGTTGACTACCCGATAGCCCGGACGGCTGCGCTGCAACTCCTGCTGCAACAGGCTCACCCAGCCCGCTTCGCGCGGAATGCCGTATGCAGCCGACAGGCTGTCGCCGAACACCAGGATGGTTTCTGCATGGCTGATTGCGGGCAACAGGCAGAGCGCAAACAAATAAACCCATCGAAAGAGAGAAGACTTCATGGCGCCCATTGTGCAGGCAGTCAATCTCGGCAAGCAAGTGATGAGCGGCGATCAGCCGCTGGTCATCCTGCACGATGTCAGTTTTGCCGTCGCACAGGGCGACAGCCTTGCCATTTCCGGCGCTTCCGGCTCCGGCAAATCCACCCTGCTGGGGCTGCTGGCCGGCCTGGATACGCCCAGCAGCGGCACCGTGTTTCTGGATGGCGCCGATATTTTTGCCTTTGACGAAGACGGCCGCGCGCGACTGCGGGGTGCAACGGCGGGCTTCGTGTTCCAGTCGTTCCAGTTGCTGCCCGCGCTCAACGCGCTGGAGAACGTCATGCTGCCGCTGGAGCTGCGAGGCGCGGCGGATGCGCGCGAGCGCGCCGAAGTATCGCTGCGCCAGGTCGGCCTGAGCGCACGCCCGCACCACCTGCCCAAACACCTCTCCGGCGGCGAACAGCAGCGCGTCGCGCTGGCGCGCGCCTTCGTCACCCAGCCCAGGATACTGTTCGCCGACGAACCCACCGGCAACCTCGACGCCGCCACCGGCGCGCAGGTCATCGCGCTGATGCTGGAACTCAACCGCGCGCAGGGCACGACGCTGATCCTGGTCACCCACGACGAGGCGCTGGCACGGCGTTGCAGCAGGCAGTTAAGGCTGGAGGCGGGGAGGGTGGTGTAGTGATTTTCCTTCCACGTCATTCCGGCGCAGGCCGGAATCCAGTGTTTGTATCAAATGGGCAGTCAGGCTTTGCCCCGCGCGTTGCGCGGGAGATATTCTATTGGCTGGATTCCGGCCTGCGCCGGAATGAGTGCGCCCGTGAAGGCGCAACATCTGCACGGTGAAAGTCCGTGTCGGGGTAAGCCAAGACCCCGTAGCAGAAGGTAATTGCCGACCTCACCCCGATGGTCAGAGGCTGGTATGGCTACTTCAAGCACGCCTGCCGAAGAGAGTTTCCAAGCGGATCATCAAGGCTTGAAAAAGCTTTGTGTGCTTCCTTAAAGTGATTACTGGCTTCAGATTGATCCGTACTTTCAATTGCTTTTAGTAGATGAAGCCTACCTTGCTGAGTATCTATGTTGCTTGTGTGGTAGTTAAATTTTTCTTCTTCCAATTTCCGATGCCATAGGCTTTTTGCAACCGGCCAAGGCAACGAATGCTCAAACCTTGCGCGATGGCCTCAACACCTGTTATCTCGCCACTTATCTTGAATGACATAGCCCGGTTTGCCCTGTTGCCGTGTCGGCATTCTCCCCCGCATCCCCATTTAGCAATCGCCCCATTCCCCGTACAATACACCGCTCGCCATGACCATCATCACCTTTCCCGACAGCCCCTACCGCCTGCACCAGCCGTTTGAACCGGCGGGCGACCAGCCCACAGCTGTCGCGCAATTGGTGGAAGGGATCAATGACGGCCTGGCGTTCCAGACGCTGCTCGGCGTGACCGGTTCCGGCAAGACATTCACGATGGCGAACGTGATCGCGCGCACCGGGCGGCCGGCCATCGTGATGGCGCCGAACAAGACGCTGGCGGCGCAGTTGTATTCCGAGTTGCGCGATTTCTTTCCCGAGAATGCCGTCGAGTATTTCGTTTCCTATTACGACTATTACCAGCCCGAGGCCTATGTGCCGTCGCGCGATGTGTTTATCGAGAAGGATTCCAGCATCAACGAGCAGATCGAGCAGATGCGCCTGTCTGCGACCAAGGCGCTGCTGGAGCGCGAGGACTCGGTGATCGTCGCGACGGTGTCGGCGATCTACGGTATCGGCGACCCGGTGGATTACCACGGCATGATCCTGCACCTGCGCCACAACGAGAAAATGGCGCAGCGCGACGTGATCAAGCGCCTCACCGAGATGCAGTACGAGCGCAATGACATGGATTTTCAGCGCGGCAAATTCCGCGTGCGCGGCGACGTGATCGACATCTTCCCGGCGGAAAGCAGCGAACACGCGCTGCGCGTGACCTTATTCGACGATGAGGTCGAAACGCTGTCGCTGTTCGACCCGCTCACCGGGCATATCCTGCAGAAGGTGCCGCGCTACACCGTCTATCCGTCCAGCCATTACGTCACGCCGCGCGCCACGGTGCTGGCCGCGCTGGAGACGATCAAGGTCGAACTGGCCGAGCGCATCGCGTTCTACCAGCGCGAGAACAAACTGGTCGAGGCGCAGCGCATCGAGCAGCGCACCCGCCACGATCTGGAGATGCTCAATGAGATCGGTTTCTGCAAGGGCATCGAGAATTATTCGCGCCACCTGTCCGGGCGCAAGCCGGGCGATCCGCCGCCGACGCTGCTGGATTATCTGCCACCGAACGCGCTGATGTTCATCGACGAGAGCCACGTCACGATCCCGCAGATCGGCGGCATGTACAAGGGCGACCGCGCGAAAAAGGAAAATCTGGTCAACACATGCTGTATGATGCGTGATGTTTGATGCAGTTTTCTAGGAGGCGCATGATGAGAACGACCCTATCCATTGATGACGATGTGCTCGCTGCTGCAAAAGGCCTGGCGGCATTGCAGCACAAGAGCGTCGGCGAAGTAATCTCGGAACTCACGCGGAATGCGCTGCGGCCCAATGCGCAGAGAGGCAAGGCGCGTAACGGTGTACCTTTGCTGCCGGCGCGTGCCGGAGCTGCGGCAGTGACACCGGAACTGGTGAACCAGTTGCGCGACGAGTTGCCGGGATGACTTTCCTGCTCGATGTCAACGTGCTGGTCGCGCTGATCGACCCCGCGCATGTCCAGCACGACGCGGCGCATGACTGGTTTTCGAAGCATGGGAAAAAGGCGTGGGCCACCTGCCCGCTAACCGAGAATGGCGTGATGCGCATCGTTGGGCATGTGCGCTATCCCAATTCACCGGGCACCCCGGCGGCGGTGGCACAAGTAATGGTGGGTCTGTGCGCGCTACCGGGACGCGTGTTCTGGCCGGACGATATCAGCCTGCTGGATACCAAAAAGCTGGATGCATCGCGCATACTCAGTTCGGCGCAAGTGACAGATAGTTACCTGCTGGCCTTGGCCTGCGCCCACGGCGGCAGGCTGGCGACCTTTGATCGCCGCCTGGTTACGGATGCAGTGCGCGGTGGTGCAAAGGGTTTGCATCTGATTGGCTGACACGAGCAATCGTCCAGCCCTTCGACAGACTCGATGAGCTAGAAAAAGATGCCTAAAAAATATCGCAGCGATGCCCTCGCCGCCATCCATGAAACGATGGAGGCGCTGCATGAGGTGGGCGCCATCAACAAACAGACGATGCGCGAGTTTGACGAAACCTGCCTGACGCCCGTGCATACACTCAGCCCCGAGGAGATCAAAGCCCTGCGCGAGCACATCTCCCAGCCGGTTTTTGCCCGTTACCTGAACGTCTCAAAAAACCTGGTTTCCGATTGGGAGCGCGGCGTCAAAAAACCGGGCGGCCTGGCTTTGCGTCTGCTGGCGTTGATTCAGAAAAAAGGGCTTATGGCGATTGCCTGATAGCTGCTTGGCGGTAGGGTGGGCACGCTGTTGTGCCCACGCGGAACAAGCCTGATCCGGATTCGCCAATGTGATAATGAAAGACTTGCCCCCGTCATCTGCTGCGCTTATGCACTTGCCAAGATGCGCAACGAGACCCCGTTATTCAAGGGCAACGACTTCAATCAGACGGACATCACTCCTGCACCGCTTATTCCGCGCATTAGGATTTTTGTGGGGCGTGGAGGGATGTGTTAATGCAAAACTTCGGCACTCGTTATTAACAATCTGCTTGCAGAAAATTTATTATTTCCTATAATAGGTACTCGATTTGAGTTTCGACAAGGAAACTTGCCATGAGTACCGAAATAACTATCAAAGAAGCGGCATCGACTCTGGGGGTTAGCGTTCAGCGCGTTAGAACTCTTTGTCGAGACGGACTGATTTCTTCCCGCAAATTAGGCACTAGTTGGTTTATAGATGCTCAAAGCTTATCGCGATACGGCCTCACTACTGCTCACAAGGTTGCGCAGGATCACCCAACTTACGAAGTAACAAGAAAAAACAAACCAATTGCCCTCAGTTTTTTTTCTGGCGCTATGGGTCTTGATCTAGGGATTGAACGCGCAGGGTTTGATATCAGACTTGCGTGTGAAGTCGATAAATATTGCCGACAAACAATCGCTCTGAACAAGCCAGACATGGCATTGATCGGAGACATCAATAATTATTCCGCTGCCGAAATATTAGAGTATGCAGGGTTTACTAATAACGATGATGTTGACTTAATTATTGGAGGGCCGCCTTGCCAAGCTTTTAGTACTGCGGGCAAGCGAAATGGTTTCAATGATGACCGAGGCAATGCGTTTCTTACATTCCTAAATGTTGCATTGAGCATTAACCCAAAAGTTATCGTGATTGAAAATGTTCGTGGCTTGTTATCCTGTCCGATGAAACACAGGCCGCATGAAATGCGTGGAGCTGAGTATCCTGATTTAATGCTCGACGAATTGCCGGGGGGCGCGCTTAATTTCGTTCTCAGCCTGATCGAAAAGAGCGGTTACTCCTACTCATTCAATTTATACAATTCTGCAAATTTTGGTACGCCTCAAATTAGAGAGCGCGTGGTAATTGTGTGTTCTCGTGATGGAAAAAAGCCTCCATTTTTGCTACCGACGCATTCTGAAAGTGGCGCGGATTCAATTTTGAAGTGCAACGCCTGACTTGAAGAATACCTGACTGGGTGTCTGGTATCCAAGCCGTTTTCTCGGTCTGTTGTTCAATCGTTTCATCGCGTGGTCGATCTCCTGTTGCGTGATAGTGGTGAAGTCC
>JACRPU010000098.1 GCA_016223025.1 Nitrosomonadales bacterium | reverse complement strand
TGGATAAAAATGCTGGTCAAGCACGGCTTTATGCCGGCCACGGCCACCGCTTAATCGCTCACATCACTCGCCTCCCTTCGCTCTGGCTTGCGACAGGCCAGAATTTGTTACGTCCCGTGAGTGGTGTCTTTCACGCTAACATGAGCCATGCCTCGCCGCCCGCGCATCCACCTGAACGACATCCCGCTGCACATCGTGCAGCGCGGCCATATGATGCTCTTGAAACCGGGTACGCTCTCGCACACGAAATGCTATCCGCACGGACGCGCGCTGGACTGACACAAGAAGCGGTCGCTGATCGCATGGGCACCATGAAGAGCGCCGCCTCAAGGCTTGAAGGTGTGGGAAAGCATGCGCCCTCCATGGCATCACTCAAGAGATATGCCGAAGCTGTAGGCTGTACGCTCAAAATTGAATTCATTCCACGACAAATGAAACGGCGCGCCGCAACCCGACCCAAAATGGATTAAAGGATTGAGGTTCGACGGGCCGGCATCAATGACTTGGGTGTAACTGTGATGAAGCCCGCAGGCGGATTAGCGTAGCGTAATCCGCCGAATGGATTTCACCATGCGGCGGTGTCAACTTCTCAAGCTCGCAAGAGCTTAGAGGATTGCCTGCCTTTGGTGCAATGCCCGTTGGTTATTGCGCCCTTGCGCTCCATGTCAGGAGGTCGGCCAGGTTGGCAACCTCCGAATGCCTTACAATGCTGCCTCAATTCTCCATCAACACCATGCCATGACCCGAACCAAGATTTGCGGCATCACGCGCGCGCAGGACGCGCTGGCCGTTGCGGCCAGCGGCGCGGATGCGCTCGGGCTGGTGTTTTACGACAAAAGCCCGCGCCACGTCAGCGCGCAACTGGCGGCGCAACTGGCGGCGGCGCTTCCGCCGTTCGTGACGCTGGCGGGGCTGTTCGTGAATCCCCGCGCAGATGAAGTGCGCGAGGCGTTGCGCCGCGTGCCGCTGGACGTGTTGCAGTTCCACGGCGAGGAAGAACCGGAATTCTGCGCGCAGTTCGGTCGCCCTTACCTGAAGGCGGTGCGGGTCAAAGCGGGCATGGATTTGCTACAATGCGCGTCGCATTACCGGAGCGCGCAGGGCCTGCTGTTCGATGCGTTTGTCGAAGGCTCGCACGGCGGCACAGGGACTTCGTTTGACTGGGCGCTGATCCCGCATGGTTTGCCGTTGCCGGTGATCCTGTCCGGCGGTTTGCATTCCGGCAATGTGGCGGAGGCGATCCGGCGCGTGCGGCCTTACGCGGTGGACGTGTCGAGTGGCGTAGAGGCGGGCGGCGCGGAAACGGCCAAAGGAATCAAGGACGCGGCGAAAATTGCCTCGTTCATCAACGAGGTTAAAAACATTGACTTACAACTATCCCGATAGCAGCGGCCACTTTGGCCCCTACGGCGGCATCTACGTCGCCGAAACCCTGATGGGGGCGCTGGAAGAATTG
Organism: Nitrosomonadales bacterium; assembly: GCA_016223025.1. Lineage (GTDB taxonomy): Bacteria > Pseudomonadota > Gammaproteobacteria > Burkholderiales > Gallionellaceae > VIKH01. Next base: position 8,717 of record JACRPU010000098.1, on the reverse strand, counting down.
CGCGCGGCCTACGAGCACTACCGGAACGATCCGGAATTTGTCGCCGAATTCGCCTACGAGCTGAAGCATTTCGTCGGTCGCCCCAGCCCGGTCTATCACGCAAAACGCTGGTCCGAACATCTCGGCGGCGCGCAGATTTTTCTGAAGCGCGAGGATCTGAACCACACCGGCGCGCACAAGGTGAACAACACCGTGGGGCAGGCATTGCTGGCCAAGCGCATGGGCAAGCCGCGCGTGATCGCCGAAACCGGCGCGGGGCAGCACGGGGTAGCCACCGCCACCGTCGCCGCGCGTTACGGCATGGAGTGCGTGGTGTATATGGGCGCGGAGGACGTGCAGCGCCAGTCGCCCAACGTGTTCCGCATGAAGCTGCTGGGCGCGACCGTGGTGCCGGTGGAGAGCGGATCCAAAACGCTCAAGGACGCGCTCAACGAGGCGATGCGCGACTGGGTGACCAACATCGAAAACACTTTCTACATCATCGGCACGGTGGCGGGGCCGCACCCCTACCCCGTGATGGTGCGCGACTTCAATTCCATCGTGAGCAGGGAAGCGGTGGCGCAGATGCCGGAAATCGCCGGGCGACAGCCGGATGCGATAATCGCCTGCGTGGGCGGCGGCTCCAACGCGATGGGTGTGTTCTACCATTACCTCGACATGCCCGGCGTGCGCCTGATCGGCGTGGAGGCCGGCGGGCACGGCATCGGCAGCGGATCGCACGCCGCGCCGCTGACGGCAAATGCGAAGGTCGGCGTGTTGCACGGCAACAAAACCTATTTGATGCAGGACGAGAACGGGCAGATCATCGAGACGCACTCGATTTCCGCCGGGCTGGATTATCCCGGCGTCGGCCCCGAGCACGCCTGGCTGAAGGACAGCGGGCGCGCCGAATATGTGGCCATCAACGACGACGAGGCGCTGGCGGCGTTCCACAACCTGTGCCGCTTCGAGGGCATCATCCCCGCGCTGGAATCCAGTCACGCCTTGGCCCATGCGGCAAAGATCGCACCACGGATGGGCAAGGACAAGGTGCTGCTGGTGAATCTCTCCGGGCGCGGCGACAAGGACATCAATACCGTGGCGCGGCTGAAGGGGATTACGCTGTAATCATGGGAAAATACGACAAGCTGATTTTCCGGGTATGGCGGGGCTTGTCGGATGCCAATATTGAGTTCGATGATCTTTGACATCTGCTCAAACATCCTGGCTTCGAGATTCGGAGTCGCGGCAGCCACCCTATTTTTCGCAAGGGTGGAATAGCAGAAAAAATCAATATTCAGCGTCAAGGCTCAAAAGCCAAGTCTTACCAGATAAAACAGGTTAGAGAGATCATCCAGAAACACCGACTTGCCAAGGAGGAATAAATGGAACGCTATGAAATCATTCTCTACTGGAGCGCGGAAGATGCCGCGTTCATCGCCGAGGTGCCGGAATTGCCCGGCTGCATGGCGCATGGCGATACTCAGGAAGAAGCATTGGCCGGCGTAAAGGAGGCAATGCACTTGTGGCTTGATACGGCGCGCGAATTTGGAGACCCCATCCCCGATCCGCGCGGGCGGCTGATGTATGCGTAGAACTCCTGTTGCCATTACTTTGTAAATTGCCATGTCACGCATTCAGACCACCTTTGAAAAGCTCAAGCTGCACCACCGCAAGGCGCTGATCCCGTTCATCACCGCAGGCGATCCCGCGCCGGCCATCACCGTGCCGCTGCTGCACGCGCTGGTGGAAGCGGGCGCGGACGTGATCGAGCTGGGCGTGCCGTTTTCCGACCCGATGGCGGATGGGCCGACCATCCAGCGCGCCTCCGAGCGCGCGCTGAAGCATGGCGTATCGCTGCACGACGTGCTCGGCATGGTGGCGCAGTTCCGCAAGACCGACAGCGCGACGCCGCTGGTGCTGATGGGTTACGGCAACCCGATCGAGGCGATGGGCTGGGAGCGTTTTGCCAGGCACTGCGCCGAAGCGGGCGTGGATGGCGTGCTGACGGTGGATTTCCCGCCGGAGGAAAGCCACGAGGCGTTCGGCCATTTGCAGCGCCACGGCATTGACCCGATTTTCCTGCTGGCGCCAACCACGCGCGACGAGCGCATCGCCAGCATCGCGAAACAGGCGCGCGGCTATGTGTATTACGTCTCGCTCAAGGGCGTGACCGGCGCCGGGAATCTGGATTTGAGCGAGATCGAACGAAAAATGCCGCAACTGCGCAAGCATATTTCACTGCCCATCGGAGTGGGCTTCGGCATCCGCGATGCGGCAACCGCGCAGGCGGTGGCGAAGCTGTGCGACGGCGTGGTGGTCGGCAGCCGCATCGTGCAGGAAATCGAGAACGCTACCGGGCAGAATGTAATTGCCAACGCGGGCAAGTTGGTCGGGGAGTTAAGGCTGGCGGTGGATCAGGCCTGAAAGCTTTTGTCCGCAGATTACGCAGATTAAGGCAGATAAACCGCCAGGTTTATGCGGTTGATTTCTGTCCGAGAAAGAAGCAAACCGGCACAGAGTAGCGTTTTTAATCTGCATGAATCTGCGTAATCTGCGGATAAAATAGAATTTGCAAAGAGGTTAAGATGAGCTGGTTCCAGAAACTTTTGCCCCCCAAAATCAAGCGCCGCGAGCTGGGCGACGAAGGCAAGAAGAACGTGCCGGAAGGTTTGTGGCACAAATGCCCGTCCTGTCAGACGGTGCTGTACCACTCCGACCTTGAAAAAAACCTGAGTGTCTGCCCGAAGTGCAACCACCATCACCGCATCACCGCGCGCACCCGGCTGGACTGGCTGCTGGATGGGGAGGGGCGCTTCGAGATCGGCGCCGAAGTGCAGCCGCTGGATACGCTCAAATTCAAGGACAGCCGGAAATACGGCGAGCGCCTGACGGCGGCGCAAACAGATACCGGCGAGAGCGACGCGCTGGTGGTGATGCAGGGCAGCGTGCATACTATCCCGCTGGTAGTGGCGGTGTTCGAGTTCAATTTCATGGGCGGCTCCATGGGCTCGGTGGTGGGCGAGCGTTTCGTGCGCGGCGTGCAGCTTGCCACCGAGCAGAAGATCCCCTTTGTCTGCTTCGCCGCAAGCGGCGGCGCGCGCATGCAGGAAGGCCTGCTGTCGCTGATGCAGATGGCCAAGACCTGCGCCGCGCTGACCCAGTTGAGCGCGGAAAGACTGCCGTTCATTTCCGTGCTGACCGACCCCACCATGGGCGGCGTTTCCGCCAGTTTCGCCTTCATGGGCGACGTGGTGATCGCCGAACCCGGCGCGCTGATCGGCTTCGCCGGCGCGAGAGTCATCCAGCAGACGGTGCGCGAAACGCTGCCGGAAGGATTCCAGCGCGCGGAATTCCTGCTGGAGCATGGCGCGTTGGACATGATCGTGGATCGCCGCGAAATGAGGAAGCAACTGGCGACGCTGATTACGCTGTTGACCAAACAGGCGGCAGTGGCGGAGATCGAGGCGGCTTGATTTAAAGCGCTTCTACAATTGCGCTTCTTAAGCCGGAATCAGACGTAGGTGCGAATTTATTCGCACATAGCCTGGTGTTCGTGCGAATAAATTCGCACCTACGAACCCCACAACTGAGATTTTAACGTGAAACTCGCGTAGCGAGACCTCGTCCCCTTTCCTCCGGGATAACCAGCGACTTGGCTGCGGCTTCTTGCAGCCTAGTCGAATGGCTAGTAGTTCCACCAGGGGGTAGGGTGAGAGAACGGGCATGGCGAGTTTCATTTGGCCGCAAGCTCGAAACTTCGCTTCGCTCGTTTGGCCGCAAGCTCGAAACTTCGCTTCGCTCGTTTTCAGGGGTGGCTGCTTTGCCATGCCCGTTAGGTTCAGTCCTTCCATTGCTTGCGCAGCACTTCCGGCACGCTCACCGGCTTGAAACTATCCACCGCCACGCACACCAGATGGACTTCCGCTTCCACCAGTCTCTCCTCGCCGCGCAGCACGCACTGATACAGGATCACGCGGCTGCGCCCGGTCTCCTTGATCTGCGCGGTGACGTCCAGCAAATCGTCGAGCAGCGCCGGTTTGAGGTAATCCAGCTGGAGGGTGCGCACCACGAACACCACGCCGAACTCTTTCATCAACCCCGCGTTGCTGTAGCCATAACGCTCGCGCAGCCATTCGGTGCGCGCCCGCTCCATGAAATTCACATAGCTGGCGTGGTACACCACCCCGCCCGCGTCGGTGTCCTGAAAATACACGCGGATTGGCGAGGCAAAAACCGAAGCGTGTTTACTCATCCGGTACTCTGCGCTCACCCCGCAACCCCCGGCTCATCCCACAACTCCTTGGTAGCCTGCCCGCGCGGCAACGCCAGGCCGAAATGTCTGTAGGCGTTCGCAGTGGCGATGCGCCCGCGCGAGGTGCGCTGCAAATAGCCCTGCTGGATAAGGTAAGGCTCCAGCACATCCTCGATGGTGTCGCGCTCTTCGCCGATGGCGGCGGCGAGATTGTCCAGCCCCACCGGCCCGCCGGTGAATTTCTCGATCACGGTCAATAACAGCTTCCGGTCCATCACGTCCAGCCCCTGCGCATCCACGTCCAGCATGGTGAGCGCGGCATCCGCCACCTCGCGCGTCGCCTCGCCCTGCGCCCGCACTTCGGCGAAGTCGCGCACGCGGCGCAGCAGGCGGTTGGCGATACGCGGCGTGCCGCGCGAACGCTTGGCGATTTCCAGCGCGCCATCCTGCGAGATCGGCAGTTCCAGCAAACCGGATGAGCGCATCACGATGCGCTGCAATTCGCCGGTGGTGTAAAACTCCAGCCGCGCCACGATGCCGAAGCGGTCGCGCAGCGGGTTGGTCAGCATGCCCGCGCGCGTGGTCGCGCCCACCAGCGTAAAGGGCGGCAGGTCCAGCTTCACCGAGCGCGCCGCCGGGCCTTCGCCGATCATGATGTCAATCTGGTAATCCTCCAGCGCGGGATAGAGGATTTCTTCCACCACGGGAGAGAGGCGGTGGATTTCATCTATGAACAGCACGTCATTCGGTTCGAGGTTGGTCAACAGCGCCGCGAGATCGCCCGCGCGCTCCAGCACCGGGCCGGAGGTGTGGCGCAGGTTCACGCCCATCTCGCGCGCGATGATGTGCGCCAGCGTGGTCTTGCCCAGCCCCGGCGGGCCGAACAACAGCACGTGATCCAGCGGTTCTTTCCTCTTGCGCGCCGCCTCGATGAAAATGGAAAGTTGCTCGCGTATCTTTTCCTGCCCGACATATTCGTCGAGCTGCTTCGGGCGCAATGCGCGCTCCAGCGCTTCTTCCTGATGGGAGGCGGGAGTGGCCGCGATGAGGCGCGGTTCAGAGGTGAGGTTGTCGCTGTGGATCATGCGAGCAGCTCCATCTGACGAGGTTGCGATCCTTGACGATCCAACCCTATGCGCGACCAATCAAGAAGATTCAGGATTCCAGTTTTAATCGGTCTTTTTTCATCCCAAAAAATTAAGGAGGTCAGTAGCCGCATGGCAGAATCAGAGTTGAGCCGCTCATACGTTTCCACCGCTTCTTCTTCAGTTGCAAAAGATAGGTAGTAAACCGTATCGTCAAACATGACGGGGCGATTCTCTATCGGACCGACGAGACGGAATCTTAGAATCTTGTAAAGGCCGCAAATTGCGATGCGCCAAGGACGAAATGCGTAGTCGCCCACACCGAATACGGAAAACGGAGGGTTCTTCTCGTAAATAGTGCTGCCTCTGGCATTCAGCTCTCTCACATGCCGCTCAAGATAAGCCCATGTCTTAGGTGCTCTACTGCGTATTGTGTCAGTCGCTTCACCGACAACGTGCTGAGTAACCAGCACAAATTTTTCGCGCCCAGGCTTGCCGCCGCCAACATCTGAGCCTTTCAGCAGCGGATAAAGATATTCCATCTCCAGATCAACCAACTCCCCCTTTCCGTTCTCTAGGCCGCGCCCAGTGCGAGTGAATTCCATGATCGCCGACGCATCATGTTTGACCCCTGAACGCCATTTTTGCGGACTCTCTCCCACAAGAAAGGCAAACTGTTCAAAGGTATCAAGATCGCACACGGTCAACCCACCGCGATGACCCACGCGACAACCGTGCTTGTCATGCATATCTTCAAATACACTGTAGTCATGGGTAAATTTTTCCGCCCCACCAGCCAATCTCATCACCAACAGTGAAGCATCCACAGCAGCATTGAATTCTTTCTTGGCATCAATTTTTATCAGCAATGCATCCCGGACAGGCAGGTTTTGCCGCGCGGCATACGCAAGCACCTTGCGGGCAACTGCCGTCTTGACCAGCATCGCCACATCGCCGGTACGCCCCTGAAACCAGCGTAACACTTCCAGCAACATCGCTTCTGATATATCGAAATTGGCTTTACCGCTGATTGCATCAAAACCGCTGTGGTTCATGATGTTCATTTTTCCAGGAAGATTGGTTCCGCCGATAGCAGCCTGGCCCGAGTTAGTCACCCATGGAAAATTCCCGATCACCAGCAGCGTACCGCTAACCTGGCGCAATTTTTCGCGCCAATTGGTCGAAAAGAAATTCGCCTGTTCCAGCCTGATCCGTTTCCCGTTGCTGTTGCCCTCCAATTTTGCACGCAACACCCCCAGGTATTCATCATTTTCTTCAAACCCGAGAATTTCCCGCGCCGAAGGAAAAGCCTCTGCGGCAGCCAATACAAACGCACCTACGCCACAAGTCGGCTCAATCACAATATCAGGATGAATGCCAAGAACTGACAGCCTCGCGCAAACCTCTTGCGTCAAGCTGTCCGGGGTTTGGAAATCGCCGAACTCAATTTTGCGTTTGCGTTTTTCGTTCACGTCTTGCTTCCCCGATAAACGGCATGGACACCTTGCACCGTACCAGCTTTCTCGATGACTCGCGTATATTGCAACCGCCATTGCAGCGCATTCGAGATGGTCAGATAACCTTGCTCAGGTGGGTTGCCCATGATTTCCGCAGCCAGATTATTCAAAGCGATTTCATCTACCGGCAAATGCCTCTCGGATAAGAAAGCGACTACATCATCCAGGTTGCCTTCCCGACCCAAAATTTCCCGCAATCCGGAAGTCATTTGAAAATCGCCAGTCTGGCTGGCCTCGACAAATATCGTGTCGGTAATCACCAATGTCGCGGTACGCGAGGTTTCATCATCGCTCTTGCCATAAACAAAGACCATCAGCGAATAGCCCAACCCATAGACCTTTTGGCGCGCCGATTTGAATGGGCATGAAGATTGCGGCTGGCGGATGCTCGTCACTTTCATGTCCACGCCAAGGCCGGGGAAATCAATCCCGCTGGCGGAGTTTCCGGCTTCAAAGACGAACCCTCGCTCCTGAAGAAAGGCGCGGAACTTGTGTTCGAGATACGTACCCACCGCCTTGCCATCCGTCACACCAAACAAGGATGGCTCTAGATGGCGGCTTTCCATATCGGAAAACATCTTGGCTTCCGAGCAGAGTTTGGCAGTCGTTAACTGAGTCAAGAGGCTCTCCCATCTGTTGTGGCAAGTATATATCCCATCAGACTACCCCTTCGAGAGCAACTTAAGCGCCTGACGTATGCCGTCCGATACGCCGACTTCGGCGGGCAATTGTTTCGCCGCCCATTCCGATTCCTTCTCACTGTAGCCCAATGCCAGCAGCGCGTTGAGCACATCGCCAGTATGTGTGATAGCCGCGCCTTTTGCACCGCTTGGAACGGTCGCCACGAATTTGCCTTGCAGTTCGAGCAGCAGGCGCTCGGCGGTCTTCTTGCCCACGCCGGGAATCCTGGTGAGGCGGCCTGCCTCCTTGTTCGCCACCGCAATCGCCAGGTCGTTCAGGCTCAAACCGGACAACACCGACAACGCCAGCTTCGGCCCCACGCCGCTGATCTTGAGCAACTGGCGAAACGCGATGCGTTCCTCGCTGCTCGAAAATCCGTACAGCAAATGCGCGTCTTCGCGCACGATGAGTTGCGTATGCAGCACCACTTTTTCATGCAGCACCGGCAGGTTGTAGAACGTGCTCATCGGCACGTCCCGTTCGTAGGCCACGCCCTGCACATCCAGCAGGATCTGCGGCGGGTTCTTTTCCAGCAGAATGCCGCTCAAACGACCGATCATTTTCCCAATCCCCGCATGAATTCATCGGCATTGACATCAGCCTGCCGCAGCAAGCCGTGCAAAGTACCTGTTTTGACCTCTTTGTGACCAGGAACGACGCATCCGCTCGATCCGCGCCGAAGGACGATGTGGATTCCCTTTTGCCGCATGACCACAAACCCGAGCGCCACGAGCGCCTTGACGATTTCTGCTCCCGACAAAACAGGGAGCTTAGGCACATGCCACCTCGAAGGTAGTCACCAGCGGATGCGCGCCGAAACGTGCGGGAAATTCTTCGAGATACAACGCGGTGGCCTCTTGGAGATTGGCTACCGCCTCCTGAACGGTTTCTCCCTGTGTCGTTGTTCCGGTTTCGGGATTCAAGGCGATGTAGCCACCTTCTTCGGCAGGAGTAAGAACAGCTGTCAGCAACATGATGTCTCCTTAAACTGAACTACCACCAGCTAAAGCAGGTGGGTTAGCGCAGTCAGGTGCGACGACTAAAGTCGTCAACCGCACCTGCCTAACTTTCATGCAGCAGTAGCGCAGCGCCCCCGATAATGAAAGACACTACGGGTGTGCGTTGTCGCGCAGGGGCTGAGGTCGCGAAACTTTTTGAAGGCTTCGGACCGCGAAACCTAACTCGACCCGCCACCATTCA